>JALSKZ010000063.1 GCA_026988575.1 Thermodesulfobacteriales bacterium | reverse complement strand
GCCTCCCAAGTTACTTACGCCAAGGCTTTTGAAACAGCCCAAATTCTTTGATACATCTCTTCCTGGCCCTGGTCTTTACTATTATTGGGTTACCGCTGTGGATTCTTCCCCGCGGGCTAACGAGAGCGCACCTTCAGAAAAGGTCGAAGTAAAATACGGGATTTACTGACAAAGGGGGTCATATATGCATCACTTTACTTTTCGCGATGGTGAACTCTACGCCGAAGATGTCTCTGTAAAAGCCATTGCTCAGGCTGTGGGGACACCTTTTTACCTCTATTCTGCTTCCACCCTTCAGCGGCACATACGGGTTTTTGATCAGTCGTTTTCTGGGTTGGATCACTTGGTGTGTTATTCGGTAAAGGCCAATTCCAACTTGGCGGTCCTTCGGCTCTTGGCCCAAGAAGGGGCAGGGGCCGATATAGTTTCTGGAGGAGAGCTTTTTAGGGCCCTAAAGGTGGGTATACCCCCGCAGAAGATAGTCTTCTCTGGGGTGGGTAAGACGCGCGAAGAAATAGCTCGGGCCCTGAAGGCGGGTATTCTGATGTTTAACGTAGAAAGCTTGGGTGAGCTACGGGTTATTGCCGAAGAGGCCCGCCAACAAGGCCAGAAGGCACCCATCGCTATCAGGGTAAACCCCGATGTAGACCCACAAACCCACCCTTACATTTCTACGGGGCTTAAAAAGAATAAGTTTGGTCTATCGGTAGAAAAAGCCTACGAGGCCTACTTGCAGGCCAGACAAGACCCTTATCTAGAAATTGTAGGGATAGATTGTCATATTGGTTCACAACTTACCCAGGTCGAGCCCTTTGTCGAGGCCTTGCAACGCATAAAGCTCTTTTTACAGAGGCTTGAACAGGCAGAGATAAAGGTTCGTTATTTGGATCTGGGCGGAGGGCTAGGTATCGTATACGGCCAAGAGGACCCGCCACCCCCCAAAGAATATGCCGAAGCCTTGAAAAGGACCCTGGAAGACTTTACCGGCACCCTCATCTTAGAACCGGGTCGGGTGATTGTAGGCAACGCCGGAATCCTGGTCACAAAGGTGCTTTACGTAAAAGAGGGGGCCGAAAAGCGCTTTGTAATTGTCGATGCGGGGATGAATGATCTCATTCGTCCGGCCCTTTATGGAGCCTACCACGAGATTGTCCCGGTAAGATCGACCACCGACCAGACGGAAGTAGTAGATGTGGTAGGCCCCATATGTGAAACAGGAGACTTTTTGGCCCGGGATCGTGAGCTTCCTAAGGTGAATCCCGGAGATCTATTGGCGGTGATGAGTGCAGGGGCCTATGGATTTGTCATGTCTTCTAATTATAATTCGCGTCTGCGCGTACCAGAGGTGTTGGTGTATAAGAATAAATTTTACGTGGTCAGACAGCGCGAGAGACTAGAAGACCTGGTAGCAGGGGAAGAGATACCCGATTTTTTGCGTTAAACCGCAAGCAAAGAGGGGGCCTTTTGTAAAAAGGCAACCAGGAGCTTACAAGTATTTTCTATGTCTTCCTTAAAGGCCACAGAAGTGGCTGAGTGGAGATAACGTACAGGGACAGCCAAGGCCGCTACACGGCGGGCTCGCGATATGTTTTGCCAGGCAGTAGCATTGGTAGTACCCTGCCGTTTTACTACTATTTGATGTGGTATTTGCCTTTCGGCAGCCAAGTGAGCCAGTTGCAGGGAAAACTCTCGGTGTGCAATAAACCGGCCATCCATAAGCCTTATCTCCGGCCCCTTGCCACAGCAGGCCAGGCGTCTATGGGCTGGTACCCCGGGTAGGTCGTGGGCCAAAGTGCCCTCCAAGGCCACTACAGTGTCTATTTCCAGGTGTCCGGCCAGGGCCCAGGCCCCCCTTAACCCCACTTCCTCTTGCGCAGTGGCCGAAATCCATAGGTCTATCCCCGAAAGGTCTTTAATCTCTCTCAAAGCCTCTAATATGACAAAAAGGCCCACCCGGTCGTCCAGGGCCTTAGCCATAACAGCCGCGGCAGTTTCTTGAAAATAGGGAGCAAATAAGACATAGTCGCCCACAGAAACCAGTTTTTTGACCTGAGGTCCGGGAAGGCCTACATCTATCAAGAGGTCTTCTATATCAGGTATTCGCCCCTCTTCTTTAAGATGGGGAGGACTTGAAGTTACCACCCCTGGCAATGTTTGTTTACCCAAAACCAGCACCCTCTGGGCATAAAAGGCCCGCGGGTCTATGCCTCCTAAAGGTAGGACTCGTAAAAAGCCTTCGGGTTCTATGCGCGTTACCATAAAGGCCACTTCATCAAGATGGGCGTCAAGGAGTACCTTGGGGCCCGAGCCTGGAAAGTGCAGGACCAAATTGCCCAAATGATCTTTTTTTACTTCCGGAGAAAAGCCCTTACACTCTTGGTAAAAGAGCTGACTTACCGGATTTTCTGCCCCTGGGGGTCCCAGGGATGTACATAACCTTTCCAGTAAATTCCATCTCATAGCTCAAATACCGCCCATAAAGGAGTGTGGTCAGAAGGCCTTTTCCACCCTCGGGGTTCCCGATCGATATAAGCCTCTCGCAGAGACGAGACCAGGGGTAGAGATATGAATATGTGGTCTAATCGCATACCCCGGTTGGCCTTAAAGGCGCCAAACTGATAATCCCACCACGTATAGGCCCCGCTTTCACAAGGATGCTTTAACCGGTAAACGTCGTATAACCCCCAAGAAAGTAGTAAACGCAAGGCCTCTTTCTCACGAGGATGAAAACACACTTGTCCTTCCAATAGCTCTGGGTCCCATACATCCTGGGGTTCTGGGGCTATATTGAAGTCTCCGTCAAGGAGGAGTAAATCTTTGGGAGAAAAATGGGCTTCAAGATATTCACGCAGGCGAAAGAGAAACTCAAGCTTATACAAAAAGGCCTCTTCGTCTCTACCCCCGTTGGGTACGTAGACCGAATGAATACGAACCCCCTTTACAGTGGCGGCAATCAAGCGCTCCTTTGCTTCTTTATCCTCTAAAGCAGGGAAACCTATCTGTATATCTTTAGGGGGTTCTTTGGCCACAATGGCCACTCCGTTTCGCCCCGGGCCTCCGGCATGGGCAACATGATAACCTAGACTTTCTATCTCCAGATAAGGAAAATCCTTGTCTAGGGTCTTGGTTTCCTGGAGACAGACCACATCAGGATTTTGCTTTTTAAGCCAGCGTTTTAGGTGCTCTAAGCGGGCTCGAACAGAATTCACATTCCACGTGGCAACCTTAAACATGGTCACGTGGGGGCGGGAAAGGCCGCCCCTTTTTCCTATTTAACCAAAGTCGTGGGTACCCACTACCACCTTTACCCCTACTTTTTCCTGAATAAGTTCGGGTAATTTTTCTAGATCGTGATTTTTACAGGTAGGAACGGCCTTTACCATACAATTAGAGATATGGACTACGTCGAAATCTACCCGTTTTTTAGTAGCAGAAATGTTTCCTATAAGGGCCCGGCCTGGACACTTACACTTCAAAAAGCCTATTACTTTTACGTCGTCTTCGTAGTCGGCAAAAGGCCCCCGCTTTTCTGCGGCTCCGGTGAGGCATTTCCAGTCGGAAGGACAATCAAATTGGTTATCGGCATAGGCTCCACAAGCTACTATTAGGACCTTAGGCATAATCTAGCCCCCCTTTGCAATGGATTTTCATTTACCTTATGCTTTGTATTCTCTCTTTGTCAAGGGGTTCTTCCTTTCGACCGATGCCTATTTAGGGGCAATTCCTGTCTATTTTTAGGTTGAAAATGACCTTTTAAGGCGAAAACGCCCTTTTGTTTTTTAGCTTTAGGCAATTTCTCCGAAAAGTTAGGTGAAGGAGGTGTTTATGGAAGTACAGCCTGTAGATCCCTTACACGAGGAAAAGCGTCGTCATGTTCGTCTTACCTTAACGGGAGGAGAGGTCCAGCTTGCTCCCGGCCATACCGGACGTCTGGTGAATGCTAGTATAAACGGTATAGCCTTTGAGATGCCGCCGGGCTTCCCCTTGAAGGAAGGCGATGAGTTAGAGATCACCCTGTGCTACCGAGGCCAAGACATCCTGGGGCGAGCGATAATTCGACATATCACGCGTGGGTTAGTGGGGTGTGAGTGGCTGGAGTTCAAAGACGATGGTCAGCGTCGAGCTTATTATTCCTGGTTAATGTTTGGTCCTGAGGATCAGGGAGGAGGTTAGGGCCTGTGTTGGCCAGGGCACTTACGGCAACGGTCATAGGGGTAGAGGCCTTTGTTGTGGAAGTAGAGGCCGATATCTCCTTTGGGCTTCCAGGGTTTAGCCTGGTAGGCTTGCCCGATGGGGCAGTAAAAGAGAGTAAAGAACGTTTACGAGCAGCCATAAAAAATGGGGGGTATGATTTCCCTACCCATCGTATAACCGTAAATCTTGCCCCTGCGGATATCAAAAAAGAAGGAACCGGCTTTGATCTCCCCATGGCGGCTGCTTTGCTAGCGGCCACCAGGGTGTTGCCGCAGGAGGTCCTTGACCGGCATCTCTTGGTAGGGGAATTATCTCTAGACGGTCGGGTCAAACCCGCGCGAGGGGTGTTATCGGTGGCTTTAACGGCTCAAAAACACCATTTCCGTCTGGTAGTGCCGCACGAAAACGCCCCCGAGGCTGCTTTAGTGCATGATCTGGAGATTATACCGGTGACTAGTCTGGCCGATATGGTAGAGATCCTTTCGGGACGAAGACAACCCCAGCAGGTTATGGTCCCCTCCTGTCCTATTCTTCAAGAGATACCCGATTTGGCCGAAGTCTATGGTCAAGAGCACGCCAAAAGGGCCTTAGAAATTGCCGCTGCTGGGGGGCACAACCTATTGTTTATTGGCCCGCCTGGTAGCGGAAAGACCATGCTAGCCCGCAGGCTCCAAGGCATCTTGCCGCCTCTTTCCTACGAAGAGGCTTTAGAGACCAGCAAGATTTATAGTGTTGCGGGGCTGTTGAGCCCCCGCCAGCCCCTTTTACAATCTAGGCCTTTTCGGGCCCCTCATCATTCTATTTCCGATGCAGGGCTCATAGGAGGTGGTTCGCATCCGCGTCCTGGAGAAGTGTCCTTGGCCCATAATGGGGTGCTTTTTTTAGATGAATTGCCGGAATTTAGACGTAATGCCCTGGAATCGCTGCGTCAGCCTTTAGAAGAAGGCGAGGTAACGATTTCACGTTCAGCCCTTACGGTAACCTACCCCGCGCGCTTTCAACTGGTGGTCTCTATGAACCCTTGTAAATGTGGTTATTTTGGGGACCCCCATCATCCCTGTCAGTGTACCTCCCAGGAAGTGAGACGTTATCGGAATAAAATATCAGGGCCCTTATTAGACCGGATTGATCTTCACGTAGAAGTCCCTGCGGTAAAATATAAAGACCTGGGGGCGGGAAGAAGCGGCGAACCCTCCAGAGAGGTGCGTAAGCGAGTAGAAAAGGCCCGTTTGAGACAAAAAGAACGTTTTGGTAACGCCCAGCGGCTAAATAGCCACATGAATAACCTGGAAATCAGAAAATTTTGCGCTCTATCTCCGGAGGGACAATCTATTTTAGAAAAGGCCTGTCAACGATTGAGGCTTTCGGCCAGGGCTTACCACCGTATCTTAAAAGTAGCGCGCACCATTGCCGACCTAGACGCCTCGGCAGAGATAAGGCCTCCGCACCTTTTGGAGGCCATTCAATACAGGGCTTTAGATCGTCCCCTGGTTTAGCCTTTCTGGCGTAATAAGTCCCGAATTTCTTGGCTTATGGCCAAGACCTCCCCCCGGGTCTGGTCTTCATCAAGGCTTTTTATTTGCCCTTCGTATAAAAGGAAATCTCCCCCTACCATTACGGCCGCTATGTCTCCGCTTTTGGCACTATAGACCAACAAAGAAAAGGGGTCGTAAAGAGGGGTAAGGTGGGACTTAGTGAGGTCCAAGACAGCCAAGTCGGCAGCGTAACCAGGTTCTAGCCTGCCACATTGCTCAAAGCCCAAGGCCTTGGCTCCCAATTCGGTGGCCAGGCCTAACACTTGGCGTGCAGGCAAAACAGTGGCCTCAAGGTGTGTGCCTTTCTGGATAAGGGTAGCGGTGCGCATCTCGCCCAAGAGGTCCAAATCGTTATTGCTGGCTGGTCCGTCGGTGCCCAGGGCCACTGTAATACCAGCCTCAAGCATGGCCGGTACCGGGGCTATACCCGAGGCCAACTTTAGGTTGCTTTCTGGACAATGGGCCACTTTTACCTGGTAGCGGCTCAAGAGATCTATCTCACTTTTGTTTAGTTCCACACCATGGGCAATCAATAAATTTTCGTCAAGCAGACCTATGTCTAATAGATGTTCAGGGGGGCGTTTCCCATAACGTGCCTCTATCATGTTAATCTCGTCTCGATTTTCCGAGAGATGGATATGCACCCGCGCGCCAAAGCGTTCGGCCAGGGCCTTGGCTTTTTTTAAGGTCTCAGGGCCACATGTATAAGTGGCATGCGGGCAAACCATTATTTTTAGGCGGGGGTGGCGCTCAAAATCTCTCAAGAGGCTTTCGGTTAAGGCCAAGCCCTTTTCCAGAGGTCCATAGCCAGGGGAAGGAAAATCAAAGAGTCCTTCGCCTAGGAGGCCTCGAATACCTGTTTCTTCTACCACCCGAATGACTTCAGGTTCAAAAATGTACATGTCGGCAAAAAGGGTCACGCCTGAGCGCAACATTTCGGCCACCGCCAGTTTGGCGCCCCAGTATACCCATCGTGGTTTGAGGTGTTTTTCCACGGGAAAGATATAATTTTCGAGCCAACTCATAAGGGGTAGGTCGTCGGCCAGCCCTCGGAAAATGGTCATAGAGCAATGGGTGTGGGCGTTTACCAGCCCGGGGAATACCATGCCGTTTTGGGCAAAGTCGAATACCTGGGCCTCAGGATAGAGTTTTAAGATCTTTTCTTGGGGACCAATATCTTTTATAACTTCACCTTCTATAACCAAGGCCCCCTCAAAGAGGGGTTCTTTGTCCCAAGCAGATATAATGACCTTGGCCGTGATAATTTTCTGTGACATACACACCTCCTTGCAAATTACTACTTGCCAAATCTAAACTTGACCTTTACTCCAAACAAGCATGTGGTGGTTTATTTTGGCCCTGAGTACCGCCTTTTTTACGGCCACCGGGGACGTGCTTACCAAAGTTTATCTTCGCCCCTTGGGTACAGCCAATATGGCCCTGGGCCGGGTCCTGGCCCCTATATTTTTTCTCTTGCCCTTGCTCCTTACCCAAAAGTGGCCTTCTCTAGACCCCACTTTTTGGAAGACTCTCTTTTGCCTCCTACCCTTGGAGACTGCTGCTCTTCTGTGTTACATGGAAGCCCTCAGGGTATCGCCGCTTTCCTTAACGGTGCCTTTCTTGGCCTTTACCCCGGCTTTCATGATCTTGACCGGGGGCCTTATTCTGGGCGAATCCCTCCATATGCAGGGAATTATCGGCATTTTGCTGATCGTCCTTGGCAGCTATTCCCTCCACCTCAAAAGCTTAAAGGCCGGATGGCTGGCCCCTATCAAGGCCATATTCTACGAACGGGGTTCGGTATTGATGTTAATGGTGGCCTTTTTGTATTCTATAACTTCTGTCTTGGGTAAACTGGCGGTAAAACATTCAAATCCCTTCTTTTTTGCCTGTTTTTATTATGTGGTCCACGGAATCTTTGCCACTCTGGTATTGGGGCTTATCTTGCGCGTCTTTCCGTGGAGACTCGTGCGGAAGAGCCCGAAGGGGGTCCTTTGGGTAGGCCTTACCCAAACCCTTATGGTCATAACCCATATGTGGGCTATCAGTCTGGCCCCGGCAGCCTATATGATCGCGGTCAAGAGATTGAGCGTGCTTTTTGGGGTTATTATGGGGGGTTTGTTTTTTGGTGAAGAAGATCTAGGCAGCCGCCTCTTTGGGGCTGCCCTCATGGTAATTGGAGTGTTTCTCATAGCCCTCTCTTAGGGCCTGCCTTCGGTAAGTTCCTTCTTTGCCTGTTCTAGGGCCTCTTTTACCCGTTCAGGGGCGGTGCCTCCAGGCACCCTTCGTCGAGCAACAGAGCCTTCTAGGGTGAGCCACTCATAAACGTCTTCTTCTACAAGATCAGAAAATTCTCTAAATTTTTCCAAGGGTAATTCCCAGAGTTTGATTTTTCTATCCAGGCAATAGGCCACGATTTTGCCTACTACATGGTGGGCATCGCGAAAGGGTAGGCCTTTGGTTACCAAATAATCAGCAAGATCGGTGGCGGTCAGAAAGCCTTCGGCACAGGCCTGATACATTTTTTCTTGGTGGGGCCTAAATCCTTCAATGAGATCTCGGGCAAGCCTTAAGCAGGGCAAGAGGGTATCACAGGTATCAAATAGGGCCTCTTTATCCTCTTGGAGATCCCGGTTATAGGTCAAAGGGAGCCCTTTTATTACCGTGCAAAGGGTCAACAGGTTACCCACTACGCGGCCACTTTTCCCCCGTATTAACTCGGCCACGTCAGGATTTTTCTTTTGGGGCATGATGGAGCTTCCCGTACATAGGCTATCTGGCAGGTCGATAAAGGAAAATTCCGGGCTCATCCACAAGACAAATTCTTCCATGAGCCTGGAAAGGTGTAAGAGGCAGGTGGTGGCGGCGAACATGAATTCTAATATAAAGTCTCGATCGGCTACAGCGTCCATGCTGTTTCGCGTAATGCCTTCGAAACCAAGCTCCTGGGCCACCATATGACGATCTATGGGAAAGGGCGTTCCCGCCAAGGCCGCACTGCCCAGGGGGCATATATTTACGCTTTGGCGTGCGGAACGTAGCCGCCGGGTGTCTCGGGTAAACATTTCGTAATAGGCCATAAGATGATGGGCCAATAGCACTGGCTGGGCGTGTTGGAGATGGGTAAAGCCTGGCATGATGATTCCTATAGTTTTTTCGGCCTTGTTGACCAGGGCCCAGCGCAAAGAGACAAGGAGATCCAGGGCCTTGTCTAATATGTCTCTTAAAAAGAGACGTACATCAGTGGCTACTTGGTCGTTTCGGCTTCGGGCGGTATGTAGTTTGCCCGCCACCGGCCCGATCTTTTCCCGCAGGGCCATTTCGATGTTCATATGTACGTCTTCTAGATCCTGGCGCCATTTAAAAAGCCCTTGTTCTATCTCTTTTTTTATTTGTTCTAGCCCTTCTATGATATTTTGGGCCTCTTCAGGCGTAATAAGGCCGCAGGCCTTTAGCATGCGAGCATGGGCTATACTTCCGGCTATATCATAAAGGGCCAAACGGCAATCAAAATGTACCGAACACGTGAATTCTTCTACCAGGGCCGAAGTGCTTTCCTGAAACCGACCTCCCCAGGGTTTGTCTTTGATCATGATCCCTCCGCGTTTTTGATTTTGGCTTTAGATAAAACACGTTCATAATAAATAAAAAGGGCCAGATAGAAAACTGGCCCTAAAAAGGAGGTAGGCTGAGGAAGACCTTAATGGAGTCGGTAGCGACGATGGCTCCAAGAGATTAAGAAGATCAGGGCTGTCCCTACCAGTAAAAAGCTAGCCGGTTCAGGTGTGTGTACCGCGGTGAGGTCTAAGGCATCGTTTCCGCACCACATGGTCCAGTGAACGTTCAGGGGACCATAGTAGTTACCCAGGGCATCCCAAGGTATCTGTACTTCCAGTACGGAACGGGGGATGGTGCTATCTACAATGTAGGTACTAGTACCCGAGGCTATATAGGTATAAAAGGCCCCGTTTGGGTCCAGGCGAAACGGATCAGAGGCGGCGTAATACTGGGTATTTTCCAGGGCCAAGGACGAGTCTATTTGGTAAAGGCCTGGGGTTA
>JALSKZ010000062.1 GCA_026988575.1 Thermodesulfobacteriales bacterium | reverse complement strand
CTATATTCTTTTGGGTCTCCATTACGGCAGCGACTTCGGGTTTTAAAAGGGCCTGCATGGCGTTTTCTTCTCCACTGGAGAGGGCAAATATTTCCTTAAGGGGAATGCCTGTCTCTATACTACCTACATACTGGCCCTGGTAAAAAACAGGGGCTAGGGCCCTTATGAATAGACCTGCTCTTCCCGCCTCTATGCCGTAAAGAGGCCGATGCTCCCGAATAATACGGGCAATCATAGGCCGGCTCTGGGTTAGGTCGTCTCCATATTGGTTCGGGGCCCAACTGCGCAAAAAGGAGCGGCCTTCCGCCGTGTGGACATGTACTTTTATCTGGAGATCAGAGTGCGCCTGGGCCTTTTTTAAGATGGGCGTTATGACCTTTAAGGCCAGGTTCCGGTCCCCGGTGGCCAGGGCCCTTTGTAGGCGATGGATCTCAGAAAGGGTCTCTACCAGGTTGATCTCGGCCTCTTGCGCCTCGGAGAGGGCCCTGTTTAGCGTGAATAAACTGTCTTGGACCTGTTCTTTACCCGCGCGGTAGATTATTTTTTTGGCGGAACGTGTGCTAAAAAACACAGATACCCCGGCAAGGATGAGCACGGCCGTCAAAAAAGGGATCAAAATCTTGTAGCGCAGGTTTAAATCCGCAAAAGAAAACTTCATAACCGCCTCCTTTAGGAATTTTGGGCTTAAAATTGTTTCGGCAAACTGGTAAAAAACTTGATTAAAGCCCTGATGTAGGAGGGAGAATGGAGCTCCTTAAAAGGGTTAGCCTCTCTAAAAACGCCCTTACCATACTGCGCAAAAGATATCTAAAGCGCGATATCCAGGGTCACCCGGTGGAAACTCCCGAAGAGATGTTTTGGCGTGTGGCCTGGACGGTGGCCGAGGTAGAAAAGAAATTTGTTCCCAAAGCGCAGGTGTCAGCCCTGGCGGAAGATTTTTACATGCTCATGGCCAGCCTTGATTTTTTACCTAATTCGCCCACCCTCATGAATGCAGGTCGTGACTTAGGACAACTTTCGGCCTGCTTTGTGCTCCCGGTAGAGGATAGCCTGGAGTCTATCTTTGAGACCTTAAAACACACGGCCATCATTCATAAATCAGGTGGCGGAACGGGCTTTTCTTTTTCTCGGCTTCGGCCCAGGGGCGATCTGGTCCGTTCCACCTTGGGGGTTTCCAGTGGTCCGGTGTCTTTTATAGCGGTTTACGATGCGGCCACCGAGGCCATTAAGCAAGGGGGTACCCGTCGAGGGGCCAATATGGCTGTTTTGAGGATCGACCATCCGGATATTGAAGAATTTATTACCGCCAAAAAGGCCCCGGAAAGGTTTAAAAATTTTAATTTTTCGGTAGGGGTGACCGGGGCTTTTATGGAGGCCCTTAAAGGCCTGAGGGACTTTGTTCTTATAAATCCCAGGGATCAACAACCATTAAGGAGGGTTTCGGCGACAGAGTTGTTTTCTTTGCTGGCTGAAAGTGCCTGGCTTTCGGGAGACCCAGGAGTCCTTTTCCTAGATCACATAAACGCAGCCAACCCTACGCCTAACCTAGGGGTCCTTGAGGCCACTAATCCTTGTGGTGAGGTGCCTCTCTTGCCCTTTGAGTCCTGCAACCTTGGGTCTATTAATTTGGCCCATTTTGTGCGAAACGGCGCTGTAGATTACGACCGGTTGGGCCAAGTGGTACACAGGGCCGTACACTTTTTAGACAATGTCATTGAGGCCAACCGCTACCCACTTTCTCAAATAGAAAAGGCCACCAAACGGACACGCAAGATCGGCCTGGGGGTTATGGGTTTTGCTGATCTACTCATAGAGTTGGGGGTCTCGTATGATTCTGAGGCCGCAGAGGCCCTGGCGGAAGAAGTCATGCAATTTATTTGTGAAGAGAGTATCAAGGCCAGTGCCGAACTGGCCCGCAAGAGGGGAAACTTTCCGGCCTATGAGGGCAGTATCTGGGATAGACCTGAAACGCCCTTTATGCGCAATGCTACCACAACCACTATTGCGCCTACGGGTTCTATTTCCATTATTGCCGGTTGTTCTTCGGGAATAGAGCCCCTTTTCTCGGTGGCTTATACCCGGAGGGTATTGGAGGGAGAAGAACTTTGGGAGGTACACCCCCTTTTCCGGGAAAAATTAAAGCAATATGGCTTTTCCGAGGAAAAAATAAGGGACTTTTTGAAGATTGCCGCTCAGAAAGGGTCTATCCAGGGAATTACCGAGATCCCCTCGGCAGTGCGCAGGCTTTTTGTTACAACTTTTGATATAGCACCACAACGGCACTTGCGCATCCAGGCCGCCTTTCAGCGCCATGTACATAATGCCGTTTCTAAGACCATTAATTTTCCGCCTCAGGCCCGGGTTGAAGAGGTAAAGAAGGCCTATCTTTTGGCCCATGAGTTGGGTTTAAAAGGGGTTACCATATATCGGTACGGAAGCAAACCAGAGCAGGTCTTAAACCTTGCCGAGGAGTTTGAGTGTGCTTGTCTGGCCCGCCAGCAGACATCCGGTACTCCTTCTCGGGGTATCTATAGTCGTTTAGGAGACGTAAATATTTCTATTGATCTTGAGCGAGAGGGGGCTAACGTCTTAGACATTCATATTAAACTTACCAGGGAGCATACATGAAGGGGAAAAAGTTTTATTTTATAGCACGCATGCCCGATGAACCCGGAGCCTTACACAAGGCCGCAGAGATAGTGCGTCGGTATAAGGGTAATATAAACCGCATACACTACGATAGACGCATAGACCCGCACACGGTCTTTTTTGAAGTTACTTTGGCCTCCGAAGAAGACTATCAGAGAGTACGTAAAGACCTTCAACGGATAGGCTATTTACAGGAGTCATTGGTCCCCCTTGGTTTTCTCAAATTTAATGTGTATTTACCCCACCGTCCCGGGGCCCTTTTTGAATTTCTAAACTACGTGACCGAGGCCCGGGCCAATATTGCCTTTTTGGACTTTGATGATCGTGGTCCGCATCCCGATCGCCTTACCGTAAGCCTTACGGTGGAACGTAGTGCGGTAGTGGACAAACTCTTGAATCGACTAAAGTCTCGCTACCGTTTAGAGATACTGGAGTATGATACCCAGAGTGATGGTTTGGATAACACGGTGTTTTATCTCCAGTTTGCCCAAAAACTTAGGGCCCTTTTAGGAGAGGCCGAAGATGACTTCCTCCTGCGTCTTCTCCACGATATAAACCATATCGTACAAGAGCTTACCAATCTCAACCAGGATCCCGAAGAAGTATTTGCCTGTATCCTAGCCACGGGAAAGATGTTGCGCCAATTTAGAGGGCCAAACTTTTACGCGGATGTACAGTGCCTGGAGGTCGCTCACGGTGTACGCCTCTTTTGCTTCCAGTTGCCCTGCGGGGGAAATATCTTTGTCTTAGATACCCCCGAAGAATTAGTCATGGTGGACACAGGTTTTGGTCTTTATTACGAAGATGTAGTGCGCATGTTGTCGCATTACGGCTTAGATCTGGCACGTTTGACACGCATCTTTATCACCCACGCCGACGCCGACCATGCCGGGGCAGCGGGTCTTTTTAACGTGCCTGCCTATTTACACCCTGGTACTTACGAGATCATCGAGAAGGCTAATCGGGCTTATGGCTCCAGGGTGGAAGGGTCCGTATTAGAAGAGGTCTATACCAAGCTCATCAACCTTTTTTCTCATTTTTCACCACCTAAAGAGGTCGTATTTTTCCCGCAGAAAGTCTTGGGGATAAGGGAAATCTTTCCTGTGATACAGCGTTTTAAAGTGGGCCCGTTGGAATTTGAGGTTTTGGAGAGCCTTGGTGGCCACCTTTATGGGCAGGTGTTTTTCTTTTGTCCGGAAGCTGGACTCCTCTTTACCGGTGATAGCTTGCTAAATCTAGATAGTTTTACCGAGCAACGCTTGGCCTTTGCGCGTCTGGCCAAAATTTTGATGACTTCGGTAAATGTAGACCGCGAAATAGCTTCTCGGGAGAGAAAGGCCTTGATTGCCCTTGCGCAAGAGACGGAAAGAGTCCTGGCTAAGCAAGGTAAACGGTGTCTTATCTGTGGAGGTCACGGGGCCATCTCGGTCCTTGAGGGAGAAAAACTGGCTGTTTGGGGAGATGTGGAACATTATTGTCCTGAGCCATAGAGACTATTGGTAGTTGTAGATACTCCTGGAATTTCTCTTGGGCAATTTGTTGTTGTTCAGACACCTTGGTGTAGACTTCCTGATAGTTTTCCAGGAGGAGTTTTACAATATAGCTGTCTAGCAAGCCCTTTTGGGCCTGGCGCTTCAAGATTTCTGTTACCTCTTTTTTAGACATTTCTTTTCGGTAAGGGCGCCTTTCTATCAAGGCGGTAAAAATATCGGCCACGGCCATAATGCGTGCTCCCAAGCTCAAGCGGTCAGCGGTAAGCCCAAAGGGATAGCCAGAGCCGTCTAGCTTTTCGTGATGGAAGGCCGCCCATTCGGCTATTTGGGTAAAACCCTCGATAGAAGAGAGGATCATATAGGTGTGATAGGTGTGTTGTTTGATGATGGCGAATTCTTGGGGGGTAAGGGGGCCTGGTTTTTCTAAAATAGTGTTGGGGATAACTAGTTTACCTAGATCATGGAGGTTTCCGGCTATCTTCATCAAGAGTACTTCCTGTTCCGTAAGGGCGCATATGTGGGCCAGTATAGTGGCGCACGCCGCTACACCTGTAGAGTGGGTAGAGGTGAACCGACTCTTAAAGTCTATGATTTTGCTAAAAAAGGCGGCCAACTGAGCTATGTCTTCCAGGCCTATTTCTACCCTTTCTAAAGGGCCATGGTTTAAGAGAATAGAATAAAGTCGGGGCGAAACCAGGTCTAACCAACACGAGGCCCTTTTGGCCATGTCCAAAAATATATCCACTACTTCCGGGTGTATTTCTTGGCCCGCGGCCTCTATGATACGTGCTATGATGCGGTTGGTCTGGTGAAGGACATATTCCCTGCGGTCCAGGAGCCGTTCTACGAGATCGGCCAGGTATATCAACTGAGACTCCAAGACATAAGGGTCTTCTATGTGGTAGCCGTTTTTTTGCCAGGTAGCCCAGCTCGTATGGTGATGTCGTACAATGGGGGCCATAGGGCGCAAAAAGGGTATAGAAAGAAATAAGCGTTCGCCCCTTAGACAATGACGGAAGAGGTCTTTTTCTTCAAACCGGTGCAGTAAAAGTTTGTCAGAGGGGTCTAAGGCCCCTATATCGTGGAATAGGGCCGCGATGTAGATCTGTTTTAGTCGTTCTAAGGGCAGTTTCATCTTTTTGGCCAGGAGCCAAGAAAGGTAGGCCACGCGCATCTGGTGGGTCGAAATTTGAGGACTAGACAGGTCTATGGCGTCTGAGACCGAGAGGAAAAAGTTGTTTAGGTTTATGGAGATATCCTTCAGCATGCCATTTTTGCTTTCGGAAAAAGGGGCTTAAGGCTTAAAATGTGCGGGCCTGAGGGAGGAGTCTTTTAAGAAATTTTTGGGTTTGGTTTAGGAGCGTAGTGGGGATTTGTAGTCCTTCAAGAGGAGGAAGCTCTAAGACATTTTCGATCTTCCCCAGGCGGACTATGTCTTCAAGGCTCTTGTCCGCCAAAAAGTCGTCTTGGGCAAAATAACGGTTGTATACGAGCCCTGCTACCACAAAGCTTCGGTCCCTTAAGGCCTTTATTGTTAGGAGGGTATGATTTATGGTTCCAAGCCTGGCCGCAGAGATTACTATGACCGGAGCCAGAAAAAGGGACATAAAGTCCAAAAAGGTGTCTTCCAGGGTAAAAGGTACCAGCAGCCCCCCGGCTCCTTCCACCAAAACTATTTGGTAACGGCGTTCTAATTCTTCAAGACAGCGTTTCAGGTGTCTAAAATCTACATGTTCCCCTTCTAGCTGAGCGGCCAAGGCTGGGGCGGCCGGGTAGGAAAATAGATACGGATTGGTGTAAGCAAGGAGTTCGGGGGGATCTAAAGAGGCTTGCATAAGTTTTCGGTGGAGTTGTAAGTCTTCGGGGCGCTTGGTGCCGGTTTGTACGGGTTTTTGGGTTATCACCTGGTAGCCTTGTTCTTTAAAGGCCCGAGCCAGAAGGCCCGTGGCCACGCTTTTCCCTACGCCAGTATCGGTACCCACCAGGAAAAAAATCATATTTTTTGCCCCACAAAAAAGATCATTTCGTAAGTAAGGGGTAAGCCCGATCTTTCTTTTAAAGCCAGATACCGTCTTTGCCAAGCTTTAAGTCTTTTAAGAGACCACCTAGGCGGAAGGTGTCCCAAGGCCCCTGTGGCCCGGATATGCCGTAAGATACCTAGCGGGTCGATAAAATATAATTTTTCTAACTTGGTCTCTTGTTTGAGGGGGGTAAATAACCGGGCCACCAAGGTATTTATTTGTTTCTCTCCTAAGAGGAAAGGAGGATTTTCTTGCCCCAGGGCCCAAAAGACCTCTTTCATGGTTTGGGGACCAAAAGTACTAAAAGCTAGAATGCCCTTGGGGCCTAATAGTTGATGATAGGCCTCAAAAGCCTTTCTTAAATCTAAAAACCATTGGAAGGTAGCGTTGGCTACAATAAGGTCAAAGGGACCTTTTATCCAGGAAGGCTCTTCCCCATCTGCCACTACAAAATAAAGGGGTAATCCTTTTAAGAATTCCTTGCACTTTCGTACAAGATCCGTGGCCACAAAGGTTTCCGGACTAAATTGTTCCAAAAACTTGCGGGTAAAGAGGCCGGTCCCAACGCCTATTTCCAGGACTTTTTGGGGAGGGGCTATGGTTTGGCTCAAGAGGTCAGTAAGGTGGGTGGCCATTTGGGCCTGGATCACGGCGGCCCTGTCGTAGGTGAAAAGGGCCCTTTCAAAACGGTGGCGCAGACGGTGTTTGGGCTTTTTCATAATGGAGTCTCTAGGAGATCATCAAGGTAGACAAAACGGTAAAAAGGGAAATGCCCCCACGGTAACACCTTTAGACGAACGCCTTTTGTGTTCCAGAAATTTAGTTGTTTTTGTATGGGTATTATGCGGTCTTTTTGACCTGCTAATACAGTTGTTTGGTGGGGAATTAATAAATCCTCTTGTTTTAAAGAAGAAGCTTCTTCTAATTCGGCGATGACCTCCGCTAGGTCTCTTTGTGGGCGGTGACGTAAAAAAAGTTCGAAAAAGGCCTGTTTTTCTCCCGAGAACATATTTTGGTAAAAGTTTTGCAGTGTCTTTGACCCGTATTGCTTGAGGCTGTCTAGGGTTAGGGAAAACACCCGCGGAGATATCCCAAAACGGGGATGCACCAAGGCCCCGGTGCCGTTTAGAAATATCCATCGTGAGGCCTTTATGTTAGGGGAAAGCCTCAAGGCCACAGCTACCCCCAAAGACCAGGCCAACACCGTAACTTTTTGATACTGTTTTAAGACCGAAGGCAATTTCCAGGGCCTTTTGTAGGCATAACAAACGAAAATATCGTAGGCCCTGGCGTCTAAAACCCTAAAAGGGTGGGGATCCATACCCCAGCCTGTAAAGAATAACAGAAGGTGTGTTTGACCGTCTTTTTTTAAGAAAGTGCCTTTCACGTCTGTTTTTTAACCTTTCTTCCTTATCCTAAAAAGGTTTACCTATACCGCAGATAGGTATATCTTCAATAAAAGGCTTTGGATAAAAAGAGGGGGGTTAGGGCTGTGAAAAAGTTAGGGGTATTTTTCATCGTTAGCCTTATGGCTAGTCTCTTTTTTTGTATCCCGGTTCAGGCCGAAAAAAAGTTGGTGGTCAATCGCAAGACCTTTGGTTGTATAAACCAGGGTTTTATGGAGACCATTTTGAATTATCAGGCGCAAAACGAGGAAGTCCCTTTCTTAAGGGCCTTAAGGGTGGGGCTTAAAGCGGGTATTTGTACTTTGTTTGAACCAGGAGAAGAGATCTTTTTAGTCAAACACGATCCCCAAAGCCAGATGGTCTTGGTCAAAAAACGCAATAGTAATCAGGCATATTGGATTTTAGAAACTACCATCAAGTAGACTTGGCGGAGGGGGAGGGATTCGAACCCCCGGTGCGGGTTTTGGCCCGCACAGCCGATTTCGAGTCGGCCCCCTTCGACCACTCGGGCACCCCTCCTAACGTCGTTGCTTAAAGAAGTCTTGGAGTAACTTTTGTGCTTTCTCGGCCAAGAGACCGGCACATACCTGTATGCGGTGATTCAAATATTTATTGTCAACAATGTTAAAGATCGTACCACACGCCCCGGCTTTGGGGTCGTGGGTGGCAAAGACTAACCTCTTTATCCTTGCATATACTAAAGCCCCTGCGCACATTGGGCAAGGTTCTAAAGTAACATAAATAGTACACCCCAAGAGCCGGTAGTTTCCGGCTCTTTTGGCCGCTTCGCGCAAGGCCAGGATTTCTGCATGAGCCGTAGGGTCACACAAAGAAATGGGTTGGTTAAAGGCTTGGGCCAAGATTTTGCCCTCGGCATTGGTAAGTACAGCCCCTACCGGTACTTCCCCAGTTTTGGCTGCCATCCTGGCCTGTTCCAAGGCCTTTTCCATAAAGGCTATGTCTTCAGGTGTCCAGTGCATGAGCACAACTCTTTACTGCCCTAATCGGGCATAGGGCCTATTTGGTATACGATGCTTCTTTAAGAGACAGACTTTTTGAGAGACAAAAATTAAATCCAAAGAGTTTGTTTAGGCAAGTTTAAAGAGGTGTACGATTTTACAATCTCTTCTACCACTCACCGCTCCCCGTTCACATATCACAGATCACTGCTTACTGCTTACAGATCACAGATATCGCTCTTTAGCCCATCGCGAGTGGGCCCGCCGTGGCGATTGCAGGAAACCTCTTCCACCTCAAAAGAAACGATGTTCCGCTCGCGCTTGCTGAACTCAACCCCGATGAGCCAGATCTTCTCGCACTTCCCCTGATACTTCTCAAAGTAGCGCTTCTCTTTTAGCTGCAAAAGCGCCTTCCCCTCAGGATCATCCTCCACCACCTTAAACTCAAAGAGATAACAGCGCCCTTCAAAAAGCACCGCCATGTCAAGCCGGCCCTGGTTCGTAGCCTCTTCCACCCGCACATCCAACCCCAGACCACAAAAGTACGCGTAAAATACACTGGCGTAAAATCCTTCGTACTCCTCAAGTCCCGTCTTCCGAAACCAGTCATGCGGAATACCAGCAAATATCGCCTTAAAAACTTCTTCTAACTCCTCTGGCCTTCCTTCTTCAAGGGCCTCATAAATACGGTCGTAATATTCTTCTTTAGTTGGTAGGTCGCTAAAGGTGTTCAGCAAAAAATTGTTAAAACTTGTGCGCACCTCAAGGTTTGGAAAACCCAAAATATATTTGGTAAGGGGGCCGCGGCGCCTGGTGCCTTTTATCGTCAAATATCCCGTCTGAAAAAGGACCGTCTCCGGGTAAATACGATCCACGTCAAAGCTTTCAAGAAGCTCATCTCCCACTTCGAGCTTTTCAAGTTTGGCCACGTTGAGTTTCCTGGCCAAAAGAAGCTTTATCAAAAAAGTAGGTGTGCCGGTCTCAAACCAGTAGGGTTTGAACTCTTTGGCATCCAGAAAGAGCAGAATGTCGAAGGGGTTGTAAACAGGTTCCCCCAGCCAGGAATAGCCATTATACCAGCGGCGTACCTCAGAAAGGTCAACCCCTTCCAGGCGGTCGGCAAAGGTGTTTTCAAACTCTTCCTGAGTATAGCCGCAGATAGTGGCATAGGCCGGGTGGATGGTTATGTCTTTGAGGTTATTAAGCCCTGAGAAGATCGATACCTTGGAAAATTTGGTAACGCCGGTGAGGAAGCAAAACTTGAGATAAGGGTCAGCGTCTTTGAGCACGGAATAGAAATTTTTTAACTCTTCGCGTATTTTGGCGGCTAGCTCTGGTTTGTGGATATTATCGAGGATGGGTTTATCGTATTCGTCGATAAGGACAACAGCTTTTTGGTTATGTTTTTCCACTAAGACTTCTATCAGTTCCTTGAAGCGACCTTTGATAGAGGGGTAG
>JALSKZ010000061.1 GCA_026988575.1 Thermodesulfobacteriales bacterium | reverse complement strand
TATTCCTAATTTAATTACTTGTGCCCCAAGCTCTTCCAGTACCGCGGGAGCCACTTTGTAAGCCGCGCCGTGGGCACAATCCAGGACGATTTTAAGGCCTTCTAAGGTCATTTCACGGGGAAAAGTATGTTTTAAATGTACTATGTAGCGCCCCACGGCGTCTTCGATGCGGAAGGCCCGGCCAATTTGGTCCCCTTCGGCCCGAAAATTGTTGATGGTACCGTCTAAGACCATTTCTTCTATTTGCTCTTCCAAGGCGTCCGATAATTTAAACCCGTCTCGACCGAAGATCTTGATGCCGTTGTCGTAATAAGGATTGTGCGAGGCAGAAATTACTACTCCGGCGTCGCAACGCATATCTACCGTGAGAAAGGCAATGGCCGGAGTAGGTAAAGGGCCTACCAATAGGGCCTGCGCCCCTACAGAACAAAGACCGCTGGCTAGAGCCATCTCCAGGAGATAACCCGAAAGCCGGGTGTCTTTCCCTATTAACACGCGATGTTGGCCGTGTTTATTTCGAAATAGATAACCCACGGCCCTTCCCACTAGTAGGGCCGTCTCGGGAGTCATGGGTTCGATATTGGCCTTTCCCCTGATGCCGTCGGTGCCGAAGAGTTTGCCCATTTTTACCCTCACTTAGAGATGTAGACTATAATCTTTTTCGGCTGTAGTCGAATAAGTTTTACCTCGGAAGGGAGAGATATGTGTACAGGCACCCTGTGTCTTCCGGGTTTTAGCCCCTTTAAGTCTACAAAGGCCTTAATTTTGGGAGAGGCAAAGGGACCTAAAAGCCTTTCGGGGCCCCTTAAAATTGCCGATACTTTTTGGGGTTTAAGGGTTATTGGGCCTTGGGCCCCTTGGACCGTAATAGGCAGGTCCCTTATCTCCCGTTCGACTATCTTTTCTTTGATCAAGAATTTGATCTTTACCATAGGGGCAGGAATCACCGTAATCATGTCTGGTACTTCAAGTTCCACGGTCTTGGTTACCTCACCGGTGAGATTGCTCAAGTCAACGGGTTTAGTACGCAGTCTCTTGATCTTATAGACTATGGATTCCGGTCCTTTTAGGCGCACTTTAGGCGGTATGACCGAGACTTGCACCAACTTCCAGCCCGAAGGAGGTGAACCAGCCAAAATCGGTTCTACCGGGACAAGACGAGAAACAATACGTTCTAAGACGAGCTCTATCTTTTTGGGCTGGATAGCAATGACCTCAAGCCCTCCAGGTAGCGGAATATCCTTGGGATGGACTACTATAAAGTGATGCCCGGGCTCAAATTCGCTTAAATCGATGTTTATATAGAGGGTTTTGCGGGTCAAATTACGCAGGATACTCCTGGGCCCTACTACTTTTACGTGGATCTTGATAGGGGGGGTGTTTACCAGCATAAGACCGCGGGGGATATTTTCGTAGTGGACAAAGACATCCACGTCTTGTTCTACTTTATCTTCCAAGACCACAAAAAACCACAAAATGATGGCGAAAATAAGAGAAAGGATCTTCAAAAAGATATTTTGTTTCAAAATATTTAAGGGGTTCACTTAAAGATCTTCCTCCGCCACCAACGGTTTTCGTCTCTTTCAAAGCCCAAAAGGTTGTAAAGCAATTGACGCAATACATTGGGTTTAATATCACGGGTAATTTTTCCCCCTACCGCAAGGGAAATGCTGCCTGTTTCTTCGGAAACCACTATAGCAATGGCGTCACTTACTTCTGATATGCCAATGGCTGCTCGGTGTCTGGTGCCCAGGCGTCTGCTGATCTGGACATTGGTGCTCAGAGGCAAGATGGCACCGGCCACGGCAATGCGTCCGTCTCGTATGATGACGGCACCGTCATGGAGGGGGGAAGAAGGTTCAAATATAGCCCATAAGAGGTCTTTATTGACTCGGGCATCAATGGGGGTGCCGCTTTCGATAAATTCTCCCAGACCTGTGGCCCGTTCAATGACGATAAGGGCCCCAATTTTCTTTTCCGAAAAGGAAGTTACGGCCTTGATGACCTCTTCTATTACCTGACTATATTCGGTCTTGGCCTTTACAAAGGGCGTTTGGCCCATTTGCATCAGGGCCCGTCGAATATCGTCTTGAAACACGATAATAACCAATAAAAAGATGGAAGAAAGAAAGGTACCCAGGAGCCAGTGGAGGGTAAGGAGTTGGAATTGGCCGGCCAAGAAGTAAAGGAGCACCAGCATTCCTAGACCGGCAGCCATCTGTACTGCTCTGGTCCCGCGAATGAGTAAGAGAAGACGGTAGATCAGATAGGCCACAATAAGGATGTCCAGGATGTCCTGCCACCGGAGGAGATCAAGGTAAGGGTGCAGGATGTTTTTCACTGGACCTCCTTGAGGGCTTGAACTACTTTTAAAGTATCACTGGCCATGGCTACGTTGTGCACCCTGAACAGGTGTACACCCTGGTAAGCGGCAAGGGCTACTACCGCCATGGTCCCGATATCCCTTTCACGTGGTTCTTTATTAAGTATCTGTCCGAGGAAAGATTTTCTTGAAGGGCCAAGCAAAATAGGAAAGCCTAGGTCCAAAAAAGACCTTATTTCGCGTATTATACGCAGGTTGTCGGACATGCGTTTACCAAACCCAATGCCTGGGTCGAGGATAATGTTTTCGGCAGGAATACCATTTTTTTGGGCAAATTCGGCCCTTTCTTTCAGAAAGGCTTTAATTTCGGCCACGGGATCTTCGTAGGAAGGATTTAGTTGCATGGTCTGGGGCGTGCCTTTCATGTGCATAAGAATTACCGGGGCCCCAAAACGCTTTATTACCTTAGGCATAGAGGCATCAAAACGTAAGGCACTAATGTCATTTACTATATTGGCTCCCGCAGATAGAGCGGCTTCGGCCACAGGGGCCTTATAGGTATCAACAGAAAGAGGAAGGTCAAAGCGCTTTCTGATGGCCTCTATTACCGGTATTACCCGCTGGAGTTCCTCTTCTACACTTACGGGTTTAGAAAAGGGCCGGGTAGATTCCCCACCAATATCAAGGATATCAGCCCCTTCTTCTATCAGGCGTTCGGCCTTTCGCAGGGCCTTATCCACACTAAAATAAAGTCCTCCATCGGAGAAAGAGTCAGGAGTGACATTCAATACGCCCATAATGTAAGGGCGTATCCCCCATTCGAAAAGGAAATTTCCTACCTTTAAGGGCTTGAGCATCCTCAGACCTTTTAGCCAGTTCTTGAATCAAAAATCCTCTAGGCCGATTGGTTCATCCCCAGAATACGGTCAATGGCCGAAGCGTCAAGGGTTTCTTCTTCCAAAAGGGCCTGGGCTAACTTGTGTAAGAGTTCTACATTGTCCTCGAGCAATTTTTTGGCCTTCTGGTAGCACTCCGTAACAATGCGTCGCACTTCGTTATCAATAGCAATAGCGGTGGCTTCGCTGTAATTCTTTATTTGCGATATTTCCTTTCCCAGGAATACAGTACCTTGACGTTGCCCAAAGGCTACGGGGCCGAGGTTTTCGCTCATGCCCCATTCGCAGACCATGCGGCGGGCAAGCTCTGTAGCGCGTTCGATATCGTTGCCGGCTCCGGTAGTACATTCATGGAAAATAATCTCTTCGGCGGCACGCCCACCCAACATGATCATGAGGCGCTTTAGTAAATACTCTTTGGGGTAGGTATGCCTTTCGTCTAAAGGTAGTTGCTGGGTAAGCCCTAAGGCTTGGCCCCTAGGGATGATGGTGACTTTATGAATGGGATCTGTACCTGGTAGTAATTTGGCCACCATGGTGTGTCCTGCTTCGTGATAGGCGGTAATACGTCGTTCTTCTTCACTAATTACGGCGCTTTTACGCTCACGGCCCATAAGAATCTTATCTTTTGCTTCTTCAAAGTCTTCCATATCTACGCGGTCTTTGTTGCGGCGTGCTGCTATGAGAGCTGCTTCGTTTACCAAATTTTCCAGATCTGCACCTGTAAAACCCGGCGTGCTTCGGGCCAATATAGAAAGGTCTACATCGCTGCCCAGAGGGATCCGACGGGTGTGTACCTGGAGGATCTTTTCCCGTCCGCGAACGTCTGGAGGGGGGACCACCACTTGGCGATCAAAGCGTCCCGGCCGCAGCAGTGCTGGGTCAAGGATATCGGGCCGGTTGGTGGCGGCGATAATAATGATGCCTTCGTTACCTTCAAAGCCGTCCATTTCGACCAGCAACTGGTTTAGCGTCTGTTCCCGTTCGTCGTGTCCTCCACCAAGACCTGCTCCACGGTGCCTACCAACGGCGTCTATTTCGTCGATAAAAATGATACAAGGGGCGTTTTTTTTGGCCTGGGAGAATAAGTCTCGGACGCGAGCAGCGCCAACACCTACAAACATTTCCACAAAGTCCGAACCACTTATGCTGAAAAACGGGACTCCGGCCTCGCCTGCTATGGCTTTGGCCAAGAGGGTTTTACCCGTACCTGGAGGTCCTACTAAGAGCACTCCCTTGGGAATGCGCCCTCCTAGCTTGGTAAACTTATGGGGGTCACGCAAAAAATCGATTACTTCTTGGAGCTCTTCTTTGGCTTCATCTATACCGGCTACATCTTCAAAGGTGACTTTTACTTGTTCTCCAGTTATCATGCGTGCCCGACTCCGGCCAAAGGAGAAGGCCCGTCCACTGCCTGCCTGCATCTGACGCATGAAAAATATCCATACGCCAATGAGTAGGAGCATGGGGACCCAGGAGGCCAAAAGAGATAGGTACCAGGGATTATTTTCTTGGGGTTTTACCTTTATATTAACCCCTGCTTTGCGTAACTCGGTTATAAGCTGGTTATCTTGCGGGGCATAAGTGTGAAATTTCTTTTGGTTTTTTAATATTCCGTGGATCTCGTTACCCTTAATGGTTATCGATTTTACCTGGTGTTTTTCTACGAGGTTCAAAAAAGTGCTGTAAGAAATTTCATCTCCCTTGGGGTGGGAAGTATTTATAAAATTGAACAAAAAGATCATTACCAGGGCGATCAGTAACCAAAGCGTAAGATTCCTATAAAAGGATCGCAAAGTGTTTCACCTCGAAAGTAAAGTTACAAGCTAAATTTAAATTAAAACATTTTGTCTATATTTGGCAATATAGCAGTTAATTTTTATCCTCGTTGTCATCTACTAGGTAAATAATTAGCCCGGGTTTTTGGCGGGCCAAAAAGGCCTCGTCGGCAAAAAAGCCTGGTATTCCTACCAATTGCTTATTGCATTCCAAAACAGGCCAAAGACGTCTTTTCCTGTGAGAAAGCTTCTTTTCCCAGAACAGTTTTTTTAGTTTACGACGTCCGTCAAAACCAGGGGGCCTTATTCTATCGCCGGGTAAGGGCGAGCGGACTTTTAGGCTCCCTTGAAGTTTTTTGGGGTCTAGGCAAATACTGCCTGGAGGGGCCTTTTCGGGATCACCTTCTTCCACGACTAGTTTGCCTCCGTGGGGCAGGGGATAGGTGCCTGGGCCCTTTATGGTAAAACAATAGGGTTTTGTTTCGGAAAGGGTTGGCCTTATAACAAGGCGTCCGGGTTCACGGTAACCTGAAAACCCTTTGGGCAGGGGTATTGCCCCTCGGGCACGGCCTTCTACCAGAGATTCCAATTGTTCCAGGTGAGAAAGGCGAACCCTAAAGAGGGGCACACCAACAAGTTTTAGGGCCTCTAAAAATACCCTCCGCCGCAGGGCAAGGGGCATATTTTTGAGTCCTTTGGCCGAAAGAATTATTTCTTTCCCCTCCAGGCGAGCATGTTTTTTAAGGGCCTTTTCTGCTAGCTCTTCTAAAAATTCCTCTTCCTCGGCTACGATGAGGGCTGTACGTTTGAGGCAGTCTCTAACCCGGCGGTGGAAATGTTTTTCTAAAAAAGGGATGAGTACGTGTCTGACCCGATTGCGTAAATAACGCGGGTCTTTGTTTGTAGGGTCTTCCACATAGGGGACGCCACGTTCGTTTAAAAAGCTGTATATCTCTTCTCTATGGACCAAGAGCAGGGGACGGACAAATAACCCCCCTCTCTTTATAGGAATGCCGGCAAGCCCCCTGCGCCCGGCACCCCTTATAAAACGCAAGAGGACCTCTTCGGCCAGATCATCAGCCTGGTGGGCAAGGGCTATTCTGTCCAGGGCTAGATGAGTGGCCATCCTCTCAAAAAAACTATATCTTAGCTCTCGGGCTGCGGTTTCCAGGCTTAATTTTTCTCGACGAGCATATTCTCTCACACATGTAGTTCCCAAAATAAAGGGAAGCCCCTTTTGGGCGGCCATTTCCCTTACAAAGAGGGCCTCTTGTCCTGATTCCTTGCGTAATCTATGATCGTAATGAAAAACGAATAATTCTAGTTCCCACTCTTCGCGGAGGAGAAAGAGTATCTCCAGCAGGGCCATGGAGTCTGGGCCACCAGAGACAGCCAGGCCTATTCTTGATCTCGGTTTAAATAAATTAAACCGAGAGATGGTTTTTTTTACTTTATTTTTCAGAGCAGGCAATCTTTACCAGCTCCTTGCTCCAGGATTTGTGACGTTTCCAGGCTTTGTTGGCCAACCTTTCTAAAGGGCTATGTACTTTTTGGGGCTCAGGGAGGTCTTTTATCTCGGGTAAAAATTGTTCAGGAGAGGCGATCTTCTGGAACTTCAATTCTTCCTCCAAAGAAGTAACTGATTCTTTAAAATCAGGGTGTCCCAGGCTACTTTCCGCGGTCATTTCGAAACTCTTTAAAAATTGCATGATTTCGGAAAGATCAAACTTTTCTTTAAATCGCTTGATCTCTTCGTTTATTATTTCGGATTCTACCTTAAGGTTTTGAAAGGTTTCGTTATATTCCTGAAATTTCTTCCATAGACGCTGGTAGGTATCTTCCAAAAGCCTTTTGAAGCGCCCTTTAGAAGTAAATCCCTTGGGGTGTAATTCTTTAAAGAGGGCTTTTTTTTCTTCCAGAGATAATTTTTGGTAGTCTTCCAAAAAAGGCAGGTATTTGAGACCCAAGATTTGGCGTAATTCATCTTGGAGTTCCGGTTCTACCAGGAGGGTATAAAGGCGGAAAAATTCCGGGGCTAGTCTTTTTTTTAGGACCTTTTTGGTCTCTTCAATACCCTTAAAATACCTGGCGGTGTCTTCTTCGATGAGTCGACGGAAGCCAAAGTATCTTTCGGCCAGTTCCTTTTTGACCTGGTAAGCCAAGGCCTTGGCAATGTCATCTTCCATGTCTTTCTCCTAAAAATTTTCTAATAGAAGCCTCTACCAAGAATATAAGACCTGTGACCCCCTTTGGTTTTATGCTCTATTTATCTCCTGTAAACCGTATGCGCTTCTCCTATTCTTTTCTAAGACCTTTAGCTATCTTGATCAATCTATTCTTCCATAAAAATGGTCAGGGAAAGGCCCTTTGTGGTGATCACAAAGAGATTTTAGCAACACGCTGTGGCTATTGTTTAGACAAAAAGTCAAGGCCTTAGTGTGCCGTGAAGGTAATACGCCACAGGGTATAGCCCTAGGTCGTTATACATTGGTCAAGCAGGAAATTATGCGTGCCCCTACGAGGTCTCCCCACACGTTTACCGCGGTGCGCAACATGTCTAAGAAGCGATCTATGGCCAAAATAATGCCTATGCCTTCCAGGGGCAGACCCACGCTCTGGAGCACCAGGGTCATGGTTACTAAGCCGGCACTGGGGATGCCGGCGGCCCCTATAGAGGCCAGGGTGGCGGTTAGAAAGATCAATATTTGGTCTGCTATACCCAGGTGGATGTGATATACGTTGGCGATAAACATGGCGGCCACGGCCTCGTAAAGGGCTGTACCATCCATATTTACTGTCGAACCCAAGGGGAGGACAAAACCCGCCACCGAAGGATTAAGGCGGGCTTTTTCTTGAGCCACTTCCAGAGAAATGGGCAAGGTGGCGGAACTAGAGGCCGTAGAAAAGGCCACCAGCAGGGCCTCGCGCACGCGCAAAAAGTAAGCCCACGGGCTAATTCTTCCCAAGCCCCACAAGAGAAGCCCCAGGGTAACAATTCCGTGGAAAAGGAGCCCGGAAATAACGGTCAGCGCATAGCGTCCCAGGGCCAGAAAAGGGCTTAGACCATGTTCGGCCACGATACTGCTCACCAGGGCGAAGACGCCCACAGGGGTAAGCCATATTATGCCCCGAACCAGATTAATCAAGGCCGAATTTAGGGCCTCAAAAAAATTTATAAGGGTTTTGCGAGATGTGGCGGGAAGGCCTATAGTGGCCAACCCCAAGAGAAGAGCAAAGGTAATAATCTGTAAGACATGGCCCTGGGCCAAGCTCTCTACGGGATTGGCTGGTATGAGACTAGATAAAAGCCTCTCCAGGCTAAAGGGCTTTATATGGTTGACCTGGGAGGACATTGCGGCCTCAAGCCCTGGTTTCCAGAGATTTACAAAGACAAGACCTGTAGATACCGCCAAAGCCGTGGTAATCAGGTAATAAGCCAGGGTTTTGGTACCTATTTGCCTTAGTTGACGCCAAGACTCTATAGTGGCCACACTTATAAAAACCGAAGCAAAAATGAGTAGAGGGATGACCATTTTGAGTAAGCGGAGAAATATTTGGCCTACAATTTTTAGGTGTAGGGCCATTTCGGGTTCCCAAAGCCCCAACGGGAGGGCCAAAAAGATCCCCAGCAGAGTAAGGTTTTCGATACTAAGCCAGCGCATGCTAGGTGCTATCTCTCCAGGCCGATAGGTAAATAAAAAAAGTTGCCCCTGACCCCAATTCGCTCTCTACTTCTACCCGGCCTTCATGGGCCAGGACAATGTGTTTGACCAGGGCAAGCCCAAGCCCCGTGCCTTTACCCCCACGCTTGCCCCGGTAGAAACGTTCGAAAATACGGTCCTTTTCGCTATCTGATATGCCTGGCCCGTGGTCGCGCACACCTATTTTCCATTCCTCTGGGGCTTCTTCTAAAAATATTTCTACTATACCCCTGGGGGGCGAAAACTTGACCGCGTTGTCCAATAAGTTGATCACCGCCTGAACTAATAGATCACGATGCCCCTTAATAAGGGGTAAACGGGTAGCTTTTACATACTGTTTTAAACGCACACCCTTTTCTTGGGCCTGGGGTAAAATAACCTCACTGGCCGATTTAAGGACTTCTTCTAAAGAGACTTCGGTTTTTTCTTCTTCTGGCAAACCCTTGGTTTCCAGCCGGGAGAGTAAAAGGAGATCTTCAACTAGCTTTCCTAACCGCCGCGCGTGTCTGAGTATTATGTTTAATTGTTCGGCGGTCCAAGGGTCTTGAGGCTCTTCGGCCAATAAATTTTCGGCGTAACCGGCAATGGCCGTAAGGGGTGTTCTTATTTCATGGGCCATGTGCGCCACCAGGTCACGACGTACCTGGGCTAGGCGCCGGAAAGGGGTGATATCTTTTAAAAAGATGGCCCACATCTCCGGGGCGATTTTTAAGACCCTTATCCTTATTTGACGGGGTACAGGCCAAAATAACTCTACTTCAAATTCCTGCGGGGTTACTTCTAGGCTAAATTGACATTCCCTATGTCTCAGTATCTCCTGAAGAGAATGGCCCTCTATTAAAGATACTCCCAAGATCCTTTCCGCACTGGTATTGGCCCAAAGAATATGTTTTTCGTTATCAATGAGTATAAGGCCTTCTTCTAGCTCTCTGGCGATAAGGTTCCAGCGGTTGATTTCTTCTTGGTACTGATTGATCAGGGCTTGGTAATGGTGGATTTTCTGGCTTAGGTCCTTTAGGGCTTGGGAGAGGCCTTTCTCCTTGGGCCAGGCTTCTGGCTTTTGCCCTCGGATAATCTTTTGTAAGCCTTGGACAAAGAGACCTGTTTCCCGTTGCCAACGCCGCCAAAATAAATAAGAAAAGATAGCCAAGATAAAGGCAAGAGATATACCGACTGCCGTGGACCAAAACGCCAAGTTGGGTTCGTTCACGGTTGCGCCTTAAAGCGGTACCCCAGGCCCCAGACAGTCTCGATAAAAGAGGCACAGGGCCCTAATTTCTTACGTAAACGGCGTATATGCGTATCCACCGTGCGGGCATATCCTTCAAAAGAATAGCCC
>JALSKZ010000060.1 GCA_026988575.1 Thermodesulfobacteriales bacterium | reverse complement strand
ATTTTTTGCTCATAAAAAACCTCACCTTTATTCTTCTTCTATTCTTTCTTCTATTCTTCTTCGCCCACTCTAAGATAAGTGGGGCCAAAGCACCCCAGACCATGGAAAGGGGTCTTGGGTCTGGTGTCTCCCAAGGCCCGCCGCATGGCCATATCGAAAAGGATCCTTGGCTTGGGTTTGTCTATCCCCAAGGCCTTGCGCTTTTGTTGAATGTGATCGATCATGATCTGGGCAAATTCTTGGGCGGTTTCCGCTACTTGCCACTTGCCCCCCACTAATTTTTCCATCTCTTTAAAAAGGAAATTGGTAGTCACTTCACTCTTGGCCGTGGGGAAATTGGGCCCAAAGACCACCAACACCCCCGATGCCACAAAGTACTGTCCAATAGAGATGGCCTTTTCACTCATCCATTGGGGGGCACATCCCGCCACCGGTAAGTCGCTTACATCTTCACCAAGTCCACCGGTGGCTACCATTTCGGTGGCCGCCACCAGGATACGACTGTTATCCACACAGGAGCCAAGATGGAGTACAGGAGGACACCCTACGGCCTCAAGCACTTCACGTAGCCCCGCCCCAGCCAGTTCCGCCGCTTCCGGGGCAAGGAGCCCGGCCCGCCCCATGCCCGTAGCCGCACACCCCGTGACCAATACCAAGATGTCTTCGGCAATCAATTCTTTGGCCAGCTCTATCTGTATTTCGTGGTCAACCCGAAAGTTGTCACAGCCCACTATGGCCGCTACGCCTTGGACCCTTCCGTTTATGATGTTTTCGTTTAATGGTTTGTAAGAAGCCCTGAATCTACCGCCTAAAATGTAAAGTACAGTCTCGTGGCTAAAGCCGGCTACTACGTCCATGGTAGCCTTGGGGATATGGACCCGTTTTCGGTCGCGTTTAGGGAAACGCTCTATAGCGGCCCGCAAGACCTTTTTGGCGGATTCCAGGATGTTCTCATGTTCAAAGGGTATATGGGTGGCCCCTTCTATTTCGGCCTTCTCACTTGCCGTCACGATGAGGGTGTGGAAGTTTTCCGCCACGGTGACTATGTTTTGCATGATGCACTGAACATCCACGATCATTAACTCCACGGCCCCGGTGGCCAAAACCATTTCTTGTTGGATGAAACTGCCGGCAATAGGAATACCGTGCCGCATGAGCATTTCGTTTCCCGTACAACATACGCCAGCCAGGTTTATCCCTTGGGCCCCTACCTTTTTGGCCTCTGCGATAATTTCTGGATCACGGGCCGCAAAGGCCAGGGCTTCGGCCACCTCAGGTTCATGCCCGTGTACTACCACATTGACCATATCTTCCTTGAGTACGCCCAAGTTCACCACGGCGCGAATGGGTTGGGGAGTACCAAAGAGGGCGTCTTGTAGTTCCGTAGCGATCATGGAACCACCCCAACCATCGGCCAGCGCTGTGCGTAACGAGGCCTTCAATATGCTGCGATAGTCTTGGTCTACCCCGATGCTGGTTCGGTGTATGACTTCTACTATCTCGCGATCAATACCACGAGGGGCAATGCCCAACTCTTTCCATAGGGCTTGACGCTTCTCTGGGGCCCTTCGGAGAAAGGGTAATTCCCCATGTTGTTGGCCAAAAAGGGCTAATACCTGCTCCCCCACTTTTACGGCCAGGTCTTTTATGTCTTCGTTGGGGTCAAGGCCCAAGGTGTGGGCCATAAGCCGGACTTTGTTTTCGTCGGTTATGCGGTAAGGCCCTTTACCCTGGGCGGCCAGGAGAAAGGCCTCGGCCACTCCTCGCCCGTGGTCTGAATGGGCTGAGGCACCACCGGCTACCATACGGGAAAAATTCCTAGCTGCTACGGTGGCGGCGGTAGCACCACAAACCCCCCGCAACTCTTCTACACCCTCAACAATTTGGCAGGGCCCCATGTTACAAACGTGGCAACAAGTTCCACCCTTACCAAATTGGCACGGTATGGTCCCACGCCTTTCTACCCGGTCGAAGGCCGTCATTACCGTGCCGGAAATAATCTCCCACATCTCTTGGTTTACCGCACATTGAATGTGGGAACACTGCCTTTTGTCTCGAAAACGTGCCCTTGGGTCCATGAAAATTCCTCCTTAACCCACTTCTGAAGGTAGCCCGGCCCAGCTCTTGGCCGCTTCCACGGTATTTTTCATGAGCATGGTGATGGTCATGGGTCCCACTCCTCCAGGTACCGGAGTAATAGCCGCGGCCTTTTCTTTTACCGAATCAAAGTCTACGTCACCACAGAGGATGGCTTTCCCTTCCGGAGTGGTACCAATACGGTTTACCCCTACGTCAATTACTACTACGCCTTCCTTGACCATATCCCCGGTAATAACCTTGGGCCGACCTGCGGCCACGATGAGGATGTCGGCCCTCTTGGTGTGGAAGGTAACATCCTTGGTGGCTGTATGACATACCGTTACCGTAGCATTACCCACAGGCTTTCTCTTCTGCATGAGAAGGATGGCCACAGGCTTGCCTACAATATTGCTCCGGCCCACTACTACTACCTCGGCCCCACTTACCTCTACGCCAGCACGATCTAACAAGACTAAAATTCCATGTGGGGTGCAGGGCAAAAAACCAGGCTCACCAATGACCATCTTGCCCACGTTTACCGGGTGAAAACCGTCTACGTCTTTGCGCGGATCAATGGCGTGGATGATCTTTTTTTCGTCTATGTGTTTCGGTAGGGGTAGTTGTACTAGGATGCCGTGAATTTTTGGGTCTTTATTATACTGGTCGATCAACGATAGCAAAGCCTCTTCGGTTATGTCTTCTGGTTGGTTGTCTTGGATAGAATAGAAGCCCAAGTCGTGGGCGGTACGCTGCTTGGCCGTGACGTAAGAGACCGAAGCCGGGTTTTCTCCCACCAAGATAGTTACTAATCCAGGGGTCAACCCGTGTTTTTCTTTAAGTTCCTGGACTTCTTTCTTGAGTTCCTCCCGAATCTGTTGTGATATCTCCTTACCACTTATTATCTTGGCCGCCATCTTAGCCCTCCTCCTATGGCCTTTAAAAGCGCACTTCTTATAAGCAAAGAACGTGCCCAAAATTAGGATTGTTTTAGGTCTAAACCATATCTAAAAATCGCCGTTTTCTGGGCCCTAAAAAGTCGCCCCAGCGGGGGAAAATCCCCGTAGTTAGGGGAGATTTTCCCCTTGGCATTTAGAACAGCCCCCTTACCTTTCCTGTTTCAACGTCTACATCAATGCGCCGATAGGCTGGATCAGACCCGGTCCCTGGCATTAGGCTAATGTCTCCGGCTACAGGTACGATAAAGCCCGAACCCCTGTAGATAAGGACATCGCGTACCCGTAATTGCCAGCCCTTAGGGACTCCTTTTAAAGATGGATTATCCGAAAGAGACAGGTGTGTCTTGACCATGCATACGGGCATTTGACGTAATTCCTCGTCGGCCTCGATGATTTTGATCTTGGCCTCGGCCTCGGGGAGATAAATTACTCCGTCGGCCCCGTAGACCTCGCGGGCAATCTTTTCGATGCGGTCCTTTACGGGTTCTTGGACATCATAAAGGAAACGAAATTCACTCTTTTCTTCACAGGCTTCTACCACGGCGTCGGCCAGCTCCAAGGCCCCTTCACCACCTTTTAGCCAGTGCTCGGAGACGGCGGCACGGACGCCATGCTCTTCACATATGCGCTTAACCAAGGCGATTTCATCTTTGGTGTCGGTATAAAAGGCGTTTATACAAACTACCGGGGTAACACCGCTCTTTTTAACGATATTTACGCAGTGTAAGAGGTTTTCGCAGCCCTTTTCCACCCATTCCAGATTCTCTTCGAAGTATTCCTTGGGGATAGGACGTCCGGGCAGCGGGATAGGTGCGCCACCATGACACTTAAGGGCCCTGATAGTGGCCACCACCACTACACAATCTGGGCTAAGTCCCGAGAGCCGACACTTTATGTTCCAAAATTTTTCAAAACCAATGTCTGCGGCAAAACCGCTTTCCGTGACGTTATAATCGCCTAGTTTTAAAGCCACGTAATCGGCAATGATAGAGGATTGCCCTATGGCTATGTTGGCAAAGGGGCCGGCGTGGATGAGTACAGGTTGTCCCTCTAAGGTTTGAATCATATTGGGATTAATGGCTTCTACCATCCAAGCACACATGGCCCCAGCTACTTCCAGGTCTTCGGTGGTAATGGGGTGGCCGAATTTATCAAAGGCCACCACGATTTTACCGATACGCCGGCGAAAATCTTGGAGATCGCGAGATACAGCCAAGATGGCCATTACCTCTGAGGCCACAGCGATCCAGAATTTACTTTCCATGGGGTAGCCGTCTTTTTTGCCCCCCAAGCCAATAACTATATGGCGTAAGGCCTGGGCGCAAAAATCAAGCACCCAGCCCATCTCCACCCGCTTGGGATCGATATTAAGACGTTTGAGGTTGCGCTTGGCCAGGGTTTCGTCGTCGTAGTTGGCCTCGTGTTGCATACGCGCGGTGAGGGCCACCATGGCCAGGTTGTGGGCGTTCATAACGGCATTAATGTCCCCGGTAAGCCCCAGAGAAAATTTGTCCAGAGGAATTATTTGGGCCAGCCCCCCTCCAGCAGCCGAACCCTTGATATTCATCGTGGGGCCTCCTGAGGGTTGGCGCAAGGCCCCAATGACCTTCTTCCCCCGTTTGCCAAGGCCTTCGATAAGACCAATGGCCGTGGTGGACTTCCCTTCCCCAAGAGGGGTGGGGGTTATGGCGGTCACGTCTATATACTTCCCGTTGGGCCGGTCTTTTAGCCTTTGAAGCACCTTTTTGTAGTCTATTTTGGCTACATAGTGTCCGTAAGGTAAGAGCTCTTCCTTTTCTAGCCCTAACTCTTCCCCTAGTTGGTAAACCGTTTTCATGTGCTTTTCGCACTCCGCAGCAATCTCCCAGTCTTTCATCTTGGTAGGATCTAAGTTCATAACCCCCCTCCTTGGAAATTTTTTGTAAAAGATCAAGAAAATGCGTATTTGGTTCTAAAATCATCTGTTTTTTTTGTATCACTTTTGGGCTTTTTTTAAAAAAGCACACAGCACAAGCCCCTTTTTTTGCAGGCCGATCTAAAAGCAAAATTAGGGCCAATAGATCAGTTTTTATGCTCTATTAATTGATAGCCTTTAAAGGCCTAATGATGCGAAAAATTTTACAATCGTGTCTAGCCCTGGGGAGTTTTTCTCCACAAGAACGGGGATTTTTTACCCACTATCTAATTCAGGATTTTAACGCGGCCAGGACAGAATAGTTTTCATTTTTTGGGGTATCTAAAATTCACTACCACAGGTGACAGAAAAAATTTTTTGGTTAATATGCACGGCAAAACAGTCTCGGTGGGGAGGTTAAAAATGGCCCATGACTTTGATTCCAAGATCGAGCACCTTTTAAAGGTAAGCGGGAAATACATCCCTCCTAAGCGTGTTTACGAAGAGGCCTACATCAAAGATTACGAGTCTGTTTACGCCTACTCCATCCGGGATCCAGAGGGCTTTTGGGGACAGATAGCCCGGGAACTAATATGGTTTTCTCCTTGGGAGAAGGTGCGTGAAATAGACCTCCCCCACCATCGTTGGTTTGTAGGGGGCAAGACCAACATTACGGTAAATGCCTTGGATCGTCATGCCGATTCCTGGCGCCGGAATAAAGTGGCCATAATTTGGCTCTCCGAGGAGGGAGAGGAACAAGTAGGCACTTATGGGCAACTCCGTGATCGCGTAAATCAATTTGCCAATGGCTTAAAGTCCTTAGGGGTGAAAAAGGGAGACCGGGTAGTTATATATATGTCCCTTACTATTGAAGGCATTATCGCCATGTTGGCCTGTGCCCGTATAGGGGCCATTCATTCGGTGGTTTACGCTGGTATGGGGGCTGGGGCCCTCCGTTCGCGTATAGAAGATTGTCAGGCCAAGGTGATAATCTGTTCCGATGTAGCCTTTCGTCGGGGAAAGGTGGTAAGGCTAAAGGCCACGGTAGACGAGGCCTTGGAACACTTAGATTTTGTAGAAAAGGTAGTAGTACATCGTCGCAGTAAACCACCTATTGAACTTGAAGAATGGGAGGTAGATTTTTGGGAGCTTTTGCGCTCCCACTCGCACCACTGTGCCCCAGAGGTGATGGACGCCGAAGACCCCCTTTTTATCCTCTATACCTCAGGTACTACCGGAAGACCCAAGGGCGTAGTCCACGTGCATGGTGGCTATATGGTCGGCACCTACTATCTTTCCAAGGCCTTCTACGACCTAAAAGATCAAGATGTCTATTGGTCTACCTCTGATATCGGCTGGATAGTAGGACACTCCTTTATTGTCTACGGACCCCTTTGTGCCGGGGCCACGGTATTGATTCGTGAGGGAGCTCCAGATTATCCCCATCACGGCATAGTGTGGGAAATGGTCCAAAAATACGGGGTATCAGTTATGTTCACTGCCCCCACGGCCCTGCGTATGTTCATGCGTTTTGGGGAAGAGTACATTAAAAAATACGACCGTTCTACTTTGCGTTTACTGGCTTGTGCTGGTGAGCCGCTAAACCCTGAGGCCTGGAATTTTGCTCAAGAAGTAGTCCTTGAGAATCGAGGTCATTGTATAGACAACTTTTGGCAGACCGAAATAGCCGGGCCCGTACTGGGTACCATGCCTACAGGAGTGTCCAAACCAGGCCGGGTAGGAAAACCCTTACCTGGAGTGGTGGCTGACGTGGTAGACGCCCAAGGTAAGCCCCTACCCGCAGGACATGGAGGCTATTTAGTACTGAGACAACCCCTACCTTACATGATGCGCACTATTTACGGAGACCCTAAACGCTACGAGGACTACTGGTTGGCAATACCAGGCTGCTATAAGACCGGAGATATAGCCGTTTGTGATGAGGAGGGATACTTTGCCGTACTGGGCCGCGTTGATGATGTCTTAAACGTGGCGGGGCACCGTATTGGTACGGCAGATCTTGAAAGCGCCCTGGTAGCCCATCCGTCGGTAGCCGAAGCAGCAGTAGTGGGACTGCCAGACGAAATAAAAGGGGAGAGTATAAAGGCCTTTGTGGTGCTAAGGGCCGGGAAAAAACCTACCGAGGGGCTCCGTAAGAGCATTATCCAACACGTGCGTAAGGAACTCGGCCCTATTGCTACTCCTAGCGAGCTTGCCTTTGTGGAAAAGCTCCCTAAGACCAGAAGCGGTAAGATCATGCGGCGACTCCTCCGTGCCCGCGAGCTGGGATTGCCTGAAGGAGATACTTCTACCCTGGAAGATTAATAGAAAAAGGGAGGCCAAGCCTCCCTTTAGACGAGCCCACTTCCCGCACCTTTTAGGGGGGATGTTTACTTGGTAATAAGAGATCTTTGTTCCTCTTCGACTTCGGTTGGTTCTTGTACTCTTAGGTCATCAGGTATAGAAAAAGAAATTTCGTCTAATTTAGACAAGAACTCTCCCAGTTTAAAGGGTTTTTGTAAGAAAAAGCTCCCCTCGGGAGGAGAGACCAATTTTTCAGGGAAGCCCGAAATAAAAAGGACCCGTAGGTCAGGGTCATGGGCCAGGAAGAGTTTGGCCAACTGTTTGCCAGAAGAACCCGGAAGGGATACATCGGTTATTAGAAGATCAAAGGGCCCCTTGGCGGAAAAAAGTTCCAGGGCTTCCTGGGGGAGTTTAGCGGCAAACACTTGGTGGCCGTTCTCACGTAAGACATCGGCTAGATGTTCCCTCAAGAAGTCTTCGTCTTCCACCAAGAGTATTCTAAGCCTAGAGCGCTTGTGCTCTTTCTTCTTTTCTGTCTCTTTGGGAGGGGATTCTTTGCCCTCGGTTACGGGAAAAAAGAGGTAAAAACTGGTCCCCTTCCCAGGCGAACTCTTTACTTCTATAGCCCCTCCCAGGTGTTTTACCGCCCCATAGACCATAGAGAGGCCAAGGCCTGTCCCCTGGCCCACGTCTTTGGTGCTAAAAAAGGCCTCAAAGATGTGCTTTTTTACCTCCTCGCTCATTCCCTTTCCGGTATCGGTGACCTCAAGGCACGCATAGACCCCGGGAGAGATCCCCAGGGGTTTTGCCTCTTCTTGCCCAAGTTTTCTGTTTCGGGTGTGTATGGTGAGGCGGCCGCCTTGGGGCATGGCGTCTCTGGCGTTGGTGACCAGGTTAAGGACGATTTGCTCAATGATATTTTTGTTGGCCCTTATTTCCCCGGTATTTTCGGCCCTTAAATCTATAGTTATCTTTTCGGAGGCAAGGATCTTGATCATGTCTTCTATTTCCGTCAATACCTCATTGAGACGACATGGTTCTTTTTGGCCTTGAGACTCAGGGGTGGCAAAGATAAGCAATTGCCGAATAAGTTCGGCCGCGCGTATGGTGCAGGACTCTATTTCATCCAGATATTTTGAGACCTCTTTCCCCCAATTTTTACGACTCCGCTCCAGGTTCCCCAGAATAATGGTCAACAAGTTGTTGAAATTGTGGGCCAATCCCCCGGCCAGCTGGCAGATAGATTCCATCTTTTGGGCCTGAAAAAACTGTTCCTGGAGGCGCTGGCGGTGGACGGCCGCTCCTATGAGGTCAGCGGCAATAGAAAAGACCTCTTCTTGGCCTTCTATTTCTCCTTTTTCTTTGCACCCCACCATAAGGAGGCCCCATAGGTGTTGATTGACCCAGATGGGCTGTGTATAAAAGTATTTGCTCCTTTTTTCCTCCCACCAACTATGGTATTTGAGAGGCCAGGCCGCTAACGGACAAAAAAAGCTCTTGCCTTTTTCTGCCGCCGAAAAGGCGTTTACCGGGCACCGAGGCAGACGCCCCCGCCTCGAAAGTCGCGGCGAAAGGGCCCTAAAGAGATACTCTTTACCTGTGTTTTCTAAGAGGATTAACTGCCTGAAATGCCCGGCTTTCTGGAGGAGATCCAAAAAGCGTTGCGCGGCCTTTTTCCAGTCTTTTTCAATAAAGAGGCGCGAAGCCCGGGCCAATACCTCAAGGAGCCTTTCTTTCTGGCGCAGGGCCTTTTTGTGCTTAAGTTCCTGCGTTACGTCTCTAAACGTTATTAAAAATCCCTCGTCTTTTTCTTTAAAAGGGTATATATGGGCCTCAAAAAGAAAGTTCTCCTCTCCCTTTACGTAAGGAAAGGAAAAACGGAAAACCCCTTGCTCTCGGGCCCTCTTCAGGGCCTTTTTTATCTTTTCGGGGTCGCGAAGACGAAAACGATGTATCTCCCAAATAGACTGGCCCAACAAACAATGTCGTTCTAAAGCAAAGAGTTCCTCGGCATAGCGGTTTACAAAACAGATTTGTCCTTGGGCGTCTAAGGCAAGGACTCCATAATCATGTAAGGCATCAAGTAGGGTCTTAAATAGACTCTCTTCTTTCATAACTGAAAATCCTTTCTCCGTATTTTTACTTTAAAAATTTTTTAAAATTTGTATTTCAGACTCATTTCTCTCAAAGAGGTGGCCAGTCTTGTGAGGTCTTCTGCTGCCTGACGTATACCCACTACCGAGCTTTCTGCTTCTTCTGCTCTTTGTTTTAGGGTGCCAGACATTTTTACTATGTTTTCTACCTCTGCCGCAATGGTACGCACATTTTGCATGATTTCGTCGGTAACAGCGGTTTGCTCTTCAATAGCCGAGGCAATGTTTCCGGCTCGTTCCACAGTAAGGGCCATATTTTTTACAAAGTCTTCGGTACTCTTGCGTAGTTCCGTACTCCTTTGCACCAGGTTGTCCACCCACTTTCGGATTTTGTCGGTGGCCGAGGAGGTTTCGCGAGAAAGGTCTTTTACTTCGTTGGCTACCACCGCAAAACCCTTACCGTGTTCTCCTGCACGGGCGGCTTCTATCGTGGCGTTAAGGGCCAAAAGATTAGTCTGCTCGGCCACGTTGTTTATGAGATTTACCGCCATCTTTATCTGTTCGATTTCGGCAATCAATTCTTCAAGAGAACTCTTGCTTCCTTCGGCCTTTTCGTTAGAAATAGTAGCCTCTTGGGAGGTATCGGAAGTATTCTTGGAGATCTCGTTTATAGCCAGACCGAGCTCTTCCATGCTGTTTGAGGCCAGATTAATCTGCTCGTTAAGCTTTTCTGTGTAAGAGATGAGGTTTTTTATATCTTTAAAGGTCTCTAAGGAATGCGAAGAGACTTGTTCGGCAATGCTTGAGAATTCTTCCGAGGCCGAGGCAATTTGGACTATGCCTTCTTGGATTTCCTTTAATATGTTTACCGTCTCGTCAACGGTCTGGTTTAAGTAGGTCCCCAGGATATGCATTTCGTTTCTACTCCCCGAAGGGACTGCGGCCCTTTTAGAAAAGTCTTTTTGGGCTACCGCCTGCATAACTTCTAGGAGACTTTTAGTATCTGCCTGCATTGTATAGATAAAGAAATAACCTACAGCACCCACCAAAACCAAGGCCAGGATAAAGACCACTATATTTTCTTTTATGACCCCTCTATTTAAAGAAATGGAAGAAGCAAAGAGGTCTTGCATAGAGGTCTTTTCTTTTTGTAATAGAGTATTGGCCAGGGCCAAAGCGTGCTCTATGTCTCTTTGCCAAGTTTTTCGACCCTGAGCGGTATTATCTTCCCAATTATCCTTCAAACGTTTTACGGTATCTTTAAGGTCATG
>JALSKZ010000059.1 GCA_026988575.1 Thermodesulfobacteriales bacterium | reverse complement strand
GAAGGAACGTAGGCAAATCTTCCCTTATGAATGCCCTTACCAGCCAACCTGTGGCCATTGTTTCCGACACCCCCGGCACCACTACCGACCCCGTGGAAAAAACCATGGAGCTTTTACCACTTGGGCCGGTGGTGTTCATAGACACCGCAGGGATTGACGACATAGGGGCCCTGGGAAGTATGCGCATTAAGAAGACCCTTGAGGTGTTTGAACGCACAGATCTTGCCATCCTGGTAACAGAGGCCAATCAATGGGGAGAATTTGAAGCAAGGATTAAAGACATCCTAAGGCAAAAAAAGATTCCTTTCGTAGTGGTTTTAAATAAGATAGACGCCCTTGAGGTTTCAGAAGAGATAGTAGCCTCTCTCAAGAAAGAAAAAATTCCCTATGTTTGCGTTTCGGCCGCAAAAGGCACCCATATCGAAGAATTAAAAGAACTTCTACTTGAGAACGCTCCGGCCGAATGGTTTGAACCACCAGCCCTGGTAGGAGATCTTTTGCCGGCAGGAGAGCTTGCCATCCTGGTGGTGCCCATTGACTTAGAAGCCCCCAAGGGAAGGCTTATTTTGCCTCAGGTGCAAACCATAAGAGACATTTTAGACCACGATGCCTATTGTATGGTGGTAAAAGAGCGCGAGCTACGCGACGCTATAAATCGCCTAAATAGACCGCCTAAACTTGTTATTTGCGATTCCCAGTGCGTGCTAAAGGTCGTGGCCGACACCCCTGCGCCAATTAAAGTAACAACATTTTCCATTGTGATGGCCCGTTTTAAAGGAGACCTTCCCACACTAGTAAAAGGCGTAAAAGCGATTGATAAATTAAGCCCTGGAGACAGAGTCCTGATAGCAGAGGCCTGTTCCCATCATCCTATTGCCGATGACATCGGCCGGGTAAAGATTCCCCGCTGGTTAAGGCAATACGTTGGCGGAAATTTAAAGATAGACGTATGCGCAGGAAGGGCCTATCCCGAGAACCTCGAAGAATACAAACTCGTTATCCACTGTGCGGGATGCGTGCTCAACCGCAGGGAAATGCTAAGCCGCATATACCGGGCTACCAAGCACGGGGTCCCCATCACCAACTACGGCGTAGCCATATCTTTTCTTCAGGGGGTTTTGCACCGCACCCTTGAGCCCTTCCCTTACGCCAAGCTTTTACTGGAAGATTAAAAGTTTTTTACTAAGGATAGCATTTTCTTTGAGGGTTGGGCCATCTTCCATTAGAGCCGGATTTAGGCCGTAAAATTACGTCCCTCCAAACTGGAATACTTCTCATTAATGTTTATTTTCCCTAACAGGGCCTAGGAACATAAATCCTGCTTTGGAGGAGGTTCAGGGTGAAAGACAAGGAAAAGAGGCTGGATTCATTTGCAGAAAAGGGACAGGAGCACAGAGTCAATAAAGACGAGAATCTACCAGCCCATAAAGGGGGGAAGGAAACATATCGCGAACTCCCTCTTATTCCTTCAGATATAGTGCTCTTTCCGCATATGGTTATGCCTTTGATGATCCATGAGCCTGGGCTTCTCAAGCTCATCGACGATGTTTTATCCGCAGACCGTATGGTAGCCATAATGGCCGTAAAAGACTCTCAGGCAGACCAAAAAGAACTATTCGATATTGGAACAGCGGCGGTTGTTTTAAAGGTTACACGTTTAGAACCAGACCAAATTCGTGTGGTGGTCCAGGGTATTTCCCGGATAAAGATATTGGAGATTACCGCCCAAACGCCCTATACGCGCGCCAAAGTGCAGGTTTTGGAAGATTATATTACCCATGACCTGGAGGTAGAGGCCCTCATCTCTAATATCAGAATTTTGTTCAGTCGTGTGTTGGATTTTTTACCCCAGATTCCCGGCGAGGTTAAGAATCTGGTCCTAAATATTGATGATCCCGGTATGCTGGCGGATATGATCATCAGCCATCTAAATGTAGCCAATCAAGAAAAACAAGACATTTTAGAGACCTTAGATGTTCGTCAACGTTTACACAAGATATTACACCTTCTTACCCGCCAGGTAGAAGTACTGGAGTTGGGGCAGAAGATTCAGGCCCAGGTGCGAGACCGCATGGAAAAAGCCCAGCGCGAGTATTTTTTACGGGAACAACTAAAGGTTATCCGCAAAGAACTGGGAGAGGCCGAAGGCTTTGAGGCCGAAATTGAAGAGCTAAAGCAAAAGATAGAGCAGACGGCTCTCCCTGATTATGTGCGCGAAGAGGCCCTGAAGGAAATAAAGCGTCTTTCTCATATACCGCCTACTTCAGCCGAATATACGGTTATTCGTAACTATTTAGATTGGTTATTAGAATTACCTTGGCTTAAGTCCACCGAAGATAGGTTAGATCTTAAAAGGGCCAAAAATATTTTAGATCGGGATCACTATGATCTAGACAAAGTCAAAAAACGCATATTGGAACACCTTGCGGTACTTAAATTAAAGCCCGACATGAGGGGGCCCATTCTCTGTTTTGCAGGCCCTCCAGGAGTAGGGAAGACCTCTTTAGGGCGCTCTATTGCCGAGGCCTTGGGGCGCAAGTTTTTGCGTATCTCTCTTGGCGGGGTACGCGATGAGGCAGAAATCCGGGGGCATCGGCGTACCTACGTAGGGGCTATGCCCGGCCGTATTATTCAAGGGTTAAGGCGCGTAGGGGTAAATAACCCGGTATTCATGCTCGATGAAATAGATAAACTGGGGGCAGACTTTCGAGGAGATCCGGCGGCGGCCTTGCTGGAAGTATTAGATCCAGAGCAGAATAAAAATTTTTCTGATCACTACCTAGAGATCCCTTTTGATTTATCAAGGGTAATGTTTATTGCCACAGCAAACGTGTTGGATAGTATTCCTCCTCCTCTCTTAGATCGTATGGAAGTAATAGAAATTCCAGGATATACCGAAGAGGACAAACTAAAAATTGCCAAGTATTACTTAGTGCCCAGGCAGCTTGAAGCCCACGGGCTCAACAAAAGGCAGTTACGGTTTACTGATCGGGCCTTGAGCAAAATTATCTCCCTTTATACCCGTGAGGCCGGAGTACGGAACCTCGAAAGAGAAATAGGAGCAATATGTCGAGCCGTGGCCAAAGAGGTGGCCGAGGGGCGTAAAGAACCTGTAACGGTAAGGGTTAAGGATATAGAACGTTATCTCGGTCCTCCTAAGTTTTTACCTGAAGTGGCCGAGAGGGTAAAAGTGCCTGGCGTAGCCATAGGGCTGGCCTGGACTCCGGTAGGAGGCGAGATCCTCTTTATAGAGGCCACCAAAATGAAGGGTAGCGGCAGGCTTATCCTTACCGGAAAACTGGGTGAAGTGATGCGCGAGAGTGCCGAGACAGCCCTTTCTTACCTGCGTTCTCGCAGTCAAGAGCTGGGCATAGATGAAGATATCTTTCAAAAAGTGGATATTCATGTCCATGTGCCTGCGGGAGCTGTGCCTAAAGATGGGCCCAGCGCAGGCATAACCATACTGGTGGCTTTGACCAGTTTATTTACAGGCCGGACAGTACGGCACGACGTTGCCCTTACCGGTGAAATTACCCTGCGTGGTTTGGTACTCCCGGTAGGGGGCATAAAAGAAAAGGTCTTGGCCGCCAAGAGGGCAGGGATTAAAGAAATTATCCTTCCCAAACGTAACGAGAAAGATCTCCTGGAAGTGCCTCGAGAGGCCCGCGAAAAACTCACTTTTCATCTGATTTCCCGTGTAGAAGAGGCTTTACCTATAGTGTTTGGGCTACGTAAAATTTCTGAATTAAAGGAGGCAGCCCAATGAAGGCCCTATGGTCTGGTTTTCTAAAAATTGGTCTGGTGACTATTCCGGTAAGGCTCTATCCTGCGGTGATAAAAAGGGCTATTTCTTTCCATTTAGTACATAAGACCTGTGGTAGTCGGATAAAATACCTGAAGTATTGTCCTCGATGTGACAAAACGCTTACAGACGAGGAAATAGCGCGGGCATATTTCTTAGACAAAGAACACTATGTGCTTGTTAGCGACGAGGAGTTGGCTGGCTTAAAACAGGCCTCTTCCGATACCATAGAAGTAGAAAAATTTATAGACGAAAAAGAAGTCCCTCAGGTATACTATGCCGATGCCTATTATCTCTTTCCTGAAGGGCAAAACGCTACCGAGGCCTTTTTGTTGTTTTACCAGGCTATGTTGCGCAAGGGTAAAGCTGCCTTAGCCCGCAGTGTGATTAGACAGCGAGAGTATCCCTTTCTCTTACGCCCTTACCAAGGTAAGTTTTTGGCCTCTACCCTCTATTTTTATCAAGATATAATACAGGCTGAGGATTTACAGGTAGATCTTTCGTCAAAGTTAGATCCCCGCTACTTAGAACTAGCCGAACACCTTATAGAGACACTTTCAGGTAATTTTAACCCCCAAGAACTTGAGGATCACTATGCCCAGGCCGTGATGAAGTTAGTAGAAGCCAAAGTCAGGGGAGAAAAGTACGAGGTAAAGGCCGCGGAGGAAAAGACCCGGGTGATCAACCTTATGGAGGCCTTAGAGGCCAGTATCAAGGCTTCCAAACAGGCGGCCTGATGCTTCCCAAAGAGATAAAGCCCATGTTGGCCCGTTTAGGTGAGCCCTTTGATTCACCAAGGCACCTCTACGAGATAAAATGGGACGGTACACGATGTATAGCCTTTGTTGAAAATAAAACAATTAGGCTTCAGAACCGTAGATTGCGCGATATCACCTACCGGTATCCAGAATTGGAGGCACTGTCTAATTTGTTTCCTAAGGGAGAATTTGTCCTTGACGGCGAAATAGTGGTCTTGGATCAAGGGCGTCCCAATTTTGAGTTGTTACAGAAAAGAGAACACGTACAGAGTAGTCTGAAGATCAAAGTTCTGGCCCGCGAAATCCCGGCCACTTTTGTGGTATTTGATATACTCTATTTTAAAGGTAGAGACATCATGTCTTATCCCCTAAAAGAACGCAAAAAATACCTGCCAGAGGTCCTGCCTGATAGTCCCTTTATAGTAGAGTCACGCTATATCTTGGAATGCGGGCAGGCCTTTTTTAAAGAGGTGGTAGCCAGAGGTTTTGAAGGCGTAATGGCCAAAGACTTAGAAAGTCCGTATCTTCCAGGAAAGAGGACCAATTTTTGGCTCAAACTTAAGCCTCGACAGAGACGGGAATGTCTCGTAATTGGTTACTTGTTGCGCCCTGATGGTACACTAAAGAGTATATTAGTGGCCGAAGAGACGGAAAAAGGGCTTGTTTATAGGGGAAGGGTGGGCAGTGGTTTTACCGAGGCCTTGGCAAAAGAGATGTTGAAACAGCTGGAGAAGCTCCGTCTCAAAAATCCCCCGGCCTTGAAAGGGGCTTTGCCTAAAGGGGCCTATTTTGTCAAACCAGTCATAAAGGTGGAAGTTTCTTTTCAAGAACTTACACATCATGGCCAATTTAGGGCACCTGTATTAGAAAAGCTTAAAGAGCCGCATCTTTCAGGGGTAAAGGCATGAAAAATCAAGAAGTAGCCGAGATTTTTCGTCAAGTAGCTGCTCTTCTAGAGATAAAAGGCGATAATCCGTACAGGATTAGGGCCTACCAGAGGGCGGCGCAAAACATCGAGGCCCTCACCGTAGAAGTCGAGGAATTGGCGGCCAAGGGCAAATTGGAGCGTATCCCGGGGATAGGAAAAGACCTGGCCCAGAAGATCAAAGAGATTCTGGAGACAGGTACCCTTTCGCTTTACGAAGAGTTGAAACAAGAGGTCCCCCCAGAGCTACTAAAATTTCTGGAAATCCCAGGTATGGGGCCCAAGAAGGCCAAAATCATCTACGAGACCCTGGGCATAAAGAGCCTGGAAGAGCTAGAAAAGGCGTGTTTGGAACACAAACTATCTCGGCTCCCTGGGTTTGGTCCCAAGACCGAACAGAACATCTTAAAAGGCCTGAAGTTTCTCCAACAAAAGGTCGGTCGTCTCCCCCTGGGGTTAGTATTACCTTGGGCCGAGGAGATAGTGGCCTTGCTTAAGGCTCAAAGCCCTTTGGAACGAATAGACATAGCAGGAAGTCTGCGTCGCCGTCGAGAGACGGTAAAAGACATAGATATCTTAATTACCTCTAAAAAGCCTTTAAAAGTTATGGACACCTTTGTGGGTTTACCCATGGTCGAAGAAGTACTAGTAAAAGGGGAGACCAAGACCAGTGTTCGTCTCCGACAGGGTATAAACGTTGACCTACGTGTGGTAGATCCTCAGTGTTACGGAGCAGCATTGGCCTATTTTACAGGCTCAAAGGCCCATAACATCCGTATCCGGGAGCTTGGCGTTCAGCGTGGTCTGAAAATAAACGAATACGGCATATTTCGCGGCCAGGAACGCATTGGTGGCAAGGAAGAAGACGAAGTCTTTGCCGCGGTGGGGCTCCCCTGGATTCCCCCCGAGCTTCGTGAAGATCGCGGTGAGATCGAAGCCGCCCAGGCCGGAAAACTGCCCCATTTAGTAGCCTATGAAGAAGTAAAGGGAGACGCCCATGTGCACTCTAAATTTAGTGATGGAGCCGCTTCTATAGAAGAGATCGCCTCTTATGCCCAATCTTTGGGCCTTAAATGGGTCGGAATATGTGATCATTCTCAGGGCTTGAAGGTTGCTGGTGGTTTACCGAAAGAAAAAGTATGGGAGAAAAGAGAGGCTATAAGATCCTTTAACAAAAGGAGTCGGGGGGTAAAACTTCTTTTTGGCACCGAGGTGGATATATTGGCGGACGGTTCCCTAGATTATCCCGATGAAATTCTAAAGGAATTTGATTTGGTTATAGCGGCCATTCATTCTGGCTTTAAACAAGATGAGGGCACTCTTACCCGACGCATTATCAGGGCGATGAAGAACCCTTACGTCCACGTAATTGCCCACCCTACAGGGAGACTCTTGGGAGAACGAGAGCCTTACCCCTTAGACATGGAAGAAATCATCCGGGTGGCTAAAGAGACTAAAACCGCCCTGGAGATTAATGCCTATTTCAAACGCCTGGATTTAAACGATATCCACGTTCGGGCAGCCAAAGAAGCAGGTGTCAAGCTTTGTATTGGTACAGATGCCCATTTGGTAGACCAAATGCATTATTTGCCTTTAGGTATAGCGGTAGCCCGTCGAGGCTGGTGCGAAAAAAAAGACGTTTTAAACACCCTTGATTACAAGGGCCTCAAAAAACACCTACAGGAAATCACTTCATGGAAACTAAAGCAAAAGGCCTAGTCTTTTCCAAAGAGTTGTTTGCCGGCCTTTTTATCTTTGCGGCCTCTCTTATCTATCTCTATTTTCCCGTGTTAAAAGGCCTTGTTTACGACTGGTGGCACGATGAAAACTACTCCCACGGTTTTCTTTTAGCGGCCTTTTCTGGCTACCTTATCTGGATAAAACGCGAGGAACTTGCCCAGACCGAAATAAAGACCAGCCTTTGGGGGCTTGGCGTTGTTTTGGCCGGGCTTTTTCTCTTTTTGCTTGGCTGGGTGGCCGGCGAGCAGTTTACCCAGCGTGTTTCTTTCCTTGTAGTGCTTTATGGAAGTCTCATCTTTCTGCTTGGCTGGCCCCTTGCCCAAAAACTTGCTTTTCCGGTGTGGCTAAACATCCTGGCCATACCTATCCCTTACGTGATTTACAATGCACTAACCTTTCCCCTTAAGCTTTTTGCCTCAAAAATCGCCACCGAGGCCCTTCAATTCTTTGGCTTTTCGGTCTATCGCGATGGTAACATCATCATCCTGCCCAACATGGTGCTTGAGGTGGTGGATGCCTGTAGTGGCATTCGCTCCCTTATCTCCCTTCTTGCCGTGTGTAGCATCCTGGCCTACTTCACCCCCAAAAACCTCTACCGGGTCATCCTTGTTTTGTCGGCTATTCCCATTGCCATCGGGGTAAATGTCTTGCGGGTTTTTATAACAGGCATTCTCTCTTATAAGATCGGTCCCAAAGCTGCCCACGGGTTTTTTCATACCTTTTCAGGGCTTTTGGTGTTTACGCTTTCCATTTTCCTGATTTTTTTAATACATAGGATGGTATCCAAACGATGCTAAAAAGGGCCCTTGTCTTAGCTATGGTGTTTGTGCTTTTTTCTTTTGCCTTAAGGGCCGTTAGCACCCAGCATCCGGTCCCCATCAAAAAAGACTTTAGCTTCTTTCCAAGAGAGATCGCGGGCTTTAAAGCTGTGCGGGACAACAAAATGCCTGAAAAGATCGTAAAGGTGCTGGGGGTTGATAACTACCTGATGAGGGATTACTGCAACGATCACCTTTGCATAGGGCTTTATATTGGTTTTTTCGAACAACAGCAAGAAGGCGCTATGATCCATTCTCCCAAACATTGCATGCCCGGCGGGGGCTGGCTTCCCATCTCGGATAGTATTATCGAAATCAACACCCCCAAGGGTAAACTAAAATTAAACCGTTACGTGCTCCAAAAAGAAGACGAAAAACTCCTTGTCTATTATTGGTACCAGGGGCGTGGGCGCAAGCTGGCCAGCGAATACAAAGACCGGCTCTATCTCCTACTTGACCGCTTGCTAAAGAGGCGTTCAGACGGAGCCCTGGTGCGTCTCACCGTGCCCCTTAAAAAAGGCTCTGAAAAAGAATTAAAAGAATTCACCAGGGCCCTTGTGCCTATTCTTGATGAATTTCTCCCCTCTTAGGGCCAGTTAATAAGCATGGCCTTGGCAACTTCTTTGGCCTTTTCTTCTCCGGCCAGGAGCTCAAGGAGTTTGAAGGCAAAGGGTATGGCAGTGCCTGGCCCCTGGCTGGTGATGATGTTTTCATCCACCACCACTGGTGCGTCGAGAGGGGTGGCGTCTTTTAACTCCGACTTAAGCGAAGGGTAAATCGTGGCCCGCCTGCCTTTTAGTAAACCAAAGGCTGCAAGGGCCCCTGGTGCCGCACAAATTGCCGCACACTTTTTGCCCTTTTCCTGCATCTTGGTAAGAAGCTCCTTTACCCGGGGATCTTTTTTCAGGTTCTCTACCCCAGGAAGCCCGCCAGGCAAAATCACAAGCTCAAGCTCTTCGGGAGCAAGTTTATCCACCGTGGTGTCCGGGACGATTTTTACGTTTCTGGCACTGGGAATGGGTGCGTCTTCAAGGCCGGCAATGATAAGATCAACACCCCCACGCCTTAAAACGTCGATAACGGTAACGGCCTCAAGCTCTTCGTAGCCCGGGGCAAGCAAAATTGCTACCTTTGCCATATTCTCCTCCTGTTTTGGTAGGTTTTAATTACTCTTATAAGTCTGCCGCCCAAAGCGCACAAGAGTAGGTTTAGTGAAGGAGTGCGTTAGCACCCAAAGAGTCCACCCACCCTCACCGTGATTTTGGGGACACGAAGGGCCCGAAGAATCCACATATAGTTCACCGACGCCTGCGGCTCAGGATGAGGAAAAAAGGGGCTTGGGATGACGGAGAAAGGGCTCCGCCTCCTCCCTCGGACGGAGGAGGCGGAGCCCATCTAATCTTTCAAAAACTATCTACATCCTCTAATAATGAGGGGCTTTTGTTTGATATTGTTCCCTTCGTCTGTTTCGCTGATTTGATTGTCGGCATCAACTGTTACGTAAAGAGTATGCATGTTTGTAGGATAACAAAGCACATCTGGCACAACGAAACGAAAACGCAAAAGCTTCCGCTCGCCAGCGGCAAGGCCGTTTATGGTCTGCTCGCCTATCACATAGATAGGTACCATCGGGTTAGCATACACCCTTACCACAAAGGGTTCGGTTACGTCTCCTTCACCCTGGTTTTCAATGAGTACCGAAATATGTCCCCGTTTTCCTGCCCGCCAGTAGCGTGGGGTGACAAGTTTGGTGACTACGAGATCTGCCATAGTAACAGCCGCAGGGCTTACCTCAACTGTAATCGGCTCTGAAGTCACGCTTGCGCCGGCATTATCGTAGGCCGTGCAGGTGGCGTTATAGCTGCCAGGGTTTTCATAGGTGTAGGAGAAAGTGCCTAGCTCTGAGTTAAGGGGCTCAGAGCCGTCGCCAGGGTCGAATTCGTAGGCGGCAACGGAGCCGTCAGGGTCTGTGGCCTGACATATCACCGCCACTTCAAGGGGGGCGGTGCCGAAACGTGGCTCAACGGCAAAAGAGTCGATCACCGGCGGCTGGTTTGGAATTTCTTCAAATACCGCCAAGCAGGTCTTGTCCGCATCCATTGTCACAGTGCACTGGTTGTTAGTGCCGCATTCAGCACAGTCTCCACCCCAGCCAGTGAAAGTGAAGCCTTCTGCTGGCTCTGCCATAAGGGTGACTTCGGTGCCCGATTCATAGCTTCTCGAACACTCGCCCGGGCAGGAGATATCTTCTGTGCTACTTATGACCATACCACCTGTGCCATCTTCTGGGGTCACCTGGATGTTGAGCCCGCAGGATGTAACAGGTGCATTGACAGTAATAGTGACGTTTCCGCTGGTAGTGCTTTCCTCCTCGTCATCCCACACCACACAATGGGCTGTATATGTTCCGGGGTTTAGGTATTCATGGGTGATGGTGAAATTGTTGTGCACCGTTAGGTCAGGCCATTCAGAATCCCCAAAATACCATTCTATGGATTCAATATCTCCTCCGTCCGGGTCGTAAGCCTCGCAGGTGAAGGTCACGGTAAGCGGGGCTACTCCGCTTGTAGGGTCTGCGGTAAAGGAGGTGATGACCGGTGGGGCATCGGTCTGGGCATAACACTGCTCAATGGCCTGGACGTTTGTATCTGTCGCCTGAAAGTTTGCTGAGCTAGCCTGTAGCTCTTGGGCCCATGTCCTGATAGGTAAATCGTTTCCCGTGG
>JALSKZ010000058.1 GCA_026988575.1 Thermodesulfobacteriales bacterium | reverse complement strand
CAACGTATTGGCCCGGTAAATACCCCGAGGGCGCCAGGGGTCCAAGACAATGCCTTCCCCCCAGACGCACGCGTAGGGCATTTTGGCGTAAAGCCACGGTTCCAGGTGCTCAGCCAGAAAATTCTGGTAATCCTGCGGAAGAAAATCCAGGAAGGAACCATCTGGCCGCATAAGGCGCAGCCTTCCCGGCCAAAGAGAAAAGAGGCCTTTTTGGTCCACAAGCCCCAAAAAACCGGTTTCGATACGGCTATCTTCCCGGGCCTCTTCTTCCCACCGCGAAAAAAGCTCTCTTTGGGCGTATTCCCAGAGATAAAAGGCGAAGTCAAAAAGGTTTGTAATCTTATTCCTTATAAAGGAATATTCCTCCCTAGAGAGGACCTTGCTAAAGCCGCCAGGCAGGGCGGTAACCGGGTGGATAGTTGCGGCACCCAAGATTTGTAAAATCTGCTGTACGATTTGCCGTGTCTCTAGGGCACGCTCGAAGAGATCCGGGGCCTTTTCTTTTAAGGTCCAAAACTTCCAAGACGGCTCCAGCTGGAGAAAATCAGGCAAGGCCAAAAAACAAAAATGCAGGAGCTTATCTCCATAGTGGGCCACCAACAGGCTAAACACACGCCAAAGGTGCACTTGCGGAGGCACTTTAACGCCAAAGCAGGCCTCCACCGCGGCTACCGAGGCCAGGTGGTGCATCCACGGACACAGACCGCATATTCTAGTCACCAAGCGGGGAACTTCTTCGGCCAGCCGCCCCTTTAACAGCACTTCAAACCCTCTCCAAGAAGGAATCTCCAGCCTTGCCCTCAACAGTTTTCCCTGAGCATCTTGGAGGATCTTGATGCGCAATTCACCTTCTAAGCGAGAAAGTAAATAGTAGTCTTTCTTCACCGACATTGTGGGCCTTTCAAAGGTCTTAGATGTCCGTGGGCGCCGGCAAAGGCCAAAATAAGTTTTCTGTCAGGCCAAGAGCGCCAGTCTATTCTATTGCCCACCAGGGCATTTAGCATATCCAACATAGGATTGGCCTTAGCGCGTACAGGTCCCCCACAACCGCGACAAGGCATGTGGGCTGCTAGACACAAAGGCGGCTCTCCTTGAACACAGGTTAAAGCAGTAACCGGCCCCAAACAAAGGATACCTTGTTCTAAAAAGCAGCGCTCCTTTAAAGGATGGTCCCGACCCGCCAGAAGCCGATGCAATCTCCGCACATTCCTTTTGCCGGTCCGCTCGTAGGGACAAGTTTCGCAAACACTGGGCCATCTAAACTTGGGTATGGTGCCTTTAAGGAGGTCTTGGGTGGTCTTAAGCACATAGGAAATATCCGGCGGGCAGCCGGGTAAGGCTACATCTACCTTTACCAGCTCATCTAAGGCCTTTACATATGGAAGCGGTAAGGGAAGGCCCTCTTTAAGGACCTCTTGCCTAAAGGAAGTGGGATATACTTCTTCAAACCTCTCTTCAGGCCTCCTCTCGTTTACCAGGGCAGGTATCCCCCCGTGCGTAGCACACGTCCCCAGAGCCACTAAAAAACGGCTTCTGGCCCTAAGGTCGCGTAAAAATTCTTGGTGTTCTTGGTTTAACACGGCCCCTGAAATCAAAGCAATGTCAAAGGAAAAACTGCCTCCTGGAGGAGAAGACAACAATGGATAAACATAGACCTCGTGGTCTTCTAGGAGGGAGACTAGCTCCTGTTCTAGCGCCAAAAGCTCACATCCTCCGCAAGCCCCTAGGGCATAAAATAAAAGTTTAGCCATTTTGATTCTCCACAGGGCCCAACTTTTTTATACGCCTGGTCATAGAGGTGATTATCTCCACAAATTTTTCCGCTTCCGAGGCAGAACACCAAGCCAATTGGAATCTTTCGGGCTCATAGCCCATATCAGCAAGTAGTTCTTTGATCATCTCCGCCCATTCTTGGGCCCTGTAGTTACCTTCTTTGTAGTGACACTCCCCCAGAGGACAGCCCAACACCAAAACCCCGTCGGCCCCCTGTTGTAGGGCTTCTAAGACCAGTTTGGGTGAGACCATACCCGAGCACATGACCCGAATAATCCTCACGTTAATGGGATATGTCCGCCGCATCAGAGCCGCCGTATCAGCGGCCGCATACGAACACCAATGACAACAAAAGGCTATAATTTTGGGTTCAAAACTCATAGTTCACCAGAAAGGGCCGCTCGTATTTGGGCACGTAATTGGGTAAGGGTAAAATTGGCCACGGCAATGCACTCTTGAGGGCAAATGGCCTGACAGATACCACACCCTTTGCAGCGTACTTTATCTATTTGAATCTTTTTGACTCTAGAGTCTCCTTCTTCTATCTCCAGGGGCGAAATGGCTTTATAGGGACAAACATCAAGACAAAGGGCACAACCGTCACAGCGGGCCAGATCTACAGTGGCCACCACGGGATCTAAAGAGACAGTATCTTTGGCCAAGATAGTAGCTGCCCTGGCCGCGGCAGCTTTGGCCTGCGCCACAGATTCTTCTAAAGGCATTGGGTAATGACTAAGACCAGCCATAAAGAGGCCGTCGGTCAAAAAGTCTACGGGACGCATTTTACTGTGGGCTTCTAAGAAAAAACCGTGGCTATCCACCGCCAGACTGTATAAAGAGGCAAGCTCACGCACTTTAGGATTAGGCACTATAGCGGTGGCCAAAACCAAGACATCGGTGTTGATTTCCAAGGGCCTATGTAAGATATGGTCCCACACTTCTATACACAAACCCCGAGAGCTTTTAGACACTTTAGGTGTGCCGTGAAGGTCATAATTAATAAAGACTACCCCTAGCTTTCTGGCCTTTTGATATAAGATTTCACGCTCACCATAAGTTCGGATATCTCGATAAAGGATATACACCCGGCGGGAAGGGTCTTCTTTTTTGAGGTCTATAGCCGTTTGAATAGAGTGGGTACAACAAACTTTTGAACAATAGAGTCGCCCTGGTTCTCGCGAGCCTACACACTGGATAAAGACAAAATTTCGGGCCCTTTTGACCCGAAAGTCCCCTGCCGCCCTAACCGTATCAAACTCTAGAGAAGTAAATACTTCCTCGTATTCCCCATAACCATATTCACCAAAGGGACGATACATTCCCCCACCAATGGCTATTATACCCACGGCATGTCGAATTGTTTTACGCCGGCCGTGGCTGGATATTGTGGTGGCAAACTCACCTATATGGCCCGCAACTTTTACTACTTCGGCCCGCAAAAAAATCTTGATTAGAGGATTCTTTTCTACTTCTTTACGGAGTTTAAGTAGATGATACTGGACATTTTCGTAAGTCCAGGTATAGCTTAAATGACGTGCATTTCCCCCTAGGCTTGCACTCTTTTCGACCAGAAAAACTTCAAAGCCCTGGCGCGCCAGGCTGAGCGCACATTCCATCCCCGCTACCCCGCCCCCTAAGACTAAGGCCCTTTTCATCACCGGCACCTCCAGGGGGTAAAGTACTTCCTGGCACCTTACCTTGGCTACCGCCATGGCTATGAGGTCTTTGGCCTTCTGAGTCGTCTCTTCCTTAAATTGGGGATGGACCCAAGCCACATGATGCCGCAGATTGGCCATTTCCAAAAGATATTGGTTGATGCCTGCCTCCCTCAGGGCCCTACGGAAGAGGAATTCGTGCGTCCGGGGGGAACAGGCCCCTATCACTACCCTATTTAGGCCCTTGTCCCTAATGACTTCTTGTAGTCTTTTTTGGGCCTCTTGAGAGCATAAAAAAAGGTGCTTTTCTGCCCAAACTACATCGGCAAGCCCCTGAGCATAGGTCAATAAGGCCTCTAGGTCGATCACCGAAGATATATTATTACCACAATGGCACAAAAAGACCCCTATGCGTGGTTTTTGGTCTCCCTGGATGGTCTGCGGGAGTTGATTTTGGCTAACCTGACGTGCTGGACGAACAGGGGCCAATATTTCGGCCACCGCCGCCGCCGCGGCTGAGCCTTCGGTAACCGCCTGGGCAATATCCTTGGGGCCAGAGAAAGCCCCACACACAAAGATACCTGGTTTTGAGGTATCTACCGGCTTAAAAGCCGAAGTAGCAGCAAAATTATTGGCGGTAAGTCTTAGGCCCAAACGATGGGCTAGTTCTATTATATCGGGGGGCACTTCCAGACCCACGGCAAGGACTACCATGTCGTACCACTCTTCCACCTGACGCCCTTCAATATTGACATAATGAAGGCGCAGTTTCTTTCTCTGGGGACAAAACTCTACGGCGTGCAATCGAGAACGGACAAAACGGATCCCTTTTTTTTCGCTGGCCTCTTGATAATAGCGTTCAAAATCTTTGCCGTAGGCCCGCATATCCGTATAAAAAATAGATATTTCCAGGCGTGCATTACGCTGGCGGGCCAATAAAGCCTCTTTTATGGCAAACATGCAGCATACCGTGGAACAATATGGATGGTCACAATGATTCAAGTCTCGGCTACCGACACACTGCAAAAAGGCAATGTTTTTTACGGGGTTACCCGTAGAGGGTCTGCGTAAGGGCGTATTGGTACGGGTGGATTGGGCCAGCAGATATTCAAATTCAAGGGCTGTCAGGACATCGGGAGATTGCCATCCCCACAAACCGACCCTAGAGGGATCAAAGGGTTTAAGGCCCGGGGCCAATATCACAGCCCCCACTTCATACTCTAAAACCTCTTCTCGTTCCTCAAAATTTATGGCTTGAGTAGGACACAACTCTTCACACAGTCCGCAGCTATTTTCGGTAAGTTTCAGGCAGGAAAGAGGGTCTATTTGGTACTTTAAGGGGACGGCTTGTGGATGTTCCAAATAAATAGCCTTACGGGAACCCAGATTCTTGGTGGTTTCGGGGACTACCTGGGGACACTTATCTGCGCAAGCGCCACAGGCAATACATCGTTTGATATCCACGTAACGGGGATACCGCCTCAGGGAAACTCTAAAATTACCTGGACGACCTTGAATATCTAAGAGTTCGGTACGGGTAAGAATTTCGATATTGAAGTGCCGACCGCACTCCACCAGCTTGGGCGCCAGGACTCAAACGGCACACTCATTGGTGGGAAAAGTCTTATCCAAACGGGCCATGAGCCCGCCAATGGCCCCCTTTTTTTCTACCAAATACACTTTGAAACCCATCTCGGCCAAATCTAAGGCAGCCTGTATGCCGGCTACCCCACTACCTAAGATTAAGACCGCCCCTGTTGTCTTCTTTTCGGCCATAAAACCTCCTCAAGAGGGATCAAAGACCAACGAATCAGCTACTAATTCCCACAAATATTTTACTTCTACGCCGAGTTCATATTCTTTATTCAGAAAAAACTTGATCTGGTCACGACACTGATGACAGGTGACTATCACGCGTTTGGCCTGCGTCTCTTTGATTTGACGCGCCTTTATACGGCCGTGAAATATCCGTTCAGCCTTGTAGGGTGAGGACCAGGCCCCCCCTCCGGCACCACAACAATAATTACCATTGCGGTTAGGTTGCATATCTACAAAATCTGGGCAACAAAGCTGGGTAATGATCCTGCCTTCCTCAAAATAACCACGGCCCAATATTTTTAGCGATCGGCGCCCGTAATTACAGGAATCATGATAGGTGGTAAGACCGGGGTGGCGTTTGGCATCTAAAACAAGAAGCCCTTTATTTAAATATTCCATTAACAGATCAAAAACCGAATAAATTTTAAATTTATTAAGGGCCTCAGGGAACCATTGCTCCAATACTAAACGCGTGGCCAGGTAAGCATGACCGGATTCAGGCAGGAGGAGTGCTTCGCAATTTAAACGATGCAGATTATCTACCAAACGCCCTACTATAGCCCTCATGGCCTCTTCGTTTCCGGAAAAAAAGCCCCAATTCACTCCTTCCCAATATTCCGAAGAGATAGTCCACGATTCTTTAACCGCGTAAAAAATTTTCCACCAATATTTCAAAGACTCAGGCTCCGCAAAGGGCTCTTTGGAGTTAATGGTTACCAATAAGCGGGCCCCATGAACATCAATGGGGACTTCAAAACCTGGACACTCTTCAGCCAACTCCCGAGCCAAATATTTCAACAAAGCCAGAAAGTCTTCTTTAGGTATCCCGAGATTATTCCCCTTTTCCAAACAGGTGGTAATTCCCCGAACAAGGGGCCCGGGAATCTTATCCCGTGGCCTTAAAGAGCGGATCCTACAGATCAATTGGACAATTTCTACTTTCATTGGACAGGACTCTTCACACTTAGCACACAAACTACACTTCCATGCCCAATCACTATTGATCAGTTCTTCGTCCATACCCAAGGCAGCCATACGCACAACCTTTCGGGGATCTAACCCGTCTACCCCACTGATAGGACAGGCACTGGCGCAAGCCCCACAGGTCAAACATATATCTGCCCAAGAAGGATCAGGATAAAGCGGCGTAGAAGGAGGTAGTAACCGATAAGGGCTCTTTTTGCTTTCTTCTTCCTTGGCGGTTTCTGGCAGGCGCCTAGGCCTCTTGCCAAAGCGCTCACATAAGGCCACATAGTCGGCCCACTTCAGGAGATAACGCCTACCTGGGCCTTTTTGAGCCGGCAAAATACCCGCTTTAATCCAGTTGCGAATGGTGTTGCGATGTACACCAAATTCTTCGGCTAATTCGTTTATACGAACTTCTAGCATTTCCGATAAACCATAAAAAACAATGATGGAGGTAGAAGCTTTGGCTCTCCTACCTCCATCACCATATAGGGGTTTGGGGGCCTTAAAACACTTTGTGCAATATGTTCTTAACAAGAGAATACTTTTCCCTAATTGGACTGTCAAGGACAGAATAGAATGAGCTTTGTGCTTGTCGTTGTGCAAATTGTTTTGTTATTTTTATTATTTTTGTAGCACTACTTGAGTAAACGAAAAATTCGTTTAACGTTTAGTTTGATTAGACGATTTAACAAATCAAGCAATTAACGGGAACAAAGGAGTCGGTTAATGTGTCTTGGTATACCAATGAAGTTAGTAGAAGTTAATTACCCCTTGGCCATTGCCGAGGCCAAAGGGGTTAAGCGTGAGGTATACCTTCAACTCATCCCAGAAGACCAAATCAAACCTGGAGATTACGTCATCGTCCACGTGGGGTTTGCCATCCAAAAACTTAGCGCCGAAGAGGCGGAAGAGACCTGGCAATATTTAGACCAAATTTTGGCCCAAGAAAATGCATGAGACCTCCTTAGTGCTGTCCATGTGTGCCCAAATCAGGGAATTGGCCCAAAAAGAAGGGGCCCAAGGCGTAGCCACCATTACCGTCCGTATCGGAGAACTAGCAGGTGTAGAGTTTGAGGCCTTTTCTTTTGCCTTTGAAGTCTATAAAAAGCAGGACCCTTTTTTTGCCCAGGCCCACCTAAAAATAGAAAAAGTACCGGCCCGCCTGCGCTGTCTGTTGTGTGGCCACGAGACCCAAGCCCAAGGATTAACCCCCTGCCCTGCCTGTGGTCAGTGGGGTTTGGAACCCATCACAGGAAAAGAGCTCGATCTCTTAAAGGTCGAGCTTATCCTGCCAGAGGAGGGAAAGGACCATGTGTGACCACTGTGGTTGCGAAACCCATCAACATCATGAACCACAAGAACAAAAATTAAAGGAAATCGAGCTAGAAAAGAGTATTCTAGCGGCCAACGAGCAAGTGGCCCAAAAAAACCGCGAACATTTTCGGAACAAGGGAATCGTTGTGTTCAATTTGATTAGTGCTCCGGGGTCGGGGAAGACCTCCCTGCTTGAAGCCACTATCGAGGCCCTGAAGGACGAGATCCCCATAGCCGTCATCGAAGGCGACCCGGAGACCGAACGCGATGCCGAACGCATCCGGGCCAAAGGGGTCCCGGTAGTACAGATAACCACCGGTGGGGCCTGTCACCTTGATGCCCAAATGGTCCACCGCGCGTTTCACCAATTAGAAGGCCAAGATTTTCGGCTCCTGTTCATCGAAAACGTGGGTAATCTCGTCTGTCCCTCTTCTTTTGACCTGGGAGAAGATATCCGTGTGGTGTTAGTCTCTGTACCTGAAGGCCCGGACAAACCCGTAAAATACCCGGCTTCTTTTATAAAAGCCGACGTGTTTTGCGTGACCAAGGCCGACCTCCTCCCCTACTTTGATTTTGACCCAGAGGAGGTGGTCCGGAATGCCAAACGCCTCAACCCCAAACTGCGCACTTTCGTGCTCTCCGTCAAAGAGCCAGAAAGCCTCAAAGAGTGGATAAACTTCTTGAAGGAAATGGCTGCCCAAAGGGCTTAAGGCCAGTGAAAACCCGAGGGCTTCGAATACGGGTCCAGGGCGTAGTCCAGGGCGTGGGCTTTAGGCCCTTTGTCTATCGCCTGGCCAAGCGTTTCGGCCTTACGGGAAGCGTTAGAAACACCGGTGAAGGGGTCCTCATTGAGGCCTTTGGTGACGAAAAGGCCCTTTTGGCCTTTTTAAAGGCCCTTAAAGAAGAAGCCCCGCCCCTTGCCCGCATCGAAAGCCTTAAGACAACCCCGCTGGAAGGGAAGGCCCCTTCTGAATTCTTGGTCCTTGAAAGCCAGGGCGGCACCAAAAAGACCAAGATTCCGCCAGATGTAGCCACGTGTGAGGCCTGTCTTGCCGAACTCTTTGACGCGGGCGACCGCCGGTTTCGTTATCCATTTATTAATTGCACAGACTGTGGCCCTCGCTTTAGCGTGATCCTTGATCTCCCTTACGACCGGGGAAAGACCACCATGAAGGTCTTTCCCCTTTGCCCTGCGTGCCTAAGCGAGTACCAAAACCCGGAAGACCGCCGCTTTCATGCCGAGCCCAATGCCTGCCCGGTCTGTGGCCCTAAAATATGGCTCTGTGACGCAAAGGGCGACCCCCTTGACGTAAAAGACCCCCTCGCCTTTGCCATAGAGGCGCTTCGAGAGGGGAAGATTCTTGCCCTGCGCGGGCTTGGGGGGTTTCACCTGGCCTGTGACGCTACCAACCAAGAGGCCTGCCACATCTTGCGTAAACGCAAAAAACGTCCCCGCAAGCCCTTTGCCATCATGGTAAAAGACCTCGCGGCAGCGGAGTTATTGGCAGAACTTGGTCTAGAAGAAAAAAGGCTTCTTTGCTCACCCAAAAGACCTATCCTTTTAGCCAGGGCCAAAAGCCCCTCACCCCTTGCGGCAGAAATAGCCCCAGGGCTTGATATCTTAGGCCTCATGCTCCCCTACACCCCGCTTCACCATCTCTTGCTAAGGGAAGGCGATTTTCTCGCCCTGGTGATGACCAGCGGGAATCTCTCAGGAGAGCCCCTTTGTGTCGCAAACGAAGAGGCCCTAACGCGCCTAAAGGGTATTGCCGACTTTTTCCTACTGCACAACCGGGAAATCGCTATCGGTATAGACGATTCGGTCATGCGCTTCATAGCGGGAAAGCCCCGCCTCATAAGAAGGGCAAGAGGCTTTGTGCCTGAGCCGCTTCCCTACCCCTTTACGGAAAAAAGGGTCTTTGCCTTTGGGCCGCACCTCAAAAACACCTTTACCCTTACCCGGGAGGACGAGGCCTTTATCTCCCAACACCTTGGCGACCTGGAAGACTTAGAGACCGTGCGCTTTTTCAAAAAAGTGCGTGCCCATTTTGAAAATATTTTGCACGTAAGGCCTCAGGTCCTTGTCTGCGATTTGCATCCCGGGTACTTGAGCACTGAGCTTGCGGAAGAAGAGGCCAAAAAGACCGGGCTCCCACTGGTAAAGGTGCAGCATCATGTAGCCCACGCCGCCGCGGTGGCTGGAGAGTTTGGAATACGCCCCCCGTTTCTTGCCTTAATTCTTGATGGCGTTGGCCTGGGCGATGACCATACTCTCTGGGGCGGAGAGCTCTTCTATGTTGAGGCCGGCGCTTATCAGCGCCTGGGGCATATCTTTCCGGTAAGGCAACCTGGTGGGGATGCCGCGGCAAGGGAGCCCTGGCGCATGCTGCTTGCTTATCTTTACGCGCTCTACGGCGACAAAGCCCTTAAAACTTTTAGGAAGCTTCTTCCTGAGACTTTTTGGGCAAAGGGAGAAATAGTGTTCAAAATGCTTGCCCGCGGGATAAACGCCCCGCTTACCACCAGCACCGGGCGCCTCTTTGACGCCTGTGCCGCGCTCCTTGGGGTGTGCTACGAGCAAAGTTTTGAGGGTGAGGCCCCCATGCTCCTTGAGGCCATGGCCGCCAGGGCCCAAGAAAAACTAATTTTCGAAATCCCGCTTACGGTTAAAGAGCACCTGGTCCTTGATACCCGCAGGCTATTTCGGCTTCTATTGGAGCACCTGGAAAAGTACGACCAAGAGACCCTGGCCCTTGGGTTTCATCTCTCTCTGGCCAGGGGTTTTGCACTGCTGATAAGGTCTGCCGTCCAACAAACGGGCCTTAAAAGAATCGTCTTAAGTGGCGGTTGTTTCCAGAACAAAATCCTTGCCGACGAGCTCCTAAGAGAGCTTCTGAAGGATTACGAAGTTTATTTTCCGGAAAAGCTTCCCCCAAACGACGGCGCCGTCTCTTACGGCCAGGCCATCTGGGCCAGCTGGAAGTTAAAACTTAAAGGTTAAAGATATCCCTTGATGGTATGCCCAAAAAATCTAGCGTTCTTGACCGAATTAAGCGGGAAATATCTAAGACTAGTCAACGGGGTTTGACCATGGCCATTATAGGGGTTTACGAAGCCAGAACCAAGTTTTCTGAACTTTTAGATCGTGTGGCTCAGGGGGAAAGGTTTGTTATTACCCGGCGAGGAATTCCGGTGGCTGTTATAAAACCTATCGCTCCCCAAAGAAGACGGAAAATAGAGGAAATCGTAGAAGAAATCAAAAAATTCCGAAAAAGGCACCGGTTAAACGGGCTTAAAATTAAAGAACTGATCGAAGAGGGGCGCATGTGAGCCAGGAATTTGTAT
>JALSKZ010000057.1 GCA_026988575.1 Thermodesulfobacteriales bacterium | reverse complement strand
CTAGGTCAATCCCCCCCGAGGCCTCTAAAAGCACTTGGGGCCTCTTTTTTCTGGCCATCTTTACCGCCTTACGGAGGGTTTGAACATCCATATTGTCCAATAAGATGGCCTCTGCCCCGGCCTCCAAGGCCTCTTCTAGTTCCTCTAAATTTCTTACTTCCACCTCTACTCGATAGACGTGAGGCAAGTTTTGCCGCGCTCGTTCCACCGCTTTGGTTACCGAACCACAGGCCTTAATGTGGTTATCTTTAATAAGCACCCCGTCTGAGAGCCCAAAACGATGATTGGCCGCCCCTCCCACCCGTACGGCATATTTTTCAAGCACCCTAAACCCGGGAAGGGTCTTTCGGGTATCCACCAACCGCACCCCAAGGTCTTTGACTTTTTCTACAAAGCATCTCACATAAGTAGCTATGCCCGAGAGGTGCTGAACAAAGTTTAGGGCCACCCGTTCGGCCTTTAGAATGGAATTAACAGATCCAGAAATCCTGGCGGCCACCATGCCGGGTTCTAACTGTTCGCCATCGCCGCAGAGATATTCAAAGCGTAGTTGGTTATCCACTTGGTAGAATACCTGTTCGGCCACGGTGAGACCGCAAATGATCAATCTTTCTTTGGCCTTTAAGAGGGCTTGGCCCCTTAAATCGGGAGGGACCAGGGTGTCGGTGGAGATATCTCCGTGTCCCAAATCCTCTTGTAAGCTAAATTTAACAAAATCTAAATAGAGTAACGGCAATGGGGGTACAGGTGTAGGCAAAATTTTCCTCCTTGGCGTCAAATTTATGACAGAAAATATTTGACACCCTTTTTTAAATAAAGGTATTTTTTAGCCTGCTAAAAAGCAAGATGAGGGGGACCATGGCCAACGAAATAGTGCTCGTAGTAGAGGATAATCCTGTGGAAGCGGAGGTACTCCAGGAGATATTACAGGAGGCCGGCTACCATACGGAAGTGGCCTTTGACGGCGAAGAGGGGATCAAAAAATTAGAGCACAATTTTTACGACATTGTTATTACTGATCTTTCCATGCCGCGCCTTACAGGCATGGAGGTCTTGGACTATGTGGTAAACCATGCGCAAGAGACGGTATGTATTATCCTTACCGGCCACGGAAGCATCAAAAGTGCGGTAGAGGCCATTAAAAAAGGGGCCTATGACTATCTAACCAAGCCCTTACGCCGAGATGAGATACTCTTGGTCTTGGAAAAGGCCCTGGATACCAGGCGTCTCCGACGGGAAAACGAATATCTCCGCAAACAACTCTGGAAAGAACAGGGTTACGGAGAAATTATCGGCAAAAGTGTCCCTATGAAACGTGTCTTCTCCCTGATTGAGCGGGTGGCCGATACGGATTCTACGGTATTGATACTAGGAGAGTCAGGTACCGGTAAGGAACTTGTGGCGCGGGCCATACATCAAGCCAGTTCCCGAAGGAAAGGACCCTTTGTCCCGGTAAACTGTGGTGCTATACCCGAAGAGCTTTTGGAGAGCGAGCTCTTCGGCCACGAAAAAGGGGCCTTTACCGGGGCCATAAAGACACGCTTGGGGCGCTTTGAATTGGCCCACGGGGGGACCATATTCCTGGACGAAATAGCCGAAATGAGTCCCAAGCTCCAGGTAAAACTGCTGCGGGTCTTGCAAGAAAAGACTATAGAACGGGTGGGGGGCACACACACTATCTCCATAGATATACGCATCATTGCCGCTACCAATAAAAATCTAGAAGAAGAGGTACAAAAGAAAAATTTTCGAGAGGATCTATACTATCGTTTGAATGTAATCCCCATATATCTACCACCTCTTAGAGAACGAAAAGACGATATTCCCCTCTTAGTAAACCACTTCATCCAAAAATTTAACCAACAAAAAAGACGTGACATACAAGGCATCGAACCAGAGGCCCTGGATTTACTTTTACGCCACGATTGGCCAGGCAACGTACGGGAGTTAGAAAACGTCATTGAGCGGATGGTCATCCTGGCGGAAGAAGAAACCATTACCAAAGCCGACATACCCGAATATATCCGAGGCAGTATCGAGGAAAGGGCCTTTGTCCCTCTAGAGGACGTAGAGATACCTGAGGAGGGTATAAATCTTCCCAAGTTAGTCAGTGAATTTGAAAAACGCCTTATCTTAAAGGCCCTGGACAAGACCGGATGGGTAAAAAATAGAGCCGCCAAGCTCTTACATATAAACCGCACCACTCTCATTGAGAAGATGAAAAAACAAAAGATATTCACCCCTCGCCAAAAGACCTAACCGCGTGAGTTAAATCATCTGTCAAAACTTCGACGCCCTAGCCCCGGCATTTTGTTAAAGCGGCCTAGGTTTTCCTCGACTTAAAGACCTTTCCCTTATCCTCTTCTTCTGGGCATATGGTTTGCTACATCACCCAAGGCGATGTTGGCCTTAATCTTGATCTTCAATCTCGTATGGGGAGGTACGGCCCTGGCAGGTACGGCAGAGGGAAGGCACTGGTATAAACAGGCCCAAATACTATATCAGCAGGGAGATCTTGATAGAGCCCTAGCCCTTTTAGAAGAGATACCCAAACGTTTTAGTCAAGACCATTCCTTGCTTGTAGAGGCAGCTTCTCTGCGTGCCAAGATATACTACAAAAAAGGGGCTTATAAGAAAGTAATAGACACCTTAAAACCCCTTATGCTTACCACCTCTTTGCCGGCCGAAGATCTTCTATTGCTGGCCCAAAGCGCCAACAAATTAGGCCTTTATGACGAGGCCTTAATGTATGTAAGCCTTATGCAGAAAAAGTATCCCGGGCAGAAAAAATGCCAGGCTGTCCTCCTTGAGGCCTGCATTTATGATCGCCGTCAACTGAAGGAAAAGGCCTGTTCACTGGCCCAAGAGATATTGTCCCAAGGCTGTCCTCTGGAGGCAAAGGCCAAAGCCCTAGATTTGCTTTTACGAAACGGAGAAAAGATCACCAAATATCTTTCTTTTATAGAGGAACACCCGCGTCTTTACCGCTATCAACCCTCTATTCTCCGTCACCTGGCCTTATATCATTTAAAGCAAGGGAATTTAAAACAGGCCGAAGAGGAAATATATGCCTACCTAAACTATTCGGGCAACCAGCAAGAGGCCCCTGCCCTCTTGTTTAGGATAGCGGAAGCCTATTTTCAGCACAAAAATTATCGTAAGGCGCGCCGACTATACGAACTGGTATATACCTCTTGGCCTTCGGCCAAAGAGGCCCTCTTTGCCAAATTTCGCCTCTACCACATGCGCTACATATTCGAAGAAAAGATAGGGCATAAGTCTCCTTATACCCGTCGTCTCTTGTTGGCCATATGTGCCCTATTAAAAAAAGACTACCCCCAAAATCCCCTTACCGAAGAGGCCCATGCCCTGGAGATAACACTCCTCCTTGAAGCACACCAACCAGAAAAGGCCCTTGCTTCTATTTGGAGTTTTTTGAAACGCTATCCTAAGTCCCGCTATTTACCGAAGGTTTATCAATGCCTTTGTAAGGCCTCTTCCCCGGTAGACCAACGCTTTTTGGCGGCCAAAGACTATTTGGGGCTCATAGATTTTCATCTGGCCCACAAAAAAGACTTTTTAAAGGCCCGTTGTGGGCTACACTATTACTGGCTTTCTCAGGCCTACCAAGGCCTCAACCTCACCACCAGTGCCACCTTGGCCCTTTTAAAGGCCCGCGATTTTGGCGTACCTAACCCTTGGCTACCCAACGTGCTTTTAAACCTTAGCGACTTGTTATTACAGAGGGGAGAGAAACAAGACCCCTCTACCGCCTGTCAAATCCTTGACTACGTAGCCCAAAAATTCCCGGAAAGCGTTGTTTCCCCCTATTATCAATTCCTCAAAGGATTTTATCTCTACCGAGAAGGCCACTATCCCGAGGCCCTTATCTTTATGAATAAGGCCTTTGCTACCACTGCTGATGCTCAGCTGAAAAAACGGATCCAAAAGATCTATCTTGACACCTTGTTAAAAGGCGGAAGGCTTGAGGAAGCCTTAAAAATTATCAAATCCACGGCGGTCAATTATCAACTTTATCTAAAGAGATTAATCTTGCTGGCCTTGGGCCAAGACAAATTAAATGTAGCCCAAAAGGCCAGTGTCCTGTTAATCAAAGTCTCTGCCAAGGATAAAGAGGCCTTGTGGCTTAGGGCCTTAGTCCTGGAACGCCTGGGGGAAGAAAAAGAGGCCCAAAAACTTTGGACCTCTTTGGCCAACGGCCCCCAAGAAAAATCCGTCTTTGTGAAATTGGCCTCTGATCTCGTTCGGGCTTCTTACCTGGTGGAAAGAGCAAGGGGAGAAATTTACTAATGTCTACTACGGTAGTGTTTATTAACGGGACACCGGGAAGCCTACACGAGGTGGCCCAGCGCGTAAGAGAAGAGGGCCTAAACGTAAAAATAGTAGGCCGTAAAGAAGAGGCCCTGGCCTGGATACAGCAAAGGGCTGTGGCCTGTATTGTGGCTGACTTGGAAAATAAAGGCCTGGGCAGACTTGAATTTTTAAGAGAGGTCCAGTCTCTGGCGCCTTTTATTCCGGTAATTCTCCTCTCGGAGAAGGCTCACCTGGACGAAGCCGTAGAGGCCATAAAATTAGGGGCCGAAGATTACCGCCTAAAGGATACAGACCCTACATTACTGGCCCAGATTATCAAAGAAACGGTTTCTCCCCTGATAGAAGAACCCGAGGGGGATTTTTTGACCGTTGACCCTAAGCTTAAGGCCTTGCTGGTCAAATTAAAGGCCGTAGCCAAGAGTCAGGCCACGGTACTCATCACTGGAGAATCAGGCACGGGCAAAGAGGTGCTTGCCCGTTGGATCCACAACCAGAGTGACCGGGCTAGGGGGCCCTTTATAGCTGTAAACTGTGCGGCCTTACCCGAACACCTTTTGGAGAGCGAGCTCTTTGGCCACGAAAAAGGGGCCTTTACCGGGGCCTTTACCCGAAAGCTTGGAAAATTTGAGTTAGCCCACGGGGGGACCATCCTCCTTGACGAGGTCACCGAAATGCCCCTCAGGCTACAGGCCAAGTTTCTGCGCGTCTTACAGGAGGGAGAGGTGGACCGGGTGGGTGGGGCCTACCCTATAAAGATTAATGTGCGTGTCCTGGCCACTACCAACCGCGATATTGTAAAAGAGGTAAAAGCAGGCCATTTCCGTGAAGACTTATACTTCCGTCTAAATGTCATCCCTGTAAACCTTCCTCCATTGCGGCAACGTCGTGGAGACATAAGGCTTTTGGCCCAACATTTTCTGCACGAATTTACCCAAAAATATCAGCGGCCCCTGGCGGGATTTGATAAAGGAGTAATGGAGGCCTTAGAGGAATATTCATGGCCTGGCAACGTGCGCGAACTTCGTAATATTGTCGAACGAGCCGTCTTATTGGCCCACGGGCCCAAAATCACCCTACAGGATATCTTCCCCCCGGAACTCAGGGGCACCAGAGGCGTTAGTACAGACCTGGGCATAAGGCCTTTAAAAGAAGTAGAGCGCGAGATGATTCTAAAGGCCTTAAAAGTGGCCCGGGGGAATCGCACCCGTGCGGCTGAGATACTGGGCATAAGTGTGCGTACCCTACGGAACAAACTCCAAGCCTACCGTGAAGCGGGACTGTTTTAAGGAGGGCGCTATGGGCGTAAAGCTATTCGATAAGACCTGGCAACTGGTGGCCCAGAGCCTCAAACTAAGGCTAAGCCGCAATGACGTTATCGCCGCCAATATCGCCAACGTGGACACCCCTGGCTACCGCCGCAAAGTCTTACCCTTTGAAAGGATTATGCAGGCCTATATGCAAGGGCAACCCCATCTGGTAACCACAAACCCACGCCACATAAAACCCAAACCCTGGCAACCACCAGTCACTACAGAAGAGGACTGGTCGCCACCAGACGAGGGCACCCCCAACAACGTATCTCTGGAAGAAGAAATGGCTCGTCTTACAGAAAACACCATCCTTTACCAGGCCACGGTCCAGGCCTTGATAAAGGAATTGCAAATTCTAAGAGACGCCATAACCGAAGGAGGTAAAGGCTAATGAAAATTATTACTGCTTTGCGTCTAGCCGCCAGTGGATTATCTACCCAACGGGTAAGGCTTGACGTCTCGGCCATGAATCTGGCCAACGCCAATGTAACCCGCACCTTAGACGGTGGCCCCTACCGGGCCAAAGACGTAATCGTAGCCGCTACTCCCTTACCTCCAGAGATAGAAAAAAATTTCGGCCAGGCCCTGGGCGATAAATTACTACGTGCCCAAGTAGTGGCCATTGTAGACGATAAGAGCCCTTTTCGAGAGGTCTATGACCCCGCACACCCCGATGCCGATGCCCGAGGATACGTGCGCTACCCCAATGTAGACGTAATGACCGAAATGGTCGAATTACTGGAGGCCTCCCGGGCCTACCAGGCCAACCTGTCTGTGGTCAATATTACCAAGACCTTGGCCCTCAAGACCTTAGATCTACTGCGTTAGGGAGGTAATAAATGAAGGTAAACCTATATACCCCTTTGGGCAAACAGGCCTCTTCTATTAAACCTGCCCCGGCGGAAAAAGGTTTTTTAGACCTCATCCGTAAAGAAATAAAGGCCGTAGACCACGACCAAAAGGCCATGGCTCAAAAACTAATGGCCGTAGCCACTGGTCAAGACCCAGACCTGGTAGGACTTACGCTTACAGCCACCAAGGCTGAATTGTCTTTTAAGCTCCTGCTTCAGGTACGTAGCAAGATACTCCAGGCCTATCAAGAAATAATGCGCATGCAGCTATAAAGTGAGGAGATCGATCCCATGCCAACCCCCAAGGAAATTGTCCAACAATTAAAAGACCTGTGGCAAAACCTGAGCCGAGAGCAAAAAATAGCCTCTCTGGGGATTCTTAGCGTGGTCTTGGCCAGCTTTTTGGTCCTCATCTATTACACCAACCGGGTGGAATGGGGGCTCCTTTACCGAGGACTCCCCGAGGAAAACCTGAGCCAGGTGGTGGACTTCTTAAAAAAAGAAAAGATCCCCTATAAGCTAAAGGGAGAAAGGGCCATTTATGTCCCCAAAGACAAGGTACCTGAAATACGCATGACCCTGGCCAGCAAGGGTATTATTGGCCCCCATGTAGAAGGCTTTGAAATATTTGATCGGAACCAGTTGGGAGCTACAGATTTCCTGCAACGGGTCAATTATCAGAGGGCCCTGGAAGGGGAACTTTCGCGTACCATATCGAGTCTAAAAGAAGTAGAATCAGCAAGGGTACACCTGGCCCTGCCCAAGGAGAGTCTATTTATTTCCCAAGAAAAACCACCCAAGGCCGCTGTGTTTATAAAGTTAAAACCTGGAATGACCTTGAGTCGCAGTGAAGTCCAAGGGATCGTAAATTTAGTCTCTAGCGCCGTAACAGGCCTTGACCCCGAAAACGTAAGCGTAGTGGATACTACAGGACACGTACTCTACCACGCCCCTTCTCCCGAAGAACAATTAAACAACGAACAATTGGCCTACAAACAGCACTTAGAGGAGGCCTATAAAGAGAAGATTGAACAGCTCTTGTCTCAAGCCCTGGGACCTGGGCACGCCATTGCCCAAGTAACCGTAGACGTAGACTTTACCAAAGAGACCGTCAAAGAAGAAATTTATGACCCCGAAGGTACGGCCATCCGCAGCGAACTGTCGCAAGAAGAACAAAAAGAAGGGGGAACAAACAGCGGAGTCCCTGGGGTAAAAGGGGCCCTGGCCAATAAAGTAGAAGGGAACACCAAGACGCTTTCGCGCACCGAGAAGGAATATAAACGTAGCCTTACGCGGAATTACGAAGTAAGCAAGGTATCGCGCAACAAAGAACTAGAGCCAGGGAGCATCAAGAGGATTTCCGTGGCCGTCCTCCTTGACTCCTCGATATTGGGCAAACATCCTCCCCAAAAGGGAGAGGCCCAGGCTTCCGAAGACACCAGTATCTTGGTAGAGCGCCTGGTAAAGGGGGCCATTGGGTACAACCCCGATCGGGGAGACCGGGTAGAAGTGGTAAGCCTACCCTTTGAAGGCGAGGCTTCTTTGGCCCAGGAGTCCAAGTGGTATACCTACGCCAGCCGGTTCACCCGTCCGGTGTTAGAATTCCTGCTGATATTATTATTCTTGCTCTTGATTGTGCGCCCCATACTAAAGACCTTCCTGGAACGCCTTGCCCCCGCAGAAGAACCCCTAGAAGAGGCCCTACCTACTGGTGAAGAAGCCGAACTAGAGGGCGAAGAAATACAACCACTACCGCAAGAAATAGCCCTAGGGATTATCCAGAGCCGTCCCGAAAGGGCAGCCATACTAGTCAAAAAGTGGCTGGCCGAAGAGAGTGAAGAAGAGCGCAAAAAGATAATTAAGGAGGCCGAGGAGAATGCCAGCGTATAAAAAATTAGACCCTGATAATCTCTCCGGTCCACAAAAGGCCGCTATATTCTTGCTTACCATGGGTGAGGAATTTACCGCCGAGGTCTACAAATATCTCAACGAAGAAGAAATCAAAAGAATCGGTATAGAAATGGCACGCTTGGGGTATATCCCTGCTCAGGTAGTAAAAAAAGTCCTGGAGGAGGCCAACGTAGAAAGTAAAGAATTGCTGGCCGATATTTCGGTATCTCCGGACGAATTCCTCCAGGAAAGTTTGGTCAAGGCTTACGGGGAAAGGGGTAAAGAAATATACGAAGAGATCCGCCAGGAATTGGGCCCCAAAGTCTTTGAAAAGTTACGGCGCCTTGATCCACGTACTATTGCCAACTTTTTGCGCAATGAACACCCTCAAACCATTGCTATTATTTTAGTACACCTCGATCCAGATAAGTCTGGTCAAGTCCTTGCTGTCTTACCGGAAAAACTCCGCTCTGAAGTAATCTTCCGTATAGCCGAACTAGACAAAGTAGATCCCGAAATAATCCAGGAAATCAGCACCGCCCTAGAGGAGGAATTACAAGCCGTGGGTGGAACATTTAGCCGCAAACTCGGAGGAGTAGAAAGGGCTGCGGAAATCCTTTCCCATGTAGGTCGAGACCTAGAAGAAGACATCCTTTCTGCGGTGGAGGAAGAAAACCCCACCCTTGCCGAAGAGGTGCGTAAGTACTTGTTCACCTTTGAAGATCTGCTCAAAGTAGACGACACCGCCATCCAGGCCATCCTCAAAGAGATCTCCACCGAAGACCTGAAACTGGCCTTAAAGACCGCCTCTGAGGAGCTACGTGAAAAATTCTTCAATAACATGAGTGAACGTGCGGCCCAGCTCCTAAAGGAAGACTTGGAAATCATGGGCCCGGTAAGGGTCTCCGACGTAGAGGCTGCCCAGCAAAACATCATCAAGGTGGCCAAACGTCTGGAACAAGAAGGCAAAATTATCCTTACCGCCGGGGAGGAAGAGTTTGTCTAAGATTATAAAGGGTGGAGAAATACGTTTTTATAGCCTAAACGTGGAAGACCTTTCTAAAGAGGAAGACAAAGAGACCTTTAGCCCCTTATATCACCTCTTGCCCGAAGAGGCACGTCAAAAGACCAAAAACGAGCCGAAGACAGAAGAAGACACATCCTCTGACGAAAATATCCTCCCCGAGGCCTCCCCCAGCCCCGAAAGTATGGGGCAGGCTGTAGACTCACTCCCAGAGGTTAAAAGCCCAAAAAACGACCCCCCTTCAAGCACAGAGGCCCAAACGGATACTGCCCCAGATATAGATCCCCTAAGTCTTCCGGGAGTAGCTGAAAAATTGGCCCTTTTAGAACAGGAGGCCTACGAAAAGGGATTTGCTCAGGGACAAAAAGACGGCCTAGAATTGGGACGCCAACAGTACGAGTCGGTGGCCAAACGTCTAAAAAGACTCCTGGAAAACCTGGAAAACGAAATAGAACACCACGTGCTTTCTTTAGAAAGACCGGTGTTTGAACTGGTCAAAGCCATAGCAGAAAAGGTAATTCACCGCGAGATCTCTCAGGGCCCAGAGGTGCTTATTGCCTGTATCCGCGAGGCCTTGGCCCACGTAGTGGAACAATCGCGGGTAAAACTCCACCTAAACCCAGAAGACATAGAGTATATGGAAGCGGTCATGCAAGAGTTGTCGGTAGAATTTTCCAAACTCAAAGACTTTGACCTCGTCCCCGACGACAACGTGTCCCGAGGAGGGTGTTTATTGGAAACAGACTTTGGGTTGATTGACGCCACTTACGAGCGCAAATGGCGTGAGATTTTGAGTCGCCTGGAGGGCTAAAATGCAAGGCCTTGATCTTACTGCCTATATCGCGGCGGTAAAAGATGTAGAATCAGTAACCGTCTGTGGCCTGGTCAAACGTGTGGTAGGCCTTGTGGTAGAGGCCGAAGGTCCCAACGTAAGCATAGGGGGCCTTTGTGAAATAGTTTTACCTTCTGGAGAAAGCATCCTGGCTGAGGCGGTAGGTTTTCGGGAAGAACGGGTCTTGCTTATACCTCTGGGAGACCCCCGAGGAGTGGAGCCAGGCAGTAAAGTGTTTTTGAAAATGGATCCGGGGGTACGCGTGGGTGATGGCCTTTTGGGCCGCGTTCTAGACGCCTTGGGCAACCCCCTTGACGGCAAACCCCTACCCCCACCTTCGTCTTATTACCCCCTGTATGCCGAACCATTAAAGCCCTTTGAGCGCAGTCGTATTTCAGAACCCTTGGACGTGGGCATCAGGGCTATAAACGCCTTGCTCACCCCGGGTAAAGGTCAACGAATGGCCATAATGGCTGGTTCAGGCGTGGGCAAAAGCACGCTCTTGGGCATGATGGCCCGTCACACCAAGGCCGATGTGAACGTAATCGCCCTTATAGGCGAACGGGGCCGGGAGGTCCTGGAATTTTTGGAAAGAGACCTGGGCGAAGAAGGACTTAAGCGTTCGGTGGTGGTGGTGGCCACCTCCGACCAACCTCCCCCTTTACGTATAAGGGGAGCCTACTTGGCTACAGCCATAGCAGAGTATTTCCGTGACCAAGGCCTAGATGTACTCCTCATGATGGACTCCCTTACCCGTTTTTGCATGGCGGGTCGGGAAGTAGGGCTGGCCATAGGAGAACCCCCTACGGCCAGAGGTTATACACCCTCGGTATTTGCCGCCCTACCCCGTCTTTTGGAGAGGCCAGGGCCCAAAAAGGGAGCAGGTAGTATAACCGCCTTCTATACGGTCCTGGTAGAAGGAGACGATTTTAACGAACCTATTGCCGACGCGGTACGCTCTATTGTGGACGGCCATATTGTGCTCTCGCGCGAATTGGCCCACCAGGGTCATTACCCGGCCATCGACGTACTTGCCAGTATAAGCAGGGTAATGAACGACATCGTATCCCTAGACCAGATACGAGCGGCCCGAAGGTTAATCCACTACCTGGCCATCTACCGTCAGGCCGAAGACCTTATAAACATAGGGGCCTATGTAGCAGGGAGTAATCCGGAAATCGATCAGGCCCTTAAACTCATTGAGCCCATAAGAAAATTTTTACAACAGGAAATTCAAGAAAAAGCCGATTTAAAAGACAGTTTAGACCGTCTTTTTCAGGTGGTGGGTAAATGAAAAGACCTCCAAAGGCCCTAAAAACTCTGCTTTGGGTATCTGAACTCCGAGAGAAAAAGGCCCAGGAGGACTTTCAGCGAGGACAACAAGCCGTGGAAGAAATAGAAAAACTCTTGGTCGAAATAAGCAAACGCCCCAAAGAAATGTATAACTCTTTGGAGAAGAAAACCGTAAGAGGGGCAGATTTAGAAGACTTTGCCTGGGGGTTGGAGATGGCCATGGCCGAAAAATTAAAGGTAGAAAAAATCTTGGTCCAAAAGAAAAAAGAGGTGGAAGATTTAAGGGAAAAGGCCTTGAGGCTTTACCAAAAAAGGCGTACTGCCGAGGCCCTCTATCAAAAGGCGTGGAAGCAATATATGGAAAACCTCAAGAAGGAGGAATTTAAAAACCTCGACGATCTAATGCTCATGCGGAGGAAACGCCATGAAACTCTCTAGGTGGGTGCCTGTCCTGGTCATCTTGGCCGGGACCAAAGTATTATTTAGCAGTATGTTGTATTATTTGTATCAAACCAACCGGTTTCTCTTTGAGCCCCAAGAGGCCTTGGCCCAGGCCACAAAAGATAAAAAAGACCAGGCCTTAATGAACTGTCCTCAAGAAATTTTTGCGGCCTTAAGGGCCGAAAAAGAGCACCTCGCGGTGGAGGCCCAAAAAATAGAGAAAGAAAAAAAAGACCTCCAATTATTGCAAGACCAAGTCAATAAACGGCTAACTACCTTAACTGCCCTAGAAGACGAAATTGAACGCAAATTAAAGGAAATCCAGGTCATAAAGACCAAACGATTTAAGTTGTTGGTGGGGGCTTACGCCAATATGAAGCCTTCTAAAGCGGCCAAACTTTTGGTGGCCATGGACCAAGATATGGCCATAAAGATCTTGTCTGCTCTAAAGACCGATCAAGTGGCCCGTATCCTTTCTTCCATGCCTCCGGAAAAGGCCGCTTCTCTGGCTGAATCCCTCTCGGGACTACCTCCCAAGGAGTTATAAGAGTTCTAAAAAACAACTAGGGGCCACCTTGTGGAGGTGGCCCCTAAAAATTTGAAAAGGAGTGGGAAAACTCAGAACGACTCCATTAATGATGACTTCCCACTACAACTTTGCGCATTACCTTAGACAAATCATTAAGTACCGGGTGATTTTGTATCTTCTGGGGGCAGGTAACACCGTTTACGTTAATAATAACCATACGTCCATAACCCTTACCGTAAACGTTTAGGAAATCATAAACAGCCCCCACGACCACAAGCTTACCAGACTTAACCAGGTTGGGGTAAAAACTCATGGCCTGAGCCACCTGCCAGTCCACATTGCGCTCTACGTTTTTAAGCCAGCGCAATTCAAAATCACCTTTGCCGGTATCGGCCATAAGAGGCAGATGTAAATGATCTAGTTCGTTGCGAATTCCCTCGGTCTCCCCTTTGTAATCACCCATGGCCGCCTTTACAGCACCACAGTGGGTGTGTCCGAGGATCAAAAGAATAGGCGTGTGTAAGTGAAGGATCCCGTAATCTATGGAACCACGAGAAACCACCAACTGGTTACCGATATTACGGATAACAAAGACCTTGTCTATGGCATCGGGTAAGAGGGCGTTAGTCTGCACACGGGCATCTGAACAAGTAATCATAGTGACAAAGGGGTGCTGCGAAGTCTGGTAAGGCTCAAAATAATGGGGCTTATGACTCTTAACAAACTGATCATTACCTGTAACAATCTTCTCTAGGGCCTTGGCCGGAGACATTACACTGCCTCCATGACCACTGGCCAAAACCATCCCAGACATTAAAAAGACACACATAACAACCAACATAAAGACCTTACGCATGCACTTACCTCCTCTCCTCTTTTTTAATATTTTTATGACACCTTAATGCTCTCTCCTCCCCACCCCTTTTCAAGTCTAGATTTTTATCACAAAAACTGAAAGCTTTAGTCAACAGGATAAAATTTTTAGATATTTGGCTTTAATGGCAATTATTGTGTTTTTTCAAAAATTTGTCATGTTTTTCTCAATATTATCTAATATTGTTTCGGATTATATCCTAACTCTTGTAAATAGCGAGAGATTTCTACTACTGAAGGCACACCAGCCAGGCCTTCTCTGGTCACAGAAAGGGCGGCTAAGCACATGGCCAGGGTCAAGGCCTTTTCCGGGGCAAAGCCAGCAAAGAGAGCAGCAAAAAAGGCCGCGGCCAATATATCCCCTGCTCCGGTAGTATCTTTGGGCTGGAGAGGTTTGGCAGGAAAGAATTTTTCTTGGTTCCTGAAAAACAACCAGGCCCCTTTGGCCCCCTGGGTCAACACCAAGAGTTTAGTCTTTTGGCGAAGTTGAGGCAGATAGGTCAAGTCTTTATGGAGGTCTTCTTCGCTCACCACCAAGGCCTCAAACACCGGCCAGGCGGAAAGGTCTGGTCTTTTATGGACCACGTGACCCGAGGCCAAGACCTGTCTAAACCACCCCTGGGGGTTGGCTACCAAAAACGATGTTTCAAAAAGTGGGCCGCAATCCGGGTCGATTTCGTCTAGCACAGGGGCCAAGTGGACTATATCTGCCTTGCGCCACTCTTTAGGAAGCCTTTGTAAATCAAGGGGAGGGGCCTTTTGCCACACTATTTGTTCACGCCCTTGGCTCGTCTCTATATTTTCAAACACAGTGGAGCTGGAAGAGGGGAAAACAAAAAAAGAGATTTCGGGGAATAATAAATCAAGGTCGTGTTCGGCACAGGCGGTGACTACTTTGGTCTCAAAACCAAAACGGCGGGCAGTAAGCCCGCCGTAAAGCACTGCCCCACCGTAACGAAAGCCACAAGAGACCAAGTCTCGTGTGAGGTGTCCGACCAACAGATAGCGTGGCATTATTCTTCCAACACGGCCCCTTTGGCCCCAGAGGTCACCAATTTGGCGTAGCGGGCCAATACTCCCGAAAGCTTCTTTTGCGGGGGAGTCCATTTTTGGCGCCGTTTTTCAAGCTCCCCTTCGTCAACCTTGAGGACCAGACGGCGATTGGGTATGTCAATCTCGATGAGATCACCCTCTTTTACCAGGGCAATGGGGCCACCTTCGGCGGCCTCGGGAGAGATATGTCCCACACATGCCCCCTGTGTACCTCCACTAAAGCGCCCATCAGTGAGGAGGGCCACCGAGCGCCCCAGCCCCATACCGATTATAGCCGAGGTGGGCGACAGCATCTCCCTCATCCCTGGGCCCCCTTTAGGTCCTTCATAGCGAATGACTATTACGTCTCCAGGGCGGATTTTTTGGGCCAAAATGGCCTCGTAGGCCTCCTCTTCTGCCTCAAAGACTCTTGCTGGTCCTTCGTGATGCATCATTTCTGGAGCTACCGCACTGGCCTTAACCACAGCACCTTCCGGGGCCAAATTACCCCATAAGATGGCAATACCCCCCTCTGGTCTATAGGGCTGATCTATAGGATTAATGACCTGATAGTCCTTTACCACAACCTTTTTTATGTTGTCTCCCACCGTCTTTCCCGTAACGGTCTTTGCCTTTTTATTAATGAGACCGGCCTTGGCCAGCTCGGCCATCACCGCCTGAATACCTCCTGCTTCGTGCAAATCCGCCAAGCTATAGGGCCCAGACGGGATTAAGTGACAAAGGCAGGGGGTCTTGCGGGAAATCTCGTCAAATAGCTTAAGAGATAAATCGATCCCTGCTTCCCGGGCAATGGCCGGCAGGTGGAGCACGGTATTGGTAGAACACCCCAAGGCCATATCTACGGCAATGGCGTTTTTAAAGGCCTCTTTGGTGGCAATCTTGCGGGGGGTAATCTTTTTTTTGAGGAGCTCTATTATCTTCATCCCGGCCTGTTTGGCCAGCCTTATCCGGGCCGAACTTACAGCCGGGATCGTCCCGTGACCAGGTAAACCAAGGCCTAAGGCCTCTGTAAGGCAATTCATGGAGTTGGCGGTAAACATACCTGCGCAAGATCCACACGTGGGGCAGGCCTCCTCCTCAAGAGCGCAGAGATCATCTGCACTCATTTCTCCCCTCTTGACCTGACCAATGGCCTCAAAAACCGAGATAAGATTTACCCGCTTACCCTTGAAAGTGCCGGTTAGCATAGGACCGCCAGAGATAAATATGGCCGGGATATCAAGACGCAGGGCCGCCATTAGCATCCCCGGTACTATTTTGTCACAGTTAGGCACCAAGACTAAGGCATCAAAGGCATGGGCCCGCGCCATTATTTCCACCGAGTCCGCGATAATTTCGCGCGAAACCAAGGAATACTTCATCCCGTCGTGATTCATGGCCACGCCGTCACACACACCAATGACCCCAAATTCCATGGGCGTGCCCCCAGCCATACGTACACCAGCCTTTACGGCCTCCACTATCTGTCTTAGATGTACATGGCCGGGCACAATCTCGTTAAAGGCATTGGCAATACCTATTATAGGACGTTGCAATTCTTCATCGGTAAAACCCGAGGCCTTAAGCAAAGATCGATGTGGGGCTCGCTCAATACCTTTTTTTATTAAATCGCTTTTCATAGACCCTCCTCTAAAAAGTAATGTGGCTACCAGAGCTTTAAAACTTTTTAACGCATATTGTAAGCTTTGTTAAAGAGTAAAAAGAACTTATCTTGGCATAAAGACAAGGCACGGTTAAAATGCTGCCAAGCAAACGCTTAAAAAAAGGAGGTCCCTATGCGGGAAGAGGTGGAACAGGCCTTAAATAAGGTGAGACCAATGCTCCAAGCCGATGGAGGAGATGTAGAATTGGTAGAAGTAACCGAAGAAGGGGTAGTAAAGGTAAGACTTACGGGAGCTTGCAAAGGGTGTCCCATGTCTACTATGACCCTTAAGATGGGCATTGAACGCTACCTCAAGAAGGAAGTACCCGAAGTAAAGGCCGTAGAAGCTGTAGCCTAAAATAGAGCTAAAAAGGGGTGATTATCCATGGCCAGAGTTACGGTAGAAGATTGTTTACGTCAAATACCCAGCCGTTTCAAATTGATTCACCTTGTCATACAGCGGGTAAAACAGCTTCGTAAGGGGGCCAAACCCTTAGTAGAGTGTGACAACAAAGAAATTATCGTGGCGTTACGAGAGATTGCCGCAGGTAAAGTGACCTTTGAAAACATCAAGGCCCTGGGAGAAGAAGTAGAAGAGTTCCCCCTGGCGGGAATTATCGATCTGAATAAACTGCCTGGAGAAAAACAGTCGTGAAGAAGGATTATTACGATATCCTGGGAGTACCACGCCACGCCACCCAGGAAGAAATAAAAAAGGCCTATCGTCGCCTGGCCCTAAAATATCATCCTGACCGCAATCCAGGCGATGAAAAGGCCGCAGAACGCTTCAAAGAAATATCTGAGGCCTACGAAGTCCTCTCCGATCCTCAAAAGAGGGCCATTTATGATGCTCAAGGACACCGTGGGCTACACGACACAGGTTACAGGGGCTTTACCGACGTAGAAGATATATTTTCCGCCTTCTCGGACCTATTTGAAGAGTTTTTAGGGGGCTTTGGTGGATTTTCTCGTACCAGGGCCCGGGAGCGGCGCCCCCAAAAAGGGGCTGATCTGTCGTATGATATTTCTCTGGAGTTGGAGGATATCCTTCGGGGCAAAGAGATAGAGCTTCAGGTCGAACGCAATGAGACATGTAAGGCCTGCAAGGGCAGTGGCCTGGCCCCAGGGGCCAGCCCCCAATATTGTCCTACCTGTAAAGGTAGAGGCTACATCGTGCACTCGGAGGGTTTTTTCCGCTTGAGCACCACCTGCCCCACTTGTAAGGGGCTGGGAACTTTTATTTCCGACCCTTGTCCCCAGTGTAAAGGCACCGGCAAAGAACACGTTGTGCGCACTCTCAAAATAAAGATCCCCCCAGGAGTAGACGACGGCTCGGTAATCAGGGTGCCTGGTGAAGGAGAAGGAGGACTTTACGGGGGGCCTCCTGGAGATCTATACATCCGTATCCATTTGAGAGATCACGACATATTTCAACGCCAGGGCAAGGATCTCTGGCTCACCGTAACGGTACCTGTAAGTGAAGCCATTTTAGGGGGAGAGATAGAAGTCCCTACCCTGGAAGGAGATTTAGAGGTTAAGATCCCCCCGGGCATACAGCCTGGAGAAACATTAGTCCTTGAAGGTCACGGGTTGCCTGAATATGGAGGCCACAGACGCGGCAATCTGATCTTAAAAATACAGGTAGAAATTCCCAAGAAGATCACCAAACGTCAAGAAGAGCTTATACGCGAATTTGGCCAAATAGAGGCGGAAAAGAAAAAAGGGCTTTTTAAACGTCTGTGGAATAGCATGAAACAAGGTAATTCATGAGTTTTTCGCACTTAGATCAAAAGGGAAAGGCCTGCATGGTGGATGTTTCCACCAAGCCCCTTACGGCCCGGGAAGCAGTGGCCCGCGCACGGGTCATCTTAGGCGAAAAGGCCTTTAACGCGGTGGCAGATCAAAGACTCCCCAAGGGGGATCTATTCGCTGTGGCCCGTATTGCCGGAATTATGGCTGCCAAAAAAGTGGGAGATCTTATTCCCCTTTGTCACCCATTATCGCTTTCCGTAGTAAATGTCGATCTAGTTTTAGAAAAAAAGGATTTTAGCCTCAACATTGAGGCCAGCGTCAAAACAGTAGGGCCTACGGGGGTAGAAATGGAAGCGCTGACCGCGGTATCAGTAGCGGCTTTGACCGTCTACGATATGTGCAAGGCCTTGGATAAGGGTATAAGAATAACCGACATTCGCCTTGTCAGAAAATCAGGTGGTAAAAGTGGCACAATTATTTTAGAAGACTGAGGAGGTGCCATGGATCCAGAAAAACTAGAACACTTTCGCCAATTACTCTTGGAAAAAAAAGAACGCCTCATCCGTGAGGCCTTAAAGACCGTACGGGGTTTAGAAGACACAGAAATAAAATTACCTGACCCCACTGATCAAGCCTCGTTTGAGAGCGAAAGGGGTTTTGAACTCCGTATACGTGATCGAGAAAGGAAGTTGATCAAAAAGATCGACCAGGCCCTAAAACGCATTGAAGAAGGCTCCTACGGCTTTTGTGAGGCCTGTGGGGAAAAGATAGACGAAAAACGTCTGGAGGCCAGACCAGAGGCCAGTCTGTGCATCCAGTGTAAGAGAGAACAAGAGCGCTTAGAAAAACTACGTGGAGACTGATGGACCAGCCGGTTTATATATCCTTTTTGTGGCATATGCATCAGCCCCTGTATATGGATTGGGAAAGGGGCTGGCTGGCATTGCCTTGGGTAAGGCTTCACGCCCTTAAGGCCTATTACGATATGCCCTGGGTCTTGGAAGGTTTTCCTGATGTACAGGTTACGATAAATCTCGTCCCTTCCCTCCTCTACCAAATCGAACACTATTTAGCAGGCGGAACAGATTATTTTCTAGAACTTTCTCGTAAGCCTGCGGCCGAATTAAATACCGAAGAAAAACTTTTTCTACTCAAGTTTTTCTTTTGTGCCCATGAGCAAACCATGATCCAACCCTATCCAGGGTATTGGCGGTTACTCCAAAAGAGAGGAAACGCCTTTTCCGGGGTAAGCGAAGCCCTTAAGCAATTTCATACAGCAGACTTTAGAGACCTACAGGTCTGGTTTAACCTCACCTGGGTCGGCTTTGCCTATAAAAATCACCCCTTGATCAGAGAATTGCGCCTCAAGGGACAGGGTTTTTCAGAAGAAGAAAAACTAGCCCTGTTGGATCTACATCACGAAATTCTTAAGGGACTCCTCCCCCTGTATCGCAAGCGTAAGGCAGAAGGGCAAATCGAAATAAGTACAAGCCCGGCCTTTCACCCCATACTCCCGTTGCTCATTGATACAGACTTTGCCCGCCGCAACTTACCTAACGCCCCTCTTCCTCCACGCTTTGCCCACCCTGAAGACGCCAGCCTCCAGATAAAAGAGGCCCTATCTTGTCATGAACGAATATTTGGACAACGCCCCCAAGGGATGTGGCCTTCAGAGGGCTCGGTATGTCCGGAGCTAATACCTCTGGCCGCTGAGGCAGGAGTCCAGTGGCTGGCTACCGACGAAGAAATCCTTTACCGCAGTCTAGGCCAAAGCGGCCCCCACCTCCTGTTACAGCCCTATTGGGCAGAACATGCCGGGGCACGCATAGCCTTTTTCTTTCGCCACCACGCCCTCTCGGACCGCATAGGTTTTGTTTATCGGGCCATGGCCCCTGAAAAGGCCGTAGAAGACCTCCTTTCGGCGGCGAAGTCTTTGGCCCAAGGGCTCTCTCTTAAACGCCCCCCTTTACTATGCCTCATTTTAGACGGAGAAAACCCTTGGGAATATTATCCTGATGGAGGCGAAGCCTTTCTTAAGGCCCTTTACCAAAGACTCCAAGAAGATTCGGGTTTTCGGGCCGTAAGTATAGGGAATTACCTGGCTGAATTCCCCCCAGAAAGGGGTTTTGCCGAGCTATATACCGGCTCTTGGATCAACGCCAATTTTGACATCTGGATCGGACACGAAGAAGAAAATAAGGCCTGGTCTATACTGGGGCAGGTGCGCAATCTCGTAAAAGACCTCTCGCTATTGCCCGAACAAGGACTTAGGGCCCTTTTGGCTGCGGAGGGTAGTGACTGGTTTTGGTGGTTTGGTGATCATTTTACCACAATATTCGACCTAGAATTTGACCGCCTTTTTCGAGGACATCTGAAGCATGCCCTTTGTTCCTTGGGCTTACAAGGGTTAAACATACTTGAAGAGCCCATAAGACGCCCCCGTCTTGTGGAACCCGAAGAACAACCCGCTTCTTTTATCCAACCTGTAATAGATGGTCGCCTGAGTTCTTTTTTTGAGTGGAGCGGAGCGGGAAAGTTTACTCCGCGTGGAATGGGCGAAGCCATGTATTTGGGCCCCAAACTAATCGAGGCCCTTTATTTTGGGTTTGATTTACATAATCTGTATCTGCGCTTGGATTTTCGCGAAAAATCTTGTCAGGAGCTGCCACCTGGGACTTGGTTTAAGATTTTTTTTATGGATAACGAAGAAGAGGTAGAGGTTTTCTTGGAACCACCGCAGGCCCTTAAAATAAAGAAGGGGAAGGAGCTGTTCCAGGAAGGCCCCCCAGGAGAAATGGCCTGTATGGACATATTAGAAGTTAGGCTCTCTTTTAAAAGTCTTGGGTTTAGTGTCGGCCAAAAAGTCAGGTTTTGGGTAGAAATTGGCCAAAACGACCTCCTCAAAGAACGCCTACCCTGGGCGGGCGAGCTCTACTTTGTAGTACCAGATGAAACATTCGAACAAATAATGTGGCAGGTATAGGAGGCCCTATGCCAGAACTAAGACGTGACCCTATTGTGGGGCGATGGGTAATTATTGCTAAGGAAAGAGGTAAACGTCCGTCGGATTTTGTCATCCCCAAAGAAGAAGTCAAAGGGGGCTTCTGTCCCTTGTGTCCAGGACACGAGTATACAACCCCTCCCGAGGTACTGGCCTACGGCCGCCCTCCTGAAGCTCCTCCCAATAGCCCTGGCTGGACTTTACGCGTTGTGCCCAATAAGTTTCCTGCCTTACGCATTGAGGGCGAACTCTGGAAGGAAGGAGAAGGCATATACGACAAGATGAATGGTATTGGTGCCCACGAAGTCATTGTGGAGACTCCTAACCACCACGAAACCCTGGCTGATATGCCCCCTGACCGAATCGTACAAGTCCTTTGGGCCTATCGTGACCGCATGGTGGATCTCTCACGGGACAAACGCTTCCGTTATGTAATCATTTTTAAGAACTTCGGCCGCTCGGCAGGGGCCTCTTTGGAGCATAGTCACTCCCAGCTCATCGCCTTGCCCATTGTGCCCCATCTCGTAAACCAAGAACTCAAGGGCTCTAAGCTTTATTATGACTATAAAGAACGCTGCATCTTTTGCGACATCATTCGTCAGGAAATACAAACAGGGACCAGGGTAGTATGTGAAAACCACGAATTTGTAGCTATATGTGCCTTTGCCCCTCGTCAACCCTTTGAAACATGGATTATTCCCAAACGTCACCATTCGGACTTTCGAGCCATAGACGACCGTCAATTTCGCGCCCTGGCCGAAATATTTTCCGAGGTCCTTCGCCGGTTAAACGCGGCTATTCCCCGCTGCCCGTTTAATTTTGTCTTACATACTGCCCCTCTAAGAGAGCCCTATCTAGAACACTACCATTGGCACTTCGAATTGCTCCCTAAGCTTACCCAAATCGCCGGGTTTGAATGGGGCACAGGCTTTTATATAACACCTACTCCTCCAGAAGATGCAGCCCGCTTTTTGAGAGAAATCAATCTTACCGAAGGAGGTTCCCAAAATGCCCAATAGAAAACCCCGTATCCTCATAGTAGATGACGAAGAAAGCATTCATCTCCTTTATAGAGAAGAGCTAGAAGAGGAGGGTTACGAGGTCCACTCGGCCATGGACGGCCCCGCGGCCCTAGAGTTAGTAGAAGAAGTCAAACCAGACGTGGTCGTTTTAGATATAAACATGCCGGGCATGGACGGTATCGAGGTCTTACGTCAAATCAAAGAAAAGCACCCCCAAATGCCTGTAATCCTGTGTTCTGCGTATCCGGAATATAAACAAGACTTGGCCTCCTGGGCCTCAGATGACTACATCGTCAAGTCCTTTGACCTAACGGAATTAAAGGAATCTATTAAGCGTAACCTAGCTAAGGTGGGTTTTTAATCTGGTAAAACTGTATTTTTATACCACGCTACCGTACGTCTAAGCCCCTCCTCAAGGCCTACCAGCTCCTTAAAACCAAGGAGTTGGCGGGCCTTGCTTATATCAGCAAGGGAATGACGAATATCCCCTTGTCGAGGGGGAAGATAGCGAGGTCTTATATCGGTGCCCACGATATTGGCAATAAGGCGATAAAGCTTGTTTATGGAAATACTCTGCCCACCAGCAATGTTAATTACCTCTCCTACGACTTCCTTTCCGGCATGACACGCCCTGATATTAGCTTGCACCACATCGTCAACATAGATAAAGTCTCTGGTCTGTTCTCCGTCACCAAAGATAAGGGGGGGCTTGTCTGCAAGCAATAAGGTTATAAACTTGGGGACTACCGCAGCGTATTGGGATTTAGGGTCTTGGCGGGGCCCAAATACGTTAAAATAGCGCAAGACCACCGTTTCTAACCCGTACAGCTGCGCAAAAACGCGACAATAATATTCGCCCGCAAGTTTAGATGCCGCATAGGGAGACATAGGAAAGGGAAGCAAATCTTCGCGCTTGGGGATTACCTTTTCTTGCTCTTCCTCGTCGCCGTAAGCAGAAGAGGAACCCGCATAGACCAAACGCTTCACCCCTCTCGCCTTGGCAGCCCGCAGGATATTTAGGGTGCCTGTAGCATTTACCTGGTGGGTGGTATGTGGATCCTCGATGGAAAGGGGTACCGAACCTAGGGCTGCCTGATGGAGCACATAATCTATGTCTTCACAAGCACGCAAACAGGTCTCATAATGACAAATGTCTCCTGGCCATAATTCAAAACGCTCTAATGCCCCAGGTATATCCCGTACAAAGGCCAAATTTTCTCTCTTTCCGTTGGAAAAGTCGTCTAAAACCCTTACGAAATGTCCTTGTCTGAGTAATTGTTCTACAATATTAGAACCAATAAAACCAGCTCCACCAGTAACCAAAAAACGTTCCATAAGAGCCCCCGTTATAGCTCTAGATCTTCAAATTCCTTAAGCTTATAAAGCAAGGCCTTGTACGAGATCCCCAATATATTGGCGGCTTGACGTTTATTACCTTGAGTACGCTCCAAAACTCTCTCGATTACCTTTCTCTCCACTACAGAAGAGACCCTCTTGCTCACTTCTTTTAAGGAGACTTTACCCTTTTCGGCTTCGCTCAAGACTTGGATCACCAATTGCAATAAATCTTCATGAATACCTCGGCCTTTTTCTGATGTGGGGGGTAAAGGTTCCCCTGAAAGACGACGAATCTCTCTTTCTACTTCGTCAAAATCACGAAGAACAATAAGCCTTTTTATATAGTTTTCTAGTTCCCTGACGTTTCCAGGCCAATCATAATTTAAGAAAAGGCTCAACAATTCAGCGGGTATTTCGAAATTATCTATGTTGTAACGTTGCCCATAAATACGGGTAAAGTGTTCGATCAGCAAGGGAATATCTTCCCTCCGTTCGCGCAAAGGAGGAACGACTATCTTTATGATGTTCAATCTATAATAAAGGTCTTGACGGAAACGTCCGTCTTGTAAGTCTTCCTGGAGGTCATGATTAGTAGCGGAAATAATCCAGACGTCTACTTTTATCTCGCGTTGGCCCCCTAAACGGCAAAATTCATTGTCTTGTAATACCTGCAATAGTTTGGCCTGGAGAGAAAGGGGCATATCTCCGATCTCGTCGAGAAAAATAACCCCCCCATTGGCCAGTTCAAATTTACCGGGTTTTTCTCTATCAGCACCGGTAAAAGCCCCCTTCTCATACCCAAAAAGCTCGCTCTCTAATAAATCGCCAGGTATAGCGGCACAATTGACCTTCAAAAAGGGCCCCTTTGATCGACGCGAACAGGCATGCAGGGCCCGGGCCACAAGTTCCTTCCCTACTCCACTTTCCCCGTAAATCACCACACTGAGGTCCGTGTCCGCTACCTGCAGAATAAGTTCTTTGATTTTTCGGATAGAAGGACTTTCCCCTACGATATTACGTAGGGGAGCAATATTATAAATATCGTCTCTCAGAGTCCCCCCCTTGCGTAGCAAGTTTAGCCGTTGTTATTTAACTTGGGTCAAGGTTAATTTAATATTAAAAGCATCTTTCAAAGATTTTCTCAACAGGAACATAATAAATTTTTCAAACTAAATCAAAGGAGAACAAAATGGGGTTTCAAATAGAATCATACCGCCAAAAAGTAGAGGAAGCCGGACAATTCTTAAAGAGACAACTCCCCTTTTCCCCTTCCCTTGTGCTCATTTTGGGTACAGGCCTTTCCGGTGCAGCGGAACACATGCGAAAGATCTTAGAAATTCCTTATACAGAAATCCCCCATTTCCCTTCTTCTACGGTAGAAAGCCATAGAGGGTATTTGATAGCAGGTTCTCTAGGGGGTAAAAATGTTGTAGCCTTTCAAGGGCGTTTTCACTATTACGAGGGTTATAGTCTAAAGGAAGTAACCTTCCCCTTGCGGGTACTCAGCCGAATCGGGGCCAAGATCCTGATCGTCTCCAACGCTGCCGGAGGCTTGAATCTGTCCTTCTCTCCAGGAGACATCATGATAATCCGCGACCATATAAATCTTATCCCCGAAAATCCCTTAAGGGGACCTAACATAGAGGAGTGGGGGCCACGGTTCCCTGATCTTTCTCAAGCCTATAGCATTGATCTAATAAACCTGTTAAAGAAAGTCTCCATGGAAATCAAATTGCAAGAGGGGGTTTATGTAGCCGTACCCGGGCCCAGCCTTGAAACCCCTGCCGAAACCCGTTTTCTGAGATTAATAGGCGCCGATGCCGTGGGCATGTCTACTGTGCCAGAAGTAATTGTAGCCAACCACGCGGGTATGAAGGTATTGGGGCTTTCGGTCATTGCCAACGTGAACGATCCAGACCATTTTCAACCCATTCTCCTCAAAGAGGTCATTTCTCAAGCCAAGGCCGCAGAACAAAAACTACTCACTCTTGTAGAACGCTTTTTAGCCGCCTTACCTGAGGAGGAGTTATAGAGTTATGTCCGAGCTTCTCATAAATTTTGCCCCTTACGAAACCCGGGTAGCCCTGATAGAAAACGGCTCTCTGGCTGAGTTCCATTTAGAGAGACCTCGCGAAAGGGGGCATGTGGGCAATATTTATAAGGGCCGGGTAGTACGCGTCTTGCCTGGAATGCGCGCGGCCTTTATCGAAATTGGACTTTCCCGTACGGCTTTCCTTTACGGAGGAGATATCAGCCCCCGATTACTGGAAAGTGAAGAGCTCTTTGGCGAAGTGCTCTCTCAAATACACCTTGGATCCATCGAAGACGTCCTTAAAAGGGGTCAAGAAATATTAGTCCAGGTAATCAAAGAACCCGTTGGCAATAAAGGGGCCCGGCTTTCTACCAATATTACCCTTCCTGGGCGCTACTTAGTCTTTTTGCCCACCATGGCCCACATCGGACTTTCTCGTAAGATAACCTCGGAAAACGAAAGAGAAAGGCTTCGCGGTATTGTACAAAAATTTCGCCCGCCAGAGACCGGCTGGATAGTACGCACCGTAGCGCTGGAAGCAAGTGAAGAAGAAATAAAGTCCGAGATGGACTTTTTGCTCTCTCTCTGGCAAGACATACGTCAAAGGGCCGAAAGGGCCTCTGCTCCGGCCCTTATTTACGAAGAGCTAGACATAAGCCTGCGGGCGGTAAGAGACCTAATGGCTCGTGAGGTCTCCTCCCTCATCGTGGACAACCGAGACGTGTACCAAAAAATACTCTCCTTTATGGACCACTTTGCCCCTCATTTAAAGGGTTGTGTAAAGCTCCACGAAGGCCCCCCAGACTTATTTGAAACCTACGGGATTGAGATAGAGACCTCTAGACTTTTGGCACGAAAGGTATGGCTTAAGTCAGGGGGGTTTATAGTGCTTGAACCTACCGAAGCCTTCACAGCCATTGACGTAAACACCGGTCGCTATGTAGGAAAGGCCGATCTGGAAGAGACAGTATTGCGCACTAACCTAGAAGCCGCCAAAGAGATAGCCTATCAGCTCCGCCTGCGTAACATAGGAGGCCTAATTATTATCGACTTTATCGATATGGAAAGACCCGAAAGCAAGGAGGCCGTCTATAAGGCCTTAAAGGAATACCTAAAAAGAGATAGAGCTAAGACAAATATACGGCCCATGTCGGAATTTTGTGTGGTCGAAATGACCCGCGAACGCCGACGAGACAGTCTTTATAATTTACTTACTGAACCCTGTCCTTGCTGTCATGGCGAGGGGTATACCAAAAGTCGGAGGACTATTTGCTACGAAATCCTGCGACGCCTAGAAAAGATGGGCCCGCATATCAAAGGTAAATGTATAGTTTTAAAGGTTAATCCCTTAGTAGCAGAAGCCCTTACCGGGGAAGAAATAGAATTTCTTGAACAAATAGAAAAGACTTTTTCTTTTGAGACTTCGGTAATTGAAGAACACGAATTTCTCCCTTGGGAGTATAAATTCCTGGTTCAGGAACAAAATGGCCTTGAGGAGAAGGTTTTCGAACCCAGCTAAAATACATGAGGGGCTCTATGATAGAGCCCCTCGTAAGGTTTATGAATTACTGTTGTTTTCTTCTTCTTCCATACGAAGCAGGTCTTGAAAGCGTATATCCATACCCAATACGCCTACTATTTCTTCATACTTATTCCGGATTGGCCCTGCTACGGTAAGACACAGGGCCTGCGTTACTTTGGAGGTATAAAAATCGGTTACGTAAACCCTGCCCGTCTTAAAAGGCATAATAAACCAAGGCCTATCAGAATAATCTTCGTCTTTTAGCAGGTGTTCATAGCGGGCCCTGTCCTCTACATGGGTCACCAGCGGGGTAATTCTCTTTCCTTCCTCGTTAACCACATAGACAAACTGTATATAAGGGTGTTCTTCTAGCACCTCGCGCAACACAGGCACGATTTTTTGGGGATCCATAGAGCGGATCTCTTCCTTTTCTGTAAGCTCTTCCACCAGACTCACCAACAACTCTGAGGCCTTTTGTTTCATGCGGTCTAATTCAGAAATAAATAGTTCTGGCAGATAACGCCTTACCAACAGCATCATCTCTTCGTTAGAAATAGGGGTAATACGACCGGCCTCATACTGTTTGATAATCTGTTTATAGATCTTAGCCACTCCTGGATGCCGCTTATCTACCTTGCGCGTCCCCTCTAGACCAAAGTGGGTATTGATCCAATAAGCTATACCTGCTGTACCACTTTTATCGGTAATGATTATTCCTATGGGACGTTTGAGTAATTTTTGGGTGTTAAAGGGGTTGTATATCTCCTCATTTTTGAGGATACCATCAATATGAATCCCGGCCTTGGTAGCATTAAACTCTGCCCCCACCAAGGGCTGATTAGGCGGAATTTTATCGCCTAGCTCACGTCGGTAATACTCAGCAATATCGGTGATGATGGTGGTATCTACACCGTCATGAGTGCCTCTTAGGGAAATATACTCAAAGATCATGGCCTCCAAAGGAGTATTGCCTGTACGTTCCCCATAGCCAAGGAGGGTACAATTTACCGCTGCACAACCGTAGAGCCAGGCCGTAGTAGCGTTTATAACGGCTTTGTAAAAATCGTTGTGTCCATGCCATTCTAAAAGTTCCCCAGGTGCTCCTGCTTCTTCAATAATGGCCCTAACTAGTTTGGGCACACTACGAGGTAGTGCTGCCCCTGGGTAAGGCACCCCAAGGCCAAGGGTATCACAAAGCCTTATTTTTATATCTATGCCCGATTCTTCCCGAAGCTTCATTAACTCGATGACAAAGGGGACCACAAAACCAAAGATATCGGCCCGGGTAATGTCCTCAAAGTGGCAACGAGGGACAATACCCATGTCAAGGGCAGACTTAACTATGGCCAAATAATCTTCCAGGGCCTTACGCCGGTCTTTTTTGAGTTTTAAAAAAATATGGTAATCGGAACACGAAGTAAGGATACCTGTTTCTCTAAGCCCCATCTCCTTGACAAGTTTTAAGTCCTCGGCCCGGGCCCTTATCCAACCCGTTATTTCAGGGAAGCGATACCCCAAAGAGAGACAACGTTCTACGGCCTCGCGGTCTTTTTTTGTGTAGAGAAAAAATTCAGCCTGGCGAATAACCCCCTTGGGTCCACTGAGTTTGTGCAAATAGTCAAATAAGGTAACGATTTGATTAACGGTGTAGGGAGGCCTGGCCTGTTGACCGTCTCTAAAAGTGGTATCCGTAATCCAGTACTCCTTGGCAGGACTAGGAACAATAAATTTGTGATCAAAATCTACCAACGGGACATCGTCATACGGAAAGACCTCTTTCATGAGGTTGGGCTCTTTGACGTCCTTTAATGTGTACTGCCAAAATTTTGTATGCTCGTGGTCGAGCAATCTGCGTTCAGGGTTCCATTTCGCCATAGACATCCTCCTTTTATGCTTGACCTGAAGGGTTATGTAGCCAAGCCGCGAACAATTTGGACCCGGGGGAATTTTATGATTACTTATCGTGACTCTTTAACACAAAATCGCCCAAAAATGAAGGGCTAATATTCAATGAATATTTTTTGATAATAATTTTTTACTAAGAAATTTTTGACCTTCGTACTAAGAAATTATTTGAACATAGTCATGGTAAGGGAGGTTTTTAAAATTTGCTTATCAGCACAGCCAAGGGACCAAAAAGGTATTTTATTACCACTATACTTATAATAATCAGAAGACCTATTTTTATAGGCCTTTCCGGTACAAAACGTTGGGTCTTGGCCCCAAGGTATCCCCCGAGTACCCCTCCCAGACCGAATAAAGCCCCGAGCATAAAGTCTGGACGAGTCGAAAGGCCGTGGGAGGCCAGACCAAGGCTATAGATGAACACACCGGCTAGCGAACTAATAAAAGTGCCAAAGAGGGTGGCCCCGGCCACGGTATAAACCGGTAACCTCAATATAGTCAGGCAATAAGGGGCCAAAATGGCCCCGCCGCCGATCCCATAGGCCCCACCAGCTATACCTACCAGGAAAGAGACTATACCTACCCGGCGGGGGTCGTAAACATAAGTATGACCTGCAAATTCAAAGGAAAAGGCCTTCCAAGAAAGACAAAGCGTCTTTACTTCAGCCTTAGGACTGGGGGCCTTTTTGGGTATTTGTTGAATCAAATTTCGGGCCAATCTATAGGCTAGATACAACAGCACCAGCCCGGCAAAGGGGCGAAAAAATACCGGATTCGAAAGAAAGTTCACCCGAGCCAGATACCCCAAGAATATACCTGGTATACTGCACCCCGAAAGGAGTAAGGCAAGGGGCCAATGCATCCTCCCTTCTTGGGAATAACGCCAAACGGTAAAAGGAATGGCAAAAAGGTTATAACAGAGATTGGTGGCCGAAACTCCCGGACTCGTGTATCCCAGCACACTAATCTGAAAAGGCAATAATAAAAAAGCCCCGGTAACTCCGGCCATAGCCCCGAAAAAGGCCAGAAAAAAGGTGACTAGCGGGGGCAAAAACCACCACGTATATACCCCGGAGACAGAAAAATGTACTTTGGTCCAAAACACTTTCCATGGCCCCTATATCAAGCGGCCCTCTTGGACGCCAAGTTGGCCATATAAGACACTATAAAATAGATACTACGGCATGCCAAGTGGCGTCTAAAAAAGGAGCCGCCCCTGGACGTCGCGAAAACCCCCCTTGAGGCCTTCTACACGCCCACAAAAACTCTCTTAAGGCCTTTGTGTCCCGCGGACTTAATCCCAAAAGCCTAAAAGTCTCCAAAGCGTAACGGGTAGTATCTATAAAAGAAGTGGTACCAGGTTTAAAGCCAAAACCACCATCACAGTTTTGGCTCTCCCTCAGCCAACGCCCCCATTTTTTATTGGTTTGACGCGGGAAAAAGGACTTATTTAAAGCAAGCCAAAAGAATAAGTCTTTTATTACAGGAGTATGTGACAAAGGAGGAAGATCACCAGGGCCAAAGGGTCTAGGCAGCCCAAATTTTTGACAAATCTGTTCGCCATAAAAAAATTCCTCTAAGGGAGAAAAACGATACAAATTTCGTCTAATAAAGCCCTTTATCTCTTTGAGAGGAGGGAGGTCCTGGGTCCAGGAGAGTAACAAGAGGACTTGATAGGCCCCCTTAAAACCTAAATCTCCCTGTTGCCATTTCTGGCGCAAAAAAACCCTATCGGCCTTACTAATAAGCACCCTTTGGGAAAAACCATTAAGGGTGTTTAATAAACGCAGAGTATCCAGGGCCTGAAAAGTGTCTTCTACCGTGGCAGGTAAAAGCCTCGTGGCAGCGTAACCACCAGATGCTTTATGTCTTTCCTTGAGGAAAGACATAAGATCTCTCATTAAAGAAGAGGTTAAAAATTTATTTTTGGGCAAGATCACTTTAGTCATCTATAAGGCTAAATTTAGCAAAAAATTTTCCCTTAGGGGGCCTTAATCTATTTGGGCAAGACCTTCTATTTTATTAGCCCAAAAGCTGGTTGCGCGGGGATAAATCTTGGCAAATTCTACACACCAGTAGCGCCCCTTCTTTTCCACCTTGTGTATCTCAATACGCACCCTAGCGGCCCTAAAATGTGCTAAAAGAGCTTCTAGAGACTCTTCTCGGCGTAATCTAATCCTAAAAATCTCTTCCACGGGTTTTTTCGCCTTTACACGGTCTAGGATGATATTCATCTCTCCAAACAGGGCCTGCCCAAGGTCTTTATAAAAAGATTCGTCAAAAGGTTGCCCCAGTTCCCAACGTCCCAAGGCCAGACGCACTAAACGATGCACAATATAGCTTGCCTCTAGTTCTCCAATAAAGGGAAATGCTACACGCAAATCGCCCAAATTAGAGGCCGAAGTGACATATTTAATCACCCTTCCCTTTCCCACGGGTTTAAACACTAAGCCTTCTCTTCCCTCCTGGTCGTATCTAAGGATCAATTCTTTTAGGGCCTCCACCTCTGAAGCCCAAAAAGGACCGCTAATTTCCGGAGTACGAAAGCCAAAGCGTCTCAAAAGGGCATATTTCTCTTCGGGGGGTAAAAATCGCTGGCGTTTCAAATCTATTACATCAAAGACAAAAAAGGCGACATCTTCTTTGATATAAGGGGGGTACTCCGTAACAAAGGGGTTTTCAGGACCCGCCACCTCACAACAAAGGGCGTAATCGGGGTATTCCGCAAAAAAAGTGGGTAAAGCAGGTAAAAAATCCGGCCATCTATCCGTGGCAAAGGGGCATATGTATCCTCGACGGGTAAAGGCCAAAATAGAACCAAAAAAATTTACCAAACGCACGTTATAGCCTTCGATCTTTTCTTCGGCGTAAAAAGGCCCAGACATATAACGGACAAGGCCTGTCTTAAGACAGAAAATACGGGGTATATGGGGAAAACCAGGGAGGAAAAAATCCTTAGCTAGCACCGTACCGGCAGAAAGTCCTTTAAAATCACGTTTGACCCTAAAGGCGGGTTGGCCGGCACCCTCAATAAATAAAATCTTGCCCTCTTCTAAAGCCTTCTCTAGGAGCCCAAAACGGATCTTACGCAAAAACGGCGCGCCTTCGTAAATGCGGCGCAATTCTCTTTTTTGATATTCCAGATCAAGCTCAAACATTTTAGCCTTCATTGTTAAAGGTCAACATTTCCCCTAATATGTCAACCCTGCCTATCAGGCTATCAACAGCCTCTTAACATTACCAGGAATAAAAATAAATGACTATTTGGTCTCTAGGCCAAAGGGCTTTAAGACCGCAGCCCATAAAAATAAACCTTGACAGGGACCATTTTGGCAGTAATAAAGATATTAAAATTTTTATTAACTAATACGAAATACTTGATTCTTAAAAATCGAATAGAATAATTTTTTGCTTAAAATAACAAATTTAGAAAAAATCATCAATTATTTGGAGCCATGCAATTCAATAAAACAAATGAATTTAAATTTCACTGTTTGCCTCCCTAATTCATTTAAAAAAAATAAAACTATCTCCGATTTCTTCTTAATAAATGTCTGTTTTTAGACTAGTCAAAGGAGGTTGGGTATGGATGTCGTTTTATTATCGAGGCTTCAGTTTGCTGTGGCCACAATGTTTCATTTTATATTTGTTCCCTTAACCTTGGGGCTCTCCCTACTCACGGCTATTTACGAAACCCTTTACGTCAAAACCAAAGACGAAGACTACAAACGAGCCGCCAAGTTTTGGGGGAAACTATTTCTGATAAATTTTGCCCTAGGTGTAGTAACCGGCATAACCCTTGAGTTCCAATTTGGTACCAATTGGTCACGCTATTCCGAATACGTAGGGGATATCTTTGGTTCCTTGCTGGCTATAGAAGCCACTTTAGCCTTTTTCCTCGAGTCTACCTTTATTGCCGTTTGGGTATTTGGCTGGAATAGATTGTCCCCTAAAATGCATGCGGCCTGTATTTGGCTGGTGGCTCTTGGGTCTAACATATCTGCCCTGTGGATCTTGTTGGCCAACGGCTGGATGCAGCACCCTGTAGGCTACACCATCCGTAATGGTCGGGCAGAAATGACCAGCTTTTTCCAGGTTGTAACCAATAGTTTTGGCTGGCTTGAATTCTTCCACACCGTCTTTGGCGCCTTTGTCCTTGGGGGTTTTTTCGTCTTAGGCATTTGTGCCTGGCACCTCCTGCGCAAAAACGAGGTGGTCTTCTTCAAAAAGAGCTTCCAGGTGGCCTCTATCTTCACGTTAATCTTCTCCCTGCTTCTCCTCTTTGAAGGTCACTTCCATGGGGCAGAGGTAGCAGAAAAACAGCCGACCAAACTGGCGGCCATGGAGGCCCTCTGGCATACCGAAAAAGGGGCCCCTATGTATCTTTTTTTGGTACCTGATGACCAGCACGAACGAAACAAAATCGCCCTCTTTCCCATCCCCGGGTTAATGAGTTTTCTGGCCCATCATTCTTTTAATGCCGAGATCAAAGGCCTAAAGGAGTGGCCTAAAGACGAAAGACCACCAGTATCTCTTACCTTCTGGTCCTTCCGCCTCATGGTGGGCCTGGGTACCCTATTCATTTTATTAAGCCTTTGGGCCTTCTTACGCAGGCAAAACATTGAAAAGGAACGACTCCTCCTGCGCATCTTACCTTGGTGTATCCCCCTGCCTTATCTAGCCCACGAAGCAGGCTGGATCGTGGCGGAAGTAGGCCGTCAACCCTGGCTCGTCTATGGCCTTATGAAAACCTCTCAAGGGGTGTCTCCGATATCTACTCTTCAGGTAGGGTTCTCCCTGCCCGCCTTTGTCATCCTCTACACCCTTTTGGGAGTGGTAGACATTTACCTATTGGTAAAGTACGCCCGAAAGGGCCCGGAAAAAGTCGAAAACACATCTAAAACGGAAATCGTCTTCCCTAAGACGGTAACCACTTATTAAAGGAGGCGGTACCATGGAACACAATATCTACCAAATTATCTGGTTTATCCTTTGGGGGGTCCTTTGGGCCGTATACTTCATGCTAGATGGCTTTGACCTAGGCCTGGGCACCCTCATGCCCTTTGTCACCAAAACCGATCTGGAAAGACGGTTAGTCTATAACGCCATGGGACCAGTATGGGACGGAAACGAAGTATGGCTTATAACCGCAGGGGGCGCCACCTTTGCCGCTTTCCCCAAGACCTACGCCGTCATGTTTAGTGGCTTTTACTCTGCGTTGTTGCTTATTCTCTTTGCCCTTATTGTTCGGGGGGTATCTTTTGAATTTCGCAATAAAGAAGATAGTCCCCTCTGGCGGGCTACCTGGGACTTTTGTCTCTTCATTGGTAGCTTTATTCCCGCCCTGCTCTTTGGTGTAGCCTTTGCCAATATATTTAAAGGGATTCCTATAGATCAAAACGGTGTCTTTCACGGAAATATATTCACCTTATTAAACCCCTATGGACTCCTTGGCGGGATAATGTTTGTCACCATGTTTTTGGTACACGGAGCCCTTTGGCTTGCGGCCAAAACCGAAGGAGATCTATCTCGCCGGGCAGGAGAAATAGCCCGCAAGATCTGGGCAGCTGAATTTTTGGCCGTGGTAGCCTTTTTCGTGACTTCCGGTTTTGTCACAGACCTTTGGCTAAATTATCTGAAGGCCCCTATACTCTTAATCGTACCCTTTCTGGCCTTATTGGGTCTCCTCCTTATCATGGCCTTTGCCGCCAAAGCATCATGGTGGAAGGCCTGGTTTGCCTCTTGTCTTACCGTGCTCTCCTCCGTGGCCTTTGGTATCATCGGACTCTTTCCCCGCTTACTACCCTCTAATATCGACCCAGCAGCTACGCTAACTATTTACAACTCTTCTTCCAGCCTCCTTACCCTTAAGGTAATGACCGTGGTGGCCTTGATCTTTGTCCCCTTAGTCATTGCCTACCAGACCTGGGCCTACAAACTCTTCAGCTTCAAGATCACCCCGGCTATTATCGCCTCCGAAGAAGAAGCCTATTAAATATAAAGCAAGGGCCCTCTTAAGGGCCCTTCTCTTAAAAAGAGATTATTTCAGCTCTGATCTAAATTAGAATTAATTTTAATTGACATTAAGGCAAAATTTCTTATACTCTCTTTTAGAGCTCATTTCTATAAATACTCCCATAAATATAGGAGGTGTCCTATGTGTATTCGTCCGGGAACGGTGGCGCCTGATTTTGAAGCTCAGGCCTATCACCAAGGGGAGGTCAAAAAAATTAAGCTTTCCGACCTTCGGGGCCGCTGGGTGGTAGTATGTTTCTATCCGGCTGATTTCACCTTTGTTTGACCTACAGAGTTGTCTACGATAGCGGTACGCTATCCAGACTTTCAAAAACTTGGTGTAGAGGTCTTGGCCATCAGTACAGACACGGTCTTTAGCCATAAGGTATGGCAAGAACTTGAACTCTCCAAAATGGTAGAAGGAGGTATCCCTTATCCCATGCTCTGGGATGTAGGGGCCAAAATTGGACAATTGTATGGTGTTTACGATGAAAAATCAGGCATTAATTTGCGTGGCCGTTTCATTATAGACCCCGATGGCGTGGTCCAGGCCGTAGAAGTACTAAACGCCCCGGTAGGTAGAAATATTGACGAACTGATACGTCAGATTCAGGCCTTTCAATACGTGCGTGAACACCCCGGCGAAGCCTGCCCAGCGGGGTGGCGTCCGGGGAAACCCACGCTTAAACCCAATCCGGCTCTGGCTGGTAAAGTTTACGAGGTATGGAAGGTAGAATATGCCGAGTAAATAAAAACGAGGAGGGAAAAAGGCCCTCCTCGTTTTTTTATTTATGCCCTATGGCGGCCTTTAGGGACTTCCAGTCAAATTTTTGGGCCCAGGAAAGGGCCTCTTTCCAGTCCATATTCTGGTAACCAACTACCAGTATGGCCATCTGGCTGATACTTGCCGGATCCATGGTCTTGGGAGGCTCAGTCAAAAACACGCCCACTGAACCGCTATGGGTCTTTTTGTTATATTGGATCCCCACCCGAAAGCCATCTATGGTGGTAATTCTTATGAATTCCTCAGGAGAATCCATTTCAAAAGACCGTTGATAAGCCAAAGGCCCTGCGGCGGCCATAGCCGCGGCTCCCAAGACCAGCTGGACATTTAGCTCTTGTTTATCTCTGGTGTAGGTGCGCGTGGCCGAGGCAATCTCTCCCATGGGATTCGTGGCGTTAAGGCCAGTACACTCTTCGGCCTTCCAGCCGGAAAGATCAACTAGATTTTTACAAAGCTCCCTGTAGGAAGGAAGGTTATAAGCCAGCACTTGCCCTGGAACAAGCAAAAGGGCCACCAGAAAAAGTATTTTTTTGACCATTTTCTTCTCCCTTTTTAAGTTATTTTGCCTTTCCCACTTTTATCACCAAAGGAATTACGTGAAGATCGCGGTTAATCTGTTCTGTCCAGCCAAGGTCCCAGGAAAGAACCTGGTACTCGGGACCAATCTTTTGGGCGATTTCCTGGACTATGCCCTCAAGATTCAAAATGGGGTGTTTCTTGAAAACCGCAGGGAGCCCTGAGGTAAGATTGCAGGCCAGACACATCCCAGGCCTTGCCGAAAGCCTGAGTTCAAGGACAATCTTTCCTGCCTCAGGCGCCCATTCACGAAGCCCTAACTCAAGAAAATATGCTGGCTCTTCTCCAAAATAAAAGGCCTCGAAAAATTCGTCTATTCTTTCTCTGGGCAAGAGTGATTTAATAAACGCCTCGTCCATAAAACCTCCGTATAAGGCGGTGAAAAATCACCGCCCCAATTTTTTAATACGCAGTTATCTTGATGTCTGTTATTAGGCATTCCCTGCCTTCAGAGGGGTTTTCTCCCCAGATGCCAAAGCTTACGGCGTCCCGATTGGGAAGTTTGGCCCCCACGATGCCGCCGCCTACTGGTTCTTTGTAAATCAGGTGTCCGTCAGCAAAGATTCTTATCATGCCGTCTTTTTGCTGCACGGCAAAGTGATGAATCATCTTGGGCTTGAGTTTTATGGTTTTTATCCACTGCCCGCTCCATTTCGGATATTCCCAGTCAGAAGCCCAGTGAAAGACATCAGGCCTGTTGGGGTCTCTTGGATAACCCAAGAACATAGCATGCCCCAAACCAATATAATGTCCACTAAAATAAACGCTCCATTCCACGGCGAAGTTTTCGGGAAGGTCTATTTTTTTGATGGCTTCGACATTGCCCGAAAGGGCCCTTAGCCATTTTTTACCGGAAAAGGCCGCCACTTCCACCTGCCCCTTGCGAATCAAAAGGCTCTTGGGAATATCGCCGATGTTATAGCCGGAAAAGTCCTCGGCAAAAAGGACTTTTGATCCAGGCCTAAAAGTGCTGGCACCACCCTGGATGGCTCCTGACGGGACAACTCCCCCAGAAGGCTGTGTGGTGGGAGCCGCAGCAGGTTTAGGGGTCACAGGTGGCTTGTTAAAGCCCTGGGTGCCTTCACCCCAGCGGTAGTAGTTCTCAGGCACAAGCTGGGAAATGGCCTGAACTGCGTTGTAAAGCATCACGCGTACGGCCTTTTCCATGGGGGTGTTGCGATAAACTTCAAGGCCACCGCCAAGACCAACATCTCCAAATATACCTCCTCCTATCCCCCCAACATTCCAGGAACTGGCCTTACCTTCCACAGAAGTGGCGTTTATAACCCGCCCAGTGCGCACATCTATCAAACGAAGATCAGCCGCGATATAGGCCTCTTTCTTTTTGACTTTAACCCCGCCGATAAGAGGCACCTTAAAAGGCACCACCACGCCGCCTGCCCCAAAACCCGAGGCCTCAGGCTCAAAAGCGGTAATAGCACCTACCACCAGGATATCTGCCCCTTCCATCTGGCCAGGTTGCGGCGCGGCGCCAGGGCGCACGTAACCAGACTGCCCCAAGGCAAGTTCTTTTTGGATGGCCTCAAGGCCTTCGCCCCGCTCAAGCACGATGAAACGCCCGGTGCGGAAAAGGGCGGTGGCAAGCATGTCGGCAATCCCGGCCCCAATTTGCCCTGAGCACTTGGCAGCCTTACACTTAAAACTGGCTACCGCTATACGCGCCTTGGGGCCTTTGTAAGTAAGCACCTGCTGAGCCGAAGGCCCAGTGGTATCCACGTTTGTCTGCACCCCGGTAGAGGTGCAGGAAACCAAGATACAGAGGGCCAGGACCAAAAAAGACTTTGACCAGATTCCACCTGTTTTTGACATTTTTAACCTCCTATTGGCTACTGGTTTCTTTCAATACCCAGGCCATGAAGTCTTGATGGCCCTTTTCTATCGGCCAGGACAAGACACAAGGGCACTCATAAGAGTGCAGTTCCTTGATACGTTTTATCAATTTTTCGAGCCTTTCAGGGACTGTCTTGAAAATAACCACCGCTTCTTCATCGGTTTGTAACTTTTCTTCCCACCAATAAACGGATTTGATCCTGGGATATACATTGGCACACGCTGCCAGACGCTCTTTTACGACACCCTCGGCAAGCCTTAAGGCTTCGTTTTCATTTGAAGCCGTAACATAGACCATGTAAACCATGATTAGCTCTCCTTAAATTGATTTTCGTTAAAAGATGCCCCAAGAACCCCGGCAAGCTCTTCAAGTTGCTCTTTTTCTTGAAAAAATTCTTTTTCTGAGAGCTTTTTAAGATAAGTTTGCAAGCATTCTAAGACTTTTTTACGCAAAGGCTCAAGCGCAAAACCTTCCCGTTCCGCAAAGGTGCTTAAGCGCTTCCAATTGGTAATGGCCCGTTCAAGACCGCGATAATGGGATTTTCCCTTGTTCTCATAAGTGAGATCCCGCTCTATAATAAGCAGATAGCGCTCAATTACGGCTTTTTTCAGGTATTCTTCTTCTTTAGGCAAAAGCTTTAGCTTTGGGCCTTCGGGATCTTCTGTTAGGTAATGAAGGCTGTTCCAAAAGGCCACTTCAGGAATCTCCCCGGCATGGCGGATGATTTCGGCTTCTTCTTTTACTTCTTCTCTAATGTTCTCCATCGGCAAGCATTTTCTCCAGTTCTTCTAGTTTGGGAAGCTCGGAGATATCTTTTAAGCCAAATATTTCCAAAAACTTAGGTGTTGTGCCATAAAGAATAGGCCGACCGGGGATGTCCTTTCGCCCACAAATCTTTATCAGGTCTTTTTCAAGGAGATTACGAAGGGCGCCGCTACTATCAACCCCTCGTATAGCCTCGACTTCAGCCTTGGTGATGGGCTGTTTGTAAGCAACAATAGCAAGTGTTTCAAGGGCGGCCCGGGAGAGTTTCGGCGGAGAACCATGAACCAGACGTTGAATATAAGGAGCCGCCTCGGGTACGGTCTCTAACCGATAGCCCCCAGCCACCCTTTTTAGAACCACCCCCCTTTCTCGATAACGTATTACGAGAGATTGCAAGGTGTCCTCTATATCTTTCCGTGAGGCTTCAGGAATAATTTTTTCAAGCTGGACAACGCTCAAAGGACCTCCAGCCACAAAAAGTAAGGCTTCAATAATGGCTTCCAGGACTCTTGGGCTCACAGGGACTCTCCTCAGGCCTCTTTTAACCAGAGATTCCCATAAATATCGGTAAAAACCCGCCAGCCAGGCTCCACCCACACTGTGGCGTATGAGCCCACTATGATCACCGGCCCTTTTAGCTCGGCTTCAGGGGGCAAAGATCCCCATCGGTAGACATCTACATCTTCCTCTTGGGTCTCTTCTACTATTACCCGGGTTCGCTCAGCGGGTTTTAGGACCTGACCTTGAATTTTGGGTAACTCAATGGTTGGAGGCTCGGTAAATAGATGCACCCTAACGGCCACGGCCTCTAAAGGGCTTACCGGAAGGCTGTAACCATAAAGACGCTTGTGCATTTGGTGGAACCGCTCCTGAAAGCGCATATCAAAAGGTACGGTCAATTCGTGGGACTGCCCCTGGTAACGCAAATCCACCTCGGCTTCGGCCTGGAGGGTTTCACGTTTATACCCGTAACGAGCCACTTCTCTAAGGGCCTCTTCGGCTAACTCTTCCAACAAAGGGGCAAGGTATTCCATGCTTACCTGGGGGCCAGAGAAAAACACCGAACGGGAAAACGAAAATGCTGGTCTAGCCATCAAGAGTCCTAGGGCCGATAGCACCCCCGAAAGTCTGGGGATGAGGATTTGAGACATGCGCAAGTTACGGGCCAAGGCCGTGGCATGAAGCCCCCCTGCTCCACCGAAACAAAATAAGGTAAAGTCTTTGGGGTCCATCCCTCGATCAACCGAGACCTTTTTAATGGCTTGTTCCATATTGGTATTGACTATTTGTATTATACCCTGGGCGAGTTCTTCTATCTCAAAACCGTGTTGGGCCGCCAATTTACCCAGGGCCTTAACCGCCGCCTCTTTAGCCAGACTCAAACGTCCTCCTAAAAAGCGGTGGGGTAGTATACGCCCCAGAACCAGATTGGCATCGGTCACTGTGGGTTGCGTGCCCCCACGGGCGTAACACACAGGACCAGGGTCTGCCCCGGCACTCTGAGGCCCTACCCGAAGGGCACCTGCCCGATCAAAATAGGCCAAAGATCCTCCCCCGGCGCCAATAGTGTGGATATCAATCATTTTAAGACAAATTGGGTAACCCTCTAATTCGTAGTTTGAGGTGTATGTAGGCCCCCCGTTACATAGGGATACATCTGTGGAAGTGCCTCCCATATCCAGCGTAATAAGCTTGGACACCCCCAACATCTGTCCCAGGCTATAGGCCCCGTAAACTCCAGCCGCAGGACCAGAGAGCAAAGTAGCCACAGCACGCCGCGTCAAGGCCTCAATGGGCATTAGGCCCCCGCTTGATTGCATTAAAAATATCTTTGTTCCCTTGAGCTTTCGTCTCAATTGTTGCACATAGCGTGCTATAACCGGAAAGAGATAGGCGTTGAGTATCGTGGTAGAAGTGCGTTCGAATTCTCGAAATTCGGGTAGTACCTCCGAAGAAATAGACACATGAATGCCCAACTCGGCCAAGTGTTCCTTGACCCGTCTTTCGTGCAAGGGATTAGCATAGGAGTGTAAAAAGCTCACCGCCACTGCCTCAAAGCGCCCTTCCGCAAGAAGTCTTCTCAATAAATCCAGATCCTTGGTACAAAGGGGGGTCAGGACCTCGCCCTGAGGGGACATACGTTCGTAAAGCCCTACTATCTGAGACCTTTTTAAAATAGGTGCCGGCTTGGTCACCCAAAAATCAAAAAGTCGAGGACGATTTTGACGGCCAATAAAGAGGATATCCTCAAAGCCTGCCGTAGTAACCAAAAGGACCTTGGCTCCCCGGCGGGTTAAAAAGGCGTTCGTGCCCACGGTAGTACCATGCAACAAGACATCAGGGGCTTTTATCCCAAGCTCCCTTAATCCCTCCATTACGGCCTGAGAAGGGTCTTTGGGGGTAGAAGATACCTTATGGCTTAATAGGCGCCCTTCATGTATGGCCACAAAATCGGTAAATGTACCACCTGTATCCACAGCTACTCTCATGCGTATACCACCTTTTCTACTCCACGTGTGTCTGTATCAAAAAAGGCCATGGTAGGAGGCCCTTCCTTACCCAATAGTTCTCCAGGATTTACGACCACCGTGTGGTCGATGTGGTTTACCTCAAACAGGTGGGTATGGCCACAACATACCAGATCAAAACGGCCCGTTAAAGCCAACCCTTGAGCCATTTCCGGAAAATGTACCAGGGCTACCGAGAGGCCGTCAAAGTTTTCAAAGGTGAACTGGCCGTGCAGATGGATATGGGGCTCCTTGGCGCAGTGTTTGCTTAAAAGCCATACGTCTCCGGGATTGTTCCCCAAAATAAGATGGACCTCTCCCCTAAAAAGGGCCAACTCTTTGACCATAAAAGGGGAGATTAAATCTCCACAATGGAGGAGATACCTGGCCTTGCGTTGGTTGGCCAGCTCTACAGCCCAGCGCAAATGCGCAATGGCATCATGACTGTCACTTACAATGGCCAATAGCATCGTTTGCCCTCCTCATGCTCGCCTCATATTAATAGCTCTTATTCGTTTTTTAAAACCTAAAATTAAAAACTAGAGGACTTGTCAAGCGGTTTCTTATGCTTATCTTTCCCAATGAAAAAAGTCACATATAACAACAAAATTCCTTAAGAAAGGAGGTAGAAACTATGCCTATTAACTGGGGCTTTTGGATGGATCCTTTTAGAGAGTTTGATCGTCTACAACAAGAATTAGATCGTCTAATGGAGATGACCAGGCCTTTTGTTCCTATACGTTCGGTAGCAACAGGTACTTTTCCAGTAATTAACATAGGAGAAACAAATGACAATATATTAGTCTATATCTTCGCCCCTGGTGTAGACTTAGAAAAGATAGATCTTTCTATAGAAGGTAATCTATTATCCATTAGTGGTGAGCGTGATGCCTCTAAAGCTCTAAAAGTTGAAAAGGTTGAACCCGAACGTTTTTATCGTCAGGAAAGATTTAGTGGCCGTTTTACAAGAGTAGTATCTTTACCTGAATCTATTGATCCAAATCAAGTTGAAGCCTCTTATCAAAATGGAATTATTAAGGTAAAAATTGCCAAAAAAGAAGAAAAGAAGCCCCGTCGTATACAAGTAAAGGCCAATTAATAAATTAAGAAAGGGGGTGCTTAATTATGGCAGAACAAGAAACCAAAGAACTAGCTACCAGGGAAGAAAAGGTACCAGCAGCACGTAAGGAACGGCCCATGGTACCTCCGGTAGATATTTATGAAATTGCCGAAGGTCTTATTGTAGTAGCAGACATGCCTGGGGTTTCGAAAGAAAAAGTAGACGTGCGTATTGAAGAAAATGTTTTGGAGATCCGCGGCGAAATAGATGATCTGCCTGGCGAAGAGGTATCACCTCTTTATGCTGAACTTACAGGCAAAGAGTATTATCGAGCCTTTACCATTGGACCAGAATTTGATCTGGACAAGGTAGAGGCCTCTATGGAGGCAGGGTGTTTGAGGATCTTCCTGCCCAAAGTAGAATCCGAAAAACCGCGCAAGATAGAAATCAAAGTGGCTTAAGCCATAAGTGGTGGGCCCTCCCTAGGAGGTTTCCCACCACTTATTTTCCTTTTCTAACTTTTGGAGGTCTTCCGGAGTATCTACCTCTGGACATTCGTATTGGGTAAGGGAGACGGCTATGGCATAGCCGTGTTCAAGGGCCCGCAGTTGTTCAAGACTTTCAGCCTGTTCCAACTCTCCCCGGGGTAAACGTACAAAAATATCTAAAAAGGCGCGTCGATAAGCATAGATACCAATATGACGCAGATATCCTGGTCGTTTACCAGGAGGACGATAAAAAGGTATGGGTGCGCGTGAAAAATAAAGGGCCCGACCCCGACGGTCTAATACTACTTTAACCCTGTTAGGGTTCAAACATTCTTCCTGGCTCTCAAAGGGTTTGGCCACCGTGGCCATGGGCAAAGAGGGATCCAAAAGCAGGGGGCGTACTAATTCTTCGAGAACCTCTGGAGCCAAAAGCGGCTGATCTCCCTGAATATTAACTACCAAGTCGTCTTTGGAGAGCTGTAAAACATCGCAAGCCTCGGCCAAGCGTTCGGTGCCGCAGCTATGATTAGGGTTAGTCATAAGGGCCTTGCCCCCAAAAGCTTCTACACATGCTTTGATACGTTGGTCGTCTGTAGCCACCGCCACGTAATCCAAACAAGAGGCCTTTAGGGCCCTTTCGTAAACATGTTGGATCATCGGCCGCCCCCTCAACAAGGCCAAGGGCTTGCCCGGAAAACGGGTAGAACCAAAGCGGGCCGGAATAAGACCAATAATGCGCACCATCAACTCCTTTAACCAAAATTACTCCTTCCCGTTTAATTAAGTCTAAACCATCGCTTGTTAAGTTCCAAGAAGAGGAACCGATATTTATATTAGACTTGAGAAATAAGGAGGGCTTATGAGTGGAAAATGCGAATTTTTAGATTCTTGTGGTTTTTTTCGTAATTTCAAGGGAAACTCAGAGGTTATCAAACAGGGCTGGATCACTCTTTATTGCGAAAACAGAGAACAATCTGAAAAATGTGCCCGCAAAAAATACCGTAAAGAAAAGGGGACTCCACCCCCCGATAACATGACCCCCACCGGCAAGTTACTCTAGGCAGGCTTTTAGAGGGCCTCTTGTGAGGCCCTTTAGAGCCTGCCTAGGCTTATCCCTCAGGGTTTGTCCAATCTCCCATTACTTGCAAAATAATCCTTCGTCGGCGAGGACGATTGTCAAAATCTAGCAATACTATCTGTTGCCAGGTGCCTAACAAAAGCTCTCTTCCCGCCACAGGGATTACCAAGGAGGGTTTTAACAAGGCGGCCCGTACATGCGCAAAGCCATTACCATCGCCCCAGGCGGCATCATGGGCGTAAGGGATATCTTGAGGAGCAATTCTTTCTAAAGCGGCACACAAATCTTTAAGCACCCCTGGTTCAAATTCTATGGTGGTTATTCCCGCTGTAGAACCTGGTACATGAATCAATACTTGTCCGGACCACAGACCGCTTTCGTAGACGAAATCTCTTACTTTGGGGGTGATATCGTGTATATCGCAAAAGCCTTTGGTATCAAGAAAAAGATCACGCCTCATGACTTGCATATTTTTAACTCCCTTTCCCAATAACTTTGGGCTTCTTGGTAATAATCTCTTCCCTGAGTATCATTAATTACCACGGCGGGAAAATCCTCTACTTGAAGACTGAATAAAGCCTCCGGACCTAATTCGGCAAAGGCCACCACCGTACAAACCTTTATACAACGCGCAAGATAGGCCCCTGCCCCACCAAAAGTGGCCAGATAAACAGCACCATACCGACGCAAAGCCTCCCTTACCTTTTCCCCCCTTTTACCTTTTCCCATAGTAGCTACCACTCCTAGCTCCAACATCTTAGGAGTATAGGCATCCATCCGATAGGCTGTCGTGGGCCCCGCCGCCCCTATGATCTTCCCTGGAGGTGCAGGACTGGGACCAACGTAATACAGGCAATGTCCTTTAAAATCGACAGGTAAAGGAGCTTCTTCCTCTAGTAGACTTAATAATTTACGGTGTGTTTGATCCCTGGCCGCCAATAGGACACCAGAGATCCAAACCAGCTCACCAGCCTCAAGCTCCTGTAATATTTCTTTGTTCTCCAAGGGAAAATGAAGTCTTTTCACCTCCCAAACCTCCATTAACCAGTCTGGACTTGGTAGGCCCCGAAGCCAAAGCTTGTGTTTTTGCCCACGTGAACCAGCTCGCCCAGGCGCAAAAGGGGCATAAAGGGCGAAAGCTCGCCCTCAAAGAGGGCCTCTCCCACAAAGCCCCTTAAGGGCATGGTGGTCTCTTTACGGGCCGAGTAGCGAATGATCTCCTGCGGAAAAAGGCGCTTTGCCACGGTTTTTACCCCCTGAGCCCTTTCAATGAGCTCTTTAAAGGGAAGATTAAGTTCCTTTTCGGCGTGAAAATAAGAAAGGGCCGAGACCCTGCGCAAAAGGTTCCGCACCAGTATGTGAAAGGCAAAATTTTTGGGCGGCACCAAGTGACCTTCAAAACGCAAGCTGGTTGGGGTCAAAAACCTGATTTTTATTTGCGAGGCTCCTTCCTCATGGATTTCTTCTTTCATGGTAGGGGGTTTTAGCTGTCCTTTTTGGTAAAGGCTCTCGTGGCCAAAGTGGTCTTTTATATCTGCGATTTGAAACCGGGCCCGCCTGCGCCCAAGGCCCTTATCGCCTGCTGCCGAAAGGGCCAGCACAAAATGCGGGAAATACTGGATGCCACGCCCCACCAGGGTAAGCCCAAGTTCAAAGGTATTTCCTTTTAAGGGCAAAAGGGGCGTTAGGGCAAAGGGGTGGGGCACGTAAGGATAAAGTTTGAGTCTTGTAGCATCTGCTGGCCTTGGCGTTTCAAATATGTACCCGTAGGCGCAATGCTGATTTAAAGGGCATGGCGCGCACGTCTCAAATTGCCTTGCCACACAAGAGATACGCTTGAGCTGGGCGCCAAGCACGCCCCTTAAGGGA
>JALSKZ010000056.1 GCA_026988575.1 Thermodesulfobacteriales bacterium | reverse complement strand
GCAAAAAGGCTGCGGTAAAAGGGCTTAGCGAATTTGCCCAAAAATACGGGCTAAAGCTTATGGGGATTGCCCCCGAGAGCCTGGCCAAGGAGTGCGCACGCCTTGGCCTTGCTAACAGCTTTGCCGCAAACACCTCTCTTGGCACGCCAGCAGTAGCTGAGCCTGCGGCCATGTTTGCCGCAGGGGAAAAGGCAAGGCTCCTTATCCCAAAGACCAAGGTCGCTGGCCTTACTCTTGCAGTGGCGGCAAAAGAGACACCCTTTTGGGGAAAGCTTTCTATCGTAGGCACCGGGCCTGGAAGCCTTTCCGAGATGACCCCTCTTGCCCGCAAGGCCATAAGAGAGGCCACCTACGTGGTGGGTTACAAGTGTTATCTTGACCTGATTGCTCCCCTTCTTGCTGGGAAACAGACTTTTACCTCTGGCATGACCAAAGAAGTTGAACGGGCGCAAAAGGCCATAGAGCTTGCTCAAAAGGGGGCCAAGGTGGCCCTTGTTTGCGGGGGAGACCCGGGCATTTATGCGCTTGCCGGCCTTGTGTTTGAGCTTTTGGCTGAAGACGGAGCACCGCCAGACTTTGAAGTTCAAGTAATTGCCGGGGTTTCGGCCTTAAACGCCGGGGCCGCCCGCCTTGGAGCGCCTCTTACCCACGACTTTGCCGTGATAAGCCTCTCTGACCGCTTAACCTCCTGGGAGACCATTGCAAAGCGCCTGCGCGCCGCAGCTGAGGCCGACTTCGTCCTGGTGCTTTATAACCCCATGAGTCGCACCAGGAAAGAACCTCTTAAAAAGGCCCACCGGCTGCTTCTTAATATTTTGCCAGGAAAGACCCCTGTGGGTCTGGCCCGGGCCATAAGCCGCGAGGGAGAGACCCTCTTGCTTACCACCTTAGAGAAACTCCTTGACCACGAAATAGACATGCAGACCACGATTTTTATCGGAAACTCAGGAAGCTTTTGCTTTGGCCCGTGGCTCATCACTCCCCGGGGCTACAAAGGCAAGCGCTTCTAGTTTTCCCCTTACTCTCTCCAGTATTATAAACGCTAGGTAAAACTACCCTGGCTATTATCTTGACCTGGGTAACGACCAGGAAGGTCAAAGATTTGTGGCCAGACGTTTGGCGGTAGGTGTTTTAAGTACCCCTTCTCCTTTACCCAAGGCCTTTGAAGAAAGAACCTGTGCATCCTGTACGATTTTTGCTTCGGGGTTCCGTTTTCCCAGCAGGGTATTCATGATATCTTCTTGTAAGTCCTGGGGGAGCTTAAGTCCTTTTAAAATCTCTAGAGAGTCTTCCCAGGTAAAGTCCCATAAATAGGCAGCTATCAAACAGATAGGCAATTCTGCCCCCTCTTCCAAGGCCAAAATCTCCGCAAACTTTTCTCTCTTAATCGTCTGGTTTAAAAGTTCTTCTCTGTGTTTCAACCTCTTAAACACCTCGTTACGAACGCGCTCTTTGAAGACAAGACTTTGTTGATAGCGCAATTCTGGCGGTAGGGAATCAAGACACTTTTCCGCATAGGGACAATAGGCAGCACAGCCAAAATCAAGACGGGGATTGGGGAGTTTATGCCCACAAGAAGGGCAGGTACGAGAGGTATCATCTCTAAAGAATTCTATTTTTTGCCCGCAATTAGGACAGGAAACTTCAAATATGGCGTCTTCTTTCCAATACCTAGTATCTTGGCCCGGGCACTTCATAAGTTATCTCCTTCATCTCCCAACACATACGTTTTAAATTTTGCCCAACCTTGTTGAGAAATTATTTCTCCTAAGCGTTCTCCCCGCTGATTGTAAAGTTTATAAAAAGAGATCACACGCTTAAGGAGTCTTACTACTTCCTCTGGACTGGCCCAGGGGACCAGTTCGTAGGCCAATTGGGGATGTCTCCCAAGCTTTCCTCCTACCAAAACTCTATAACCCACACGCCCGGGGACAAGGGCCCCGGTGGGACAAACCTTTAGACACGCCCCACAGCCTAAACAACGCACCGGATCAAAAAGGACAAAACGCTCCCCCAATTCCACGGCTTGCTCTTGACACTGTTGAACACAACTACCACAGAGCTTACACTCTCCATTCAATAGGGGTTCCACGTGACCAAGGAGCCCAAAGTCTTTGATATGTACCTGAGCACAAGCGTTGGGGCAATCGGAAACCGCAACCCGAAACTGGTGGTGATGCTTCAAAGGCCCCCCGACCTTTTCGCGTAAAAAAGACGTGAGGTCTTCCTCTTTGAGGAGGGCTTCTAGTTTATCTAACAAAGAAGAGGATTCTGTAACCGCGTTGGGACAGCCTGAAGACCCAAAGCAGGCCTCTACACTAAACCCCTCTTTTATTTCTGCTGATTTATCTCTAAATAGAGACTTGGCCTCCAACACTAGAGCTTTGCTAACCAACTCTTGGCCCCTTTCCCTGGCCAACCCCTCTATCTTTTTACGCACCTTGCCTCGTACAAAAAAAGGTACTCGGTTAAGCAATTTTTCTGCTTCAGGCTCCCAACGCATAAGACCTCCCCGGCGATATTATCTCTCTATTTTAATAATTTAATAACTACGATTCTCTCCTCGGCCTCCTCTCTCTAAAATATTATCATTTTTTTTTACACTTCATAAAAAAATAAGGTCTTTTGTCATTTAATATCCCCGATATTCCCTTCTACCCTCTATTATAAGAAAAATTCTATATAAAAGGAGGCCTTTATGAAGAAAAAGAAGGCTGTAGAAGAGCTAAGCATAGATCCCGCCGTCAGAGAAATGATCTCTTTGGGTCGGCAAGAGGGATACGAAACGGTCTGGGATCGTTTAGAACGGCAAACTCCCTCCTGTAAATTTGGTAGCCAAGGTATTTGTTGTCGCAATTGTGCCATGGGGCCTTGCAGAATAACCGAAAAAAATCCCCGAGGGGTATGCGGGGCCACCGCAGACACCGTGGTAGCCCGCAACCTCTTACGTGGTCTGGCCGCTGGAGCAGCTGCCCATTCAGATCATGGTCGAGCCGTGGCGGTACTATTTAACGAAGTAAGTCTCGGGAAAAATAGCGCTTACCAGATTACCGATACGTCTAAATTGCGCGCTGTAGCCAAAAGGCTTGGTCTTTCTGAAGATCTAAGCTTAGAGGAGTGTGCCCAAAGGGTGGCCCGCATTGCCCTGGAAGATTTTGGCAAACAGGACGAAAGGCCCTTGAGTTTTTTGAAGGCTTATAGCCCTAAAAAGAGATTTAATCTCTGGCAAGGTCTAGAAGAAAAATTATGGGCCCAGAGGGGCCAAAAACTGGGCATATTGCCTCGCAACATAGACCGGGAGATCACCGAATGCCTCCACCGAACCCACATGGGTGTTGACCATGAGGCCCTCTCGCTACTTATCCAAGGAGTGCGCACGGCCCTGGGAGATGGGTGGGGAGGCTCTCTGATTGCCACAGAGCTTCAAGACATCTTATTTGGTACCCCCAAACGCAAATCTATTAAGACGAATTTGGGGGTACTTTGTGAAGATAAGGTAAACATAGTCATACACGGACATGAACCCATTCTCTCGGAGAAAGTAGCCGAAATAGCCCGTACAAAGGCCATGGAAGAGCTGGCGCAAGAGGTAGGGGCCAAAGGGGTAAACGTAGTAGGCATGTGCTGCACCGGAAACGAACTCCTTATGCGGCAGGGAGTCCCTGTGGCGGGAAACGTTATATACCAAGAACTGGCTCTTATCACCGGTGCGGTAGAGGCCCTGGTGGTGGATGTACAATGTATTTATCCGGCTTTGGGTCCCCTATCCCGGTGTTTCCATACCCAATTTATTTCGACTAGCGAACGGGCCCATTTCCCTGGAGCCCTGCATATCCAATTTGAGGAGTCCCACGCCAACGAAGTGGCCGAAAAAATCGTCCGGACGGCCATAGAAGCCTTTCCCAAACGAGATAAAAACAAGGTCCATATTCCTAAAATTACCACGGAGGCCATGGTGGGGTTTAGTGCCGAAGAGATCATTGCCCTTTTGGGAGGCAGCCCCAAACCTTTAGTAGAAGCCCTTGTTTCCGGAAAGATAAAGGGCATAGCGGGTATCGTAGGCTGCAACAACCCTAAGATAAAACACGATTCCTTCCACGTAGGCCTCACCAAGGCCTTAATTGAGCGAGACATTCTGGTAATAGGTACCGGCTGTTGGGCCATCGCGGCCGCCAAGGCAGGATTGATGCAAGCCAAGGCGAATGAGTGGGCTGGGGCGGGGCTGAGATCAGTGTGTAAAAGCTTGGGTATCCCCCCTGTACTACACATGGGGTCTTGTGTAGACTGCTCGCGCATGTTGGTATTGGCTGCTACTATAGCCGATTTTTTAAAGGTTGATATCAGTGACCTGCCCTTAGTAGGCTCAGCACCAGAGTGGACCACAGAAAAGGCCATTTCTATCGGCACCTATTTTGTGGCCTCGGGAGTACCCGTACACCTTTGGCCTGTACCGCCCATAACAGGAGGGCCCGAAGTAGTAAAAATCCTCACACAGGACCTAAAAGATCTGTTAGGAGGTTACTTCTTTGTGGAGGAAGACCCCTTAAAAACAGCCCAACACATGGAAGAAATTATCCTCCAAAAACGAAAGGCCCTTTAAAGAGGAGCCCCCTCACGGGGCCCCCGGACAACTAGGCTACAAATTGATCCATAAGACGTTGTAATTTTTGAGAAAGCTTGGATAGCCTCTGACCTTCTTGACTTACCTTAACCATACTCTCCTGGGCCATTTCGGCAATTTCTTCCAGTTTGGGCACCAAGCTATGCAGGCTTTCGGCCTCAGAGGTTACGTTGCCTACATTACCTGCAATGCCTGAAACCGCAGCCGTCTGTTCCTCTACCGCTGCCGCAATGGTATTAGAGATTTCGTTGATGTGGGTAATTACTTGGGCCACCTCCCGAATGGATTTTACCACCTGGGCCGAAGAATCTTGTATGCCTTTCACCTTGCGCGAGATGTCTTCTGTGGCCTCTCCTGTCTGCCTGGCCAGTTCCTTGACTTCGTTGGCTACCACGGCAAAGCCCTTGCCTGCTTCTCCTGCCCGTGCCGCCTCAATAGTGGCATTTAAGGCCAAAAGGTTGGTCTGGTCAGCAATGGTGTTAATAAAATTTATTATCTCGCCTATTTCTTGCGACCCCTTACTCAAGACCGTTATAAGTCCCTCGACGTTTTGGATCTTGTCGTGGGCTTTATTCGCTACGGTGGCCGCTTTGGTTGTTTGTTCAGAAATTTCACTAATAGCATGATCCATTTCGTTAATCATACGCTGCACTTCCTCGGCCCTTTGCCTTAGGGTATTGCTTATGCGAGCAATATGGCCCGTATGAGCTTTAAACAGATCAACACCCTGTTTAAGAGTTGCCGAAGATTCATCAAGTCTTTTAGAGCTATGGCCCAAAGATCTTATTTCTGCTTTAACAAGACGAATTATATGCCTCAATTTTTCGGTAAAAGAGTTAAAGGCCTGGGCCAGTTGGCCAACTTCATCGCGGCCAGAGACATCTAAAGTCTTGGTTAAATCGCCTTCACCTTGGGCAATGTCCTGCATGCGTTGTGTTGCCCTGAGTAAATAGGCACGCAGTTCCGAACCTATAGCCGTGGCCACCAAGACCGTAAGCAAAAAGGCCCCCAGGATGATCAAAGCTGATCTGCGTACAGAGGCCTCTATAAATCGAACATCAGGGCCAATATCATGCTGCATGGCTAAAAAACCAATGTCTTGCCCTTTATAATCTTTTAAGGGTCTAAGGCCTAAAGCCCTGTAGCCCTCCACCATCACTCCACCGTAAAAGCCTTGAGCTAATAGTTTCTTAAGGGGTTTTCTTTCCAACGAACCCACAGTTGAAACCAAGACCAAATTACCCACTTGCCCTAGATTGGCCTTTTGGGCTTGGTAAGAATAGACTTGGGGTTTCAACAAGAGCCCATAGCTTTCGTCTTCCCCCTTGGCCATTTTCAGTATCCCTTCTAAAGGCAAAGACACCTCTACGCTTCCCACGTAGTCTTTATCAAAGAAGATGGGAGCAATAGTCCTGACCGCAACCCCACCTTTACCCACCTCAAGGCCACTTACCAGGCGACGGGTATTTTTTATCTCTCTAATCATGGAACGATAAGATAGATCGTCGCCAAATTTTTGGGGGTCCCACGTACGTAAAAAGGAATGCCCATCGGAAGTATGAAAATGGAGGAAAAAACCCTCATGGGCTTGTTTTTTTAGCTTTTTCATCACCGGAAGGATGGCCTGTAACAGTGCCTGGCGGTTTTGGGCATACATAGAGGCCTGCACTTCCGGCATATTAGCTATCATAAGGGCCAAAAACTTTTCGTTAATTTCTTCTTGTTGGATGAGTTTATTCAAGGTCTCAAAAGCTTCGTTAACCCTGGAGGAGGCACTCCTCTCTACCAATTTCTGGGAACAGAACTTGAAATAACCCAAAGTAATCACCGAAAATAGCAACACCCCACTAACAAAAGGCAACAAAATCTTCCACCGTAGAGACAAATCTCTCCACACCCTAAACAGTTGCATCACATCCCCCCCTTTAAAAATTTGTTTGAAGTGGGCTCGGGAAATATTTTCGGATAATTAGGTTAAGGGAATAAAACAAACTTCATTTAGGGCGTTTTTTCCCGGCAAAGGGGCCAAAGGGCAGGGGGTAGACCTTGCGCAAGGCTATTACCTAAGGCCTGAGCCTGTAGTAGGGCCTCAGGGTGTTTCAAAATGTCACCCTTCTTTTCAATACCTCTGAAAAAAAGGCCCCCTTGGTAGGAAACATCTACCGCATCAAAAAAATAACGTACTATTCTTACGGCCCCTTCAAACAACTTGGCCCCCTTGGTGGCCCCTAAGGACAAAAAAATACCGAAACGCTTTTTAGAGACAGATGGAGGCTTTTTGAGGACGTATTTACGCACCCATAAGGCCTGGGCCCTTTCTATAAGGGCCTGAGTGAAGGCGGTGATATTATAGAAAAATATAGGGGAGGCCAGGATGAGAATATCAGCCCTTTCCAGGGCTGGATAAAGCTCAACCATATCATCTTGGAGAGGACATTGTCCTGTTTGGTCACAGGCCCCACATTCTAAACAGGGAGAAATATTCCTTTTGACCAAAGGAATCTTCTCGACTCTTGCCCCGTAATGGCTGGCGGCATCTAATACCGAAGAGAGTAAGAGATCTGTATTGCCTCCCAAGCGAGGGCTTCCCATAAAGGCCAAAATATAAGGGGGCACCGGTCCTCCTGTTAACCTATGGATTCTAGCAAGGCGTCGATCTCGTCTTGAGTACCTTCTTCCTGATCCTGGTCAACCAGTTTCTGCTGTTCCTCAAAAAGGGTGTCTATGTCTACCGCCTCTTCGGGGTCTTCTATAGGAATAAATTCTGTCTGTTCCATGTTCATCTCCACGTAGAAACTATGTCCTTCTTGAGTACGAAAGGCAAGTCTTCTACACAGGGGTCTTTCTATCATGGTAGCCACCGAAAGGGTAATGGCCGAAGTAATAGTAATGGCCTTGGGTTGATTATTTCGGGCCAAAAGACCGAATTTTGCCTCTACTTTACGTCTGGCATTACCAATAATCTGGTTTACCATCTCGCCGATGAAATTTACTACATCGTCTGCTGTATAATCCTTGGCCAATTCTTCTTCAGGGAGGCCCAAAAACTTCATGGCTTGCTGATAGAGTTCTAAGGCCGCCTGGCCGGAAAAATTCATAATAAAAAGGCCGGTATAATCCCCGGTAAACTGGACAAAACAGCCAAGATCAGGCTTTAGGCTAATAGAAGGCACCTTTTGAATGGTCGGGGCGTAACGTATTTTAGACCGGGTAGATGATTCTAGGACCTCCTTTACGGACTGACAGAATATCTTAGCTACCTCATTTATTGTACTAGTTTTAGGCATCTTAGCCCCCCAAGGACATCTTTTTGCTTTTTTTTCGGATGAAACAGGTTTTGTCTAAAAAATTGGGGACCAACCCTAGAAGTGGCTAAGGAGGCCATCAAGGGTCCTTTTGACCAACTTAAGCCCAGCGTATTCATCTGCGGCAAAGGTCCCTTTGCGCCAAAATACCAAAAACCCCGCCGGAATATGGGCTACTTCAAAGGGTAAAACCAAGACCCTTAGCCCTCGCACCAGAAATTCTTGTGGGGATTTTTCGCCCAAGAGCTCTTTAAAATCCATACGCTTACATTCTTCGGGGACCTCAGGCCCTAGACTCTCAAAGGTCCAGCGACCGTTTTGTCTGATCACCAAGGCTCCATTAGCCTTAAGCTCCTCGGTAAGGACACGAAGGACGCGCTGGGCCAAGATAAGGGCCCCTTTAGGGACAATAATATCGTCAGATCCTTCTTGGCCGAGGTAAAGGCTGGGCTTATTGGCCATTATTTCTTGTAAAAGCTTGCCCACCGTGGGGGGGAACAAAGCAAGGTCTTGCTTAAGTTCCTCTAGTGCCCTTTCTAAGCCTTCTGTGGTCTCAAAGAGCTGACTCCAACTCCTAAGAGGCTTCTTTTCTAGCAGATCTAACGCCAGGGCCTCGGCCAAAAAAACCACCTTGACCAGTACGGTAGGCGCTGGGCCCAGGGGCTTACCCTCTAAACCCTCGATAAAAAGAGGCGGAAAATTCCAGTGGGTCAGGAGCTTTTCTGCTACCAACCCGGATAAAGAGGCCTGAAAGGCTATGGGCCTTGACAAAACACGACGATAAAGGTCAGGGGCATTTAGGACCAAAATTTCACGCCCCACCCGCCGAAAGAAGCCCACTAAATAACACTGTTCTGGATCCAGACGTTTTTGCCAAGCAGCGGCGCGGGCAATATAGGCGGTAAGCAAAGAAACGACTTCTTCCTGTACAAAAAAACGGTTTTTTTCCTGCTCAAGGGAGAGCACCGGCGCCTGAAGGACAATGTGTTTCACAGCGTTTAACCCCAAAAGCACCACCGCTTTAGACAGAGAAGCCAGAGGTACCCCACCTGGATTATAATAAACAGAGTTTGCCGTCCTCAGTATGTCTCTAATAAGGGCCTTATCTACCAAAAGCCTCCTGACCATTCGTTGAGGGTCTGTTTCCCCTTCGGGGATTATATGGCGAAACCAATTTACACAATGACTAAAAGCGTATAAGGTAGGCTTTCTCTTTAATTGTTGGGTTAACCTAAGGGCTTCTATTTTCATGGTAAAATTTGAGTTGTTCCCAAAATAAGCCCGGCTCTTTTACCCGGAGCAGACACGAAACTAATTGCTTTCGTCCCCTAACGCCCTTTAGTATCTTGGGTACAAAAAGTTTTAAGACCTTAAAGGCCCTTTCTGGACCACGTTCGGCCCTTAAATGTTCCCAAAGCCTTGTTAACAGACAAATTCGGTCTTTTAACGAAAAATCTATACTCCTGCCCAGGCGATATTCTCTAAAAATCCAAGGTCGACTCAGGGCTGCACGTCCAATCATGACCCCATCGCAGCCAGTGTCCTGAAACATCTGGTAGATGTCGGTAAGTTTTTGCACGTCTCCATTGCCGATTACCAAAGCGTCTTTACCTACCATTTGTTTCAAATGGCCTATGCGTGCCCACCGCGCCTTGGTGGCATAACCCTCCTGGGCCAACCGGGCATGCAATACCAAAATTTTTATTCCGGCCTTTAAAAGGACCTCGGCTATCCTTTCTAATTCGTCTTGCTTGAAGCCCAGGCGAAATTTAACCGAAGGCAATATCCCATAAGGCTTACAGGCCTCGGCCAGCGCCAAAGCTACGTGATAAAGGCGGTCTAGATTGGCCAACAAAGCCGCCCCCGCACCGGTCTTTATGACCTTCGGTGCCGGACAGCCAGCGTTGAGATCTAACCCGTCTGGTCTTAAGTGCTTGAGGACCTGGTCTGCCGCTTTAAATACGTCTTCAGGATCAGCCCCGTGTATTTGTATACGTATAGGGCGTTCGGTGGGGACAAAATTAAGCAAAGGGTCTTCAAGGCCTTTGGTTAAAATCATGCGGGAAGAAATCAATTCAGACCAAGTCCAGTCCGCCCCTAATTCCCTGATTAGGCGTCTAAACGGACTGTGGGTAAAACCCGCCATGGGAGCCAAAACGACAAGACGCATAAATAGACAAATAACAATAAAATCTATAGAGTGGAGCTGATGGATATTAAAAGTTCAATTTTTAGATATCCTAACGCAAGAAAAATCAAATACAATTCCTTGGCCCCTAAACCTTTTTAGGGTAAAAAGCCAAGATAGAAAGATTATAAACACAAAGGAGGAAGATTCTATGACAAGAAAGACCACGGTATGGATAGTGTGTTTTTTAGGCCTTCTTTTAGGCGCTTTTTCGCCGGCCCGAGCCACCGACTTGAGCCTCTTTGTAAGTGACGAAGACCTGTCTTTTCAAGCCCAACAACAAATATATACCTATGCGGGAAACCCCCTTTATATCGGCGGAGGGCTTTTTTATAGCGAAAAAGATAACCGAGATTCCTGGCTCTTTAACGGAAGGCTCCTGGTAAAAGATCTTTACCAAAAGACTTACAACCTGGGCTTAGGTTTTGAGACCCTGGTGGGCCATGTAAAACCCTCGGTGGGGTCCGATGTATTTTCAGTGGGCTTTTACTTCTGTGGAGATGTAAATCTAGAAAAGACCCCTTCTAAATTACCCATAAGCATAGAGACCACCTTTTTTTATTCCCCCCCCATATTGAGTTTTGCCGACACCAAACGGGTATTCACCTGGAATTTGTCGGCCTATTTTCACATCAATACCACCGCTGCTGTGGGTATAAGATACCAACTTTTTGATATTAATCTGGACAATCCAGGAGGCCAAAGTTGGGATAACAGCACCCTTATGCTCGGGGCCAAAATCAGCTTCTGATTGGGCCTTAACCCAAGGGGCTTATTCATCCTTGGTTTAATGTAGACAAAATAGAAATTTTGTATATTTATCAAGAAAAATTGCTTTCTAAGCACATATAAATAACCAGGAGAAGTGATTGGAAAAACGGAGCTTAAGGCTCTTACTTGACACCTTTATTATTGGCTTTGTCGGGGCTCTTGCGGCGTATGTATTTGCCCACATGGTCGATTATTGCCGGGAACTTTTTCTGGTCAAGATAGCCCAATATCGTCCCCCAGGGTTACCCAATGAAGGAGGTTCTCTCCAGGAATGGATTGGCGCTTATGGTCTGCACCTCATTCCCGTAGTCACCACTCTAGGAGGCCTTTTAGCAGGCCTTATCGTCTATCTCTTTGCCCCAGAAGCCCGAGGGCACGGTACGGATGCTGCCATAAGGGCCTTTCATTTTGGCAAAGGAGAAGTCAAATTTCAGGTCCCCTTTGTCAAAATGGTCGCCTCGGCCATTACCCTGGGTTCGGGAGGATCTGCTGGTCGTGAAGGCCCCACTGCCCAAATTGCTTCGGGAATCGGGGCCATTTACGGCCATTTGACCAAACGCCCTCCCCACGAAAAGAGGCTTCTTCTCCTGATGGGAATGGCTGCTGGACTTTCGGCCATCTTTAGGTCTCCCATTGGTTGTGCCTTTTTCGCCATTGAAGTCCTATATAGCCAAATAGAATTCGAATCTAAAGCCCTCCTTTACACCCTTATTTCGGCGGTGGTGGCTTACGTATTCATAGGCTTTTTAAGCGGAGGCTGGAACCCCCTGTTTTCTCTTCCCCCATCGGTAACGGATATTTCCGGAAAAGAATACTTATTTTTTGCGGTATTGGGCGTCTTTTCCGGGATAATGGGGGCCATAATGCCCAACGTCTTTGGAGTTGTCCACAGTTTCTTCGAAGGACTTCCCCTCCCCTTCTTTTTAAAGCCTGCTTTAGGAGGCCTCCTATTGGGCCTACTGGCCTTGGCCTTACCCCAAATACTAGGTATAGGCTATGGCTGGGTACAACACGCCATTAACGGAGACCTCTCTGGCAACCTCATGTTGACCCTCGCTTTTGCCAAGTGTCTTGGCTTTGCCCTGACTGTTGGTTCAGGGGGGTCAGGTGGAGATTTTGCCCCGAGCTTATACGTAGGGGGAATGCTGGGCGGCTTTGTAGCCAGTCTGTTCCACCAAAATCCAGCGGCCTACATTGTGGTAGGTATGGCCTCTGTTTTTGGCGCAGCCGCCCGCGCCCCTATTGCCAACAGCCTTATTGTGGTAGAAATTACCGGAGGATTTCATCTCCTGCCTGCTGCAGGCCTATCGGTCATGTTAGCCTATGTCATCCAGACTATACTTTCCAACTATCTGCCCTACCCGAGTTTATACGAGTCGCAGGTGCCTACCCCAGTACACTCGCCTGCCCACCGGGGTGAATTCTTCACCGACATACTGGCCGACATCAAGGTAAAAGATATCTTTCGCCCCAGCAGAGTGTGGGCCGTAATCCCCGAAGATATGAGTTTCAGACAATTTTTAAAGGTCTTTGGACGTACAGAACAGCATTACTTTCCTGTAGTAGACAAAGAAGGACGTCTTGTAGGCATCTTTTCCGTAAATGACGTCCGGCCCTTTTTGTTTGACGAAGATCTAAAAGATATATTGGTCATCAAAGACATTGCCCGACGAGACGTTATCACTACTCACCCTTCCGAAGACATCAATACGGTATTGCGCAAATTTACCATACGCAATATTGACCAACTTCCGGTGGTGGCCGATAATGATCCACACCGGTTTTTGGGTATGATTTCGCGACGCGAGGTGATAAATTTCTATAACCAGAGGCTAAACGAATTTAAACGTCGGGCCTCCCGTGGGTAACAAACTTGAAAAAAGAATACACGCGTCTTTTCATTGATGCCTTTTTCTTGGGCCTGATTGGCGTGGTCTCCGCCCTCATTTTTACTTTCCTGGTAGATAAAACCCATTATCTCTTTTTAGAGCGTTGGATTCACTACCATCCCGGGGCGCCCAAAGAGACCTATTTTTGGTGGCTTTTACCCCTAGCTACCAGTTTGGGTGGGCTCTTTTCCGGCCTATTAGTCTATGGTTTGGCCCCAGAGGCCGAAGGACACGGCACCGATGCGGCCATAAAGGCCTTTCATCAGACCGAAGGATATATACGGCCCAGGGTACCCTTAGTAAAAATGTTGGCCTCTGCTATTACCATTGGTTCGGGAGGATCTGCCGGTCGTGAAGGGCCCGTGGTCCAGATTAGTGCGGGCATTGCCTCTATTTATGCCTTTCTTACCAACCGCCCTGTCCCCCAAAGACGGCTACTCCTGTTGATCGGCATGGCCGCAGGCCTTGGGGCCGTATTCCGTTCCCCTATAGGTGCAGCCCTCTTTTCGGTGGGTATCTTGTATTCCGAAGTAGATATAGAAGCGCATGCCGTACTCTTTAGCCTATTTGCCTCGGTTACGGCTTATACCTTAACCGGCGTACTGGTTAGCTGGGACCCCATATTTCGCTTTCCGACCAATATTCGGGTAACCAGTCTGGAAGAATATCTCTTTTTTGCGGCCCTGGGTATCCTGGCCGGTGTAGTAGCCACGTTTCTACCCCCTGCCTTTTACGGCACCAGAGATATATTTCGTCGTTTACCTATTAGTAACTACTTAAAACCGGCTTTAGGGGGACTACTGGTAGGCCTTATGGCCCTTAAGTTTCCCCAGGTCCTGGGGGGTGGTTACTATTGGATCCAAAGGGCTATAGACGGCCATTTACCCCTTGGCCTGATGCTCATCCTTATCTGGGCCAAGATAATGGCCTTGTCTCTTACCGTAGGTTCCGGTGGCTCGGGGGGAGTATTTGCCCCTAGCCTATTTGTAGGAGCCATGGTTGGAGGGGTGGTGGCCCACTTATTTCACCAATCTCCGCACGCTTACGTAGTGGTAGGTATGTGTGCTCTGTTTGGGGCAGCAGCACGCGTGCCTTTAGCCAGTCTCTTTATGGTCATCGAGATGACCGGAGCCTTCCCCCTATTAGGGGCCTCGGCCTTGTCGGTAACTATTTCTTATACTGTACAGCGCTTTTTGGCCGGGAACTTTCGGTATCAAAGCCTATACGAAGGACAAGTACCCACTAAATTCGAATCTCCAGCCCACTACGGCGAGTTTTCCCACGATATCTTATACGGCCTAAAAGTAGACGATATCTTTGACCCGCAAAGAAAAAAATGGTCCCTTGTCCCCGAGACCATGTCCTTTGAAGAGTTTGTACGTTTCTTCCAAAACACCCAGCAACATTATTTCCCCGTGGTAAATAGCCAAGGAGAATTAGTGGGCATATTTTCTATCAATGATATAAGGTCTTATTTATTTGACCCTATATTACAAAAACTCTTGCTAATTAAGGATATCGCCCGCAGAGATGTAATTACCGTAAGCCCCACGGAAGACATTCACTCGGTTATGCGCAAATTTACTATCCGAAATATTGATCAACTCCCGGTGGTGGCGGAAAAAAACCCCCGCTTATTCCTGGGCATGCTTTCCCGGCGAGAGGTTATCGACTATTACAACAAGCTATTAGAAAAGCATAAACACTGAGTAGAAATTAACCGAAATATCTTAACTAGATTATTAACTGTTGGCACAAAAAACAAAAATATTAACCTGATAAGGAGCAAGCCCTATGCAACTACCCTCCCACAAGACCAAAATCGTATGTACTATTGGGCCGGCCTCGGAGGATCTAAGCACCATAAAGGACCTGATGAAAGCAGGGCTAAACATCGTCCGGTTAAATTTTTCCCACGGCGATTTTAAGACTCACGCTCAGGTAATACGTCGGGTACGCAAGGCTGCTAAGGAGCTCAAAAAGAGGGTTGCCCTCATGGCCGACCTACCTGGACCCAAAATCCGCTTAGGAGTGCTTGAAAAAGAGCCTGTTTATCTGAAACGGGGCCAAAAATTTGTCTTGACTACCAGGTCGGTCTTGGGAAACGAAAACATAGCCCCGGTATATTGGCCCGAGCTCCTCAAGGTAGTAAAAAAGGGCAGCCTGATCTATGTAGCCGATGGTCTAATACAGTTACAGGTAGAAGAGATAAAAGACCAAGACGTGATTTGCACGGTGGTGGTAGGAGGAGAATTGCGCTCACGTAAGGGGATAAATTTCCCTGGCGTTGATTTGGGAGTATGCGCTTTCACCCCCAAAGATAAAGAGATCCTAGCCTTTGCCCTGGAACATGGAGTTGATGCCGTAAGTCAATCTTTTGTGGGATGCGCCCAGGACGTATTGGCTGTCAGAAAGGCCGCTTCAGACCTAGGATATAACCCGTTTATTATCGCCAAGATAGAACGCGCCCAAGCCTTAGAACATATCGATGAAATATTAGAGGTGGCTGACGGTATCATGATTGCCCGAGGAGACCTGGGGGTTGAAATCCCCTTAGAAAGGATTGCTATAGTCCAAAAATCTCTGATTCAAAAGGCCCTTACCTACGGCAAGCCCGTCATTACCGCTACCCAAATGCTAGAATCCATGACCCACAACAAACGCCCCACCCGGGCCGAAGCCACCGACGTGGCCAATGCTATTCTAGACGGAACCGATGCCGTAATGCTTTCTGAGGAGTCAGCTACAGGAAAGTACCCGGTGGAGGCCACCAAAATGCTGGCCAAGATAGCCGCGGCCACAGAGCCTTTTTTAGAGCGTGAACGGTTCTTCAATATGGTCTGTGTCAAACCCCAAAAACCCCGCTCTATAGTAGACCTAGTGTCGGAAAGCATTCACAATATAGTCAAAAACATGGACATAGCCACTGTATTTTGCCCCACGGAAAGTGGTACTACAGCCAGAAAAGTATCTCGTTTTCGCCTACCTTGCTGGATATTGGGCGTAAGTAATCACGAAAAGACCTGTCAAGAACTGATTTTCTCCTTCGGGGTCTGGCCTGTTTACTACGGTAAAAAACCCCTACATTGGGAAAAAACTGTATCGAAATTCATAGATCAATATGCCTTTCAGGGTGACGCCATCCTCCTCATAGAAGGCCCTTCCCGGGTACACCCTACTGTCCCCCACCGTATAGAAATAATTCCCCTATCACCGGGCTTGTGAAAAAGTTCTATTTGACAGGGATATATTTTAAGGCTTTATTAATTAGAAACTATTGTTCGGAGGAAGATATGGATCTTTTTACCAAGAAGATAGGCCCCAACAGGGTGGTAACCATTACTTACCAGTTAGAGATAGAGGGTAGAGACACTCCAGAATGGTTTGCCCGCCCTATGAGGGTCAATTTTTTATACGGAAGAGACTCCCTTATGCCCCTTATTGAAGAAACCCTGGTAGGCCGCAGCGAAGGGGACGAACTGGTGGTGACCATCCCCCCAGAGCAAGCCTACGGAAATTATGACGAACGTCTGGTCCAAGAGATCCCTCTCAGTCAGATAAAACACCCGGAAATGATTAAAGAGGGCGAATATTATCAAGAGATCACCCCTTCAGGCCGTCAAGTAATGTTTCTGGTAAAAGAAATACTAGACGACCACAGGATCCTGGCCGATTTTAATCATCCTGCTGCCGGACATAATATAAAGATGAAAATCAAGGTGGAAGAGGTACGCGAAGCCACATCTTTTGATTACATGTCTTGTGATGCGCGCAACTGCGGTAGTGGTTGAAGCTGTTAATAACAAAGGGGGCGGAGCCCCCTTACCTATCACTGGCTGGAGACAAGATACCTTACAGATTGGGCGGGAATATCTATGCTTATTACCCCACGCAAATCTCCTTCTTTTAGGCCCACAGCCCGATCCTCAGGATAAAAGGCCTTTATCTTTGTGGCGTAAGAAGGAATTAACTGATACTTATTGCCGTGACACCTTAAACAGCTTTTTTTCGTATAAATGGGTATAAAATAACGATATATTAGTTCTTTATTCCTTTTATCGACCACGACCCGAGGCATAACCTTCTCCCCCCGAACGAGACATTCCTGATATTCCTTTATGACCTTTGCCGCTAAGGGATCTGGACGATGCTTAAGGTCTCGATATTTCAAAGACAAAAGACTCACCTTCACGTGCCAATCATGCAGATATTCACGCAGATCAAAGGTAAGCCAACGATCTAGATCGCTAAAGAAAAAGCGTGCCCCCTCAAAGCCTTTTTGGTCTATAAAATTAGTTAGTTCTTTCTGTTCCAGGGTTTGATAGCGATACTTTAACCAAAAGCCCAGATCATCAAGTAGATTATATGTCTCGGCGTGTACGGCCAAACAGCTGGCGATAACCCCCAGGAAAACCACCCATCTTAGTAAAAAAACCCGTGCTTTCATGTCTTTGTGCGCCTCCTTGAGGACTTTTTGACCTTCCTTTTCTCCCAAAGCAAGGTCTTTTCTAAGATTTCGTCCATATGCGCCACGGGCATAAATTCGATCTTGCGCCTCATACCCTTAGGAATTTCTTCCAGGTCTTTTACGTTCTTTTCAGGTATTATCACCTTGGTTATCCCTTTACGCAGGGCCGCCAAGGCCTTTTCCTTTATGCCCCCTACGGGTAAGACTTTTCCTTGCAAAGAAATTTCACCAGTCATGGCGATATCTTTAGATATAGGCACCTTAGTAAGGGCCGAAATCATGGCTACAGCCATGGTTACCCCAGCCGAGGGGCCATCTTTGGGGATGGCGCCGGCGGGCACATGGATATGTATATCGTACTTTTCGTAAAAATTGGGCTTTAAACCCAGCTCTTTGGCCCTGGAACGAGTATAGGAGAGGGCGGCCTGGGCACTCTCCCTCATCACTTCTCCTAACTGACCAGTCAGGATTAGGTTCCCCTTCCCTTCCATCACCAAGGCCTCCACATAAAGCACCTCCCCACCATATTGCGTCCAGGCAAGCCCGGTAGCCACACCTATTTGATCGGTATCTTGTTCTAGCTCGGGGATATAAATCGGAGGTCCTAAATACTTGGAAAGATTACGCTGACTTATCCTAAAGGGTCCCTTTTGCCCCTCGGCAATCTTTAGGGCTATTTTCCTACAGATAGCGGCTAGTTTTCGCTCTAGCTCCCTTAAACCGGCCTCTTCCGTATAAAAATCTATAATCTTTAAGAGGGTATCATCGGAGAGACAGACGAGCTTAAAATCGAGCCCGTGCTCTTTGATCTGGCGTGGAAGCAAGTACTTTTTGGCAATAATCAGCTTTTCTTCTGTAGAATAACCAGACAAATAGATAATCTCCATACGGTCCCTAAGGGCTGGAGGAATAGGATCTACCATATTGGCGGTAGCAATAAACATCACGCGCGAAAGATCAAAAGGCACACCGAGATAATGATCTACAAAGGAGTTGTTCTGTTCGGGATCTAATACTTCCAACAGGGCCGCGGCGGGATCTCCTTGAAAATCGGCACACAATTTATCTACTTCATCGATCATAAATACGGGGTTTCGGGTGCCTGCCTGTTTTAACCCCTGTATAATGCGCCCGGGCATGGCCCCGATATAGGTGCGCCGATGCCCCCTGATCTCAGCCTCATCGCGTACCCCACCTAGAGAAATACGCAAAAACTTGCGCCCCAGGGCCCGGGCAATAGAACGCCCTAAAGACGTCTTACCTACCCCTGGAGGCCCTACAAAGCACAAAATAGCCCCCTTGGCCTTGGGATTCAGTTTGCGTACAGCAAGATATTCCAGTATACGCTCTTTTATTTTTTCCAGGTTATAGTGATCTTCATCTAGTATCTTGCGGGCCCTCTTGAGGTCTAATTTATCTTTGGTTTGTTTCCGCCAAGGTAACTCCGCTAACCACTCCAGGTAGGTCCGAATAATAGCAGCCTCGGCGGCGTCAGGATGCATCATTTCCAGCCTACGCAGTTGTTTAAGGGCCTCTTTTTCTACCTCTTTGGGCATGCGGGCCCTTTTAATCCTTTCGCGGAATTCTTCTATTTCTTGGGCGTGTTCATCTACCTCCCCCAACTCACGTTTTATGGCCCGTAACTGCTCTCGCAAAAAATACTCCTTTTGGGTGCGGTTCATCTCCTCTTGGGCCTCGGTTTGGATCTTGGCCTTCACGGTGGCTACTTCAAGCTCTCTAAGGAGAATCTTGTGTAGTTTCTGGAGTCTGTCCAAAGGGTCTAGAGTCTCTAGCAGTTCCTGGGCCTCGTCTATTTTTAGACGCAAATGAGTGGCGATAATGTCGGCTAGTCGACCTGGTTCCTCAAGGCTATCTAGAATGGCGGTCAAATCGGGGTTTAGTTGTCCACGAAGGGCAAAAACCTTCTCTGCTGTTTCCTTTACCGACCTGGTCAATGCTTCGGTTTCGATATCTATTTCTCCAGGCTCAGCCTCCTTAATGGGTTCGATGCGCACCTTAAAAAAGGGCTCTTTCTGAATATATTCTACGATGTTGGCCCGGGCTAAGGCCTGGACCAGGACCTTGAGCCGGCCATCAGGCAACTTTAGGGTGCGCATCACCAAGGCAATAACCCCAACAGAAAAAAGGTCTTCAGGGGTAGGATCTTCTATTTCAGGCTTTTTTTGGGTAGAAAGGACGATGAGTCGGTCCCTTTCTAAGGCCTCGTTTAACGCCGCCAAAGAGGCCTCCCGGCCCACAAACAAGGGGATGACCATGGCCGGGAAAAAGACTATATCCCTTACCGCCATCAAAGGTAAGGATTCCGGTACCTCTATGGTCTCCTCTTCAACAGGCACTGTGCTGACCTCTTCTTCAAATTCCATCATGCAACCTCCCTCGCTTTTAGAACTAAACTGTTTTTATAGAGATGTTATGCCTCGAATAATACTGTACGTAGGTATAGCCTGGCCGAACGGGTAAGCTCGTAATAAGTGTGATTCATATGTTTGGGACGTCTTAACCCCTTTTTACGCAAAAAACGTCCTTCCACTCGTTCTAAAAAGCCAAGGTTCTCAAGCCTTTTTAAACGTTTCATGGTTTCTCCGAGATCCAGACGTAACCGGCGAGCTAAAAATTTGGCACAATCGGGGGCCAACGCGTAAAGGTCTTTGAGAATACGCCAATCCGTGTCGTCTAAGATGCCCCAAGGTAATGTATTCATCTCCTAAAACCGATATAAAACCAACAAGAAAAGTGAACCAAAAGCTAAAGCCAATTTTTACGAGGATAAAATCGTTCTTCAATTCAAATTTCTTGACATTAAAGCTTGGCCATTGCTAAGCTCAATTATGGGTGTTGGAAAAATTTTTGATCTCTTATGGGAAAAATATTAAAGCAATTTATTACAAAAACCAAAAATTTCCAGTCGCTTCCCAATTTCCTTTGGGAAAACACCCCCCACAAAATAATAATGTAAAGGAGGAGTATGATGTCTAAAGAGCCTCTTATTCTCTGGTTTGAAGAGATTTCCATCAAAGATGTACCCTTAGTAGGAGGCAAAAATGCTTCTTTAGGAGAGATGTATCGTAACCTCACTTCTAAAGGTGTAAAGGTACCCAATGGTTTTGCCGTAACTGCAGCAGCCTATCGATATTTTATAAAGGAAAACAAACTAGACGAGCAAATCCGCCAGGCCTTAGAAGGCCTTGACACACACAACATCAAAGACTTACAGAGGCGGGGCAAAAAAGTACGTCATCTCATCCTAAACGCCCAAATGCCCAAGGAGCTTGCGGAAGCAATAGAAGAGGCCTACCACAAGTTAGAAGAAGAGTACGGAGAAAGCGTAGACGTAGCGGTACGTTCTTCAGCCACGGCCGAAGACCTTCCCGACGCCTCTTTTGCTGGTCAACAAGATACTTATCTCAACATCCAGGGGGTGGAAAACGTCATTAACGCTGTAAAACGCTGTTTTGCCTCTCTCTTTACGGATAGAGCTATCTCTTACCGGCAAGACAAAGGCTTTGACCACTTTAACGTCTATTTGTCGGTGGCTATTCAAAAGATGGTCCGCAGTGATGCTGCTTCCTCAGGGGTTATGTTTACCATCGACACCGAAAGCGGCTTTAAAGACGTAGTTTACATTACTGGCGCCTGGGGACTGGGCGAGAATGTTGTCCAAGGCAAGGTTAACCCCGATGAATTCTACGTATTCAAGCCCACGTTAAAGATGGGCTTCAAGCCCATCCTTTCCAAAAAACTAGGCTCTAAAGAATACCGTATGGTTTACGGTACCAGTGAGCGCTGCCCGGTAAGGAACCTCAAGACCCCTAAAAAGCTCCAAAAACTGTTCTGTATCTCAGATGACGAAATCTTGAAACTTGCCCAGTGGGCCATCATCATTGAAGAGCATTACGGTCGTCCCATGGATATTGAGTGGGCCAAAGACGGTGACGGCAAGGAAGTAGGTACGGGAGAGCTCTTTATTGTCCAGGCCCGACCCGAGACGGTACACGGGACCAAAAAAGAGCAGTACTACGAAATATATAAACTCAAAGGCCAAGGTAAAGTCTTGGTTACCGGGAAGGCTGTGGGCAGCAAAATAGGCCAAGGTAAGGCCCGGGTTATCAAAAACGTCTCCAATATCGAGGAGTTTAAGGCCGGCGAAGTATTGGTCACCGACATGACCGACCCTGACTGGGAACCAATCATGAAAATTGCCTCGGCCATCGTAACCAACCGGGGAGGCCGTACTTGTCACGCTGCTATTATCTCCCGCGAACTGGGCATACCCTGTATTGTAGGCACTGACAAGGCCACCGAAGTAATAAAAACCGGTATGGAAGTCACCGTAGACTGCTCTCAAGGAGAAGAAGGGCTGGTCTACGAAGGCCTTATCCCCTTTGAAGTAGAACGTATTGACCTTACTAAGATTCCTAAGACAAAAACCAAAATCATGATGAACGTGGGAATACCAGAGCAGGCCTTCAGTCAAGGACAACTACCTAACGACGGTGTGGGGCTTGCACGCTTGGAATTTATCATTGGTTCGCACATCGCCATTCATCCCTTGGCCTTGCTTAACTATGAGGAACTCAAAAAGAAGGCCCGGCGGGACAAAAAGATCCGGGAAGTGGTCAAACTTATCGACGAAAAAACCTCCATGTATACCAATAAGGCCGATTACTACGTGGATATTTTGGCCCAAGGCATCGCCATGATTGCAGCAGCCTTCTGGCCCAAAGACGTAATCGTCCGCATGTCTGACTTTAAGAGTAATGAATACGCTAACCTTATAGGAGGTTATCTCTACGAACCCGTAGAACACAATCCCATGATCGGATGGCGAGGGGCTTCTCGCTATTATGACCCCAATTTTGAGCCCGCCTTTGCCCTAGAGTGCAAGGCCATGAAAAAGGTACGGGATGAAATGGGCCTCACTAACGTAAAGGCCATGATCCCCTTCTGTCGAACCGTAGAAGAAGGGAAAAAGGTAGTCAAAGTAATGGAAAAATACGGTCTTAAGCAAGGAGAAAACGGGCTTGAAATATACGTAATGTGTGAAATCCCCAGTAACGTAATCTTGGCCGACCAGTTTTCCGAAGTGTTTGACGGATTTTCCATTGGTTCCAATGACCTTACCCAGCTTACTTTAGGTCTTGACCGTGACTCCGAACTGGTCTCCCATATTTACGACGAACGTAATCCAGCAGTGAAAAAACTCATCCGCCAGGTGATAAAGGTGGCCAAAGAAAAGGGGCGAAAAATTGGTATTTGTGGACAGGCCCCCAGTGACTTTCCAGATTTTGCAGCCTTTTTGGTAGAGTGTGGTATAGACTCCATGAGCCTCACTCCAGACACCATTGTACGCACCCGGCTGATCATAGCCGAAAAAGAAAAAGAACTCGGCCTCAAGGCCGATTAAGAAAGGGGCCCTTAAGGGCCCCTTTTTCCCTCTTTTATATCGTACCCAAAAGGTCTTGATATTTTCCTGTTTTTTTGTTTACATTGCCAGCAGTTATTATGGGAGGTGTAAAAATGGCTGATTTGCCTAAACTTGAAAAAAAGCTGGAAAAGATGACGGTTAAAGAACTGCGTGAAATTGCCCTCCAGATCCCTGAGATTCAGGGCGTACACGGTATGAACAAAGAAGAACTTATTTCTGTACTGAAAAAAATATACGGCATCGAGGAAAAACCACGTAAGGTGGGTGGTAGTGTAAGAGAATTGAAGGCCAAGGTGGCCAAGTTTAAAAAGCTTGCGGAAGAGGCCAAAGAAAAGGGAGACTTGTTGCTTTATAAGCGCTATCGAAAATTGGCTTCGAGGTTCAAGAAACGGACCAGACGGGTGTCAAAGAGGGCGGCTTAATGGCAAAACCTGTATTTAAAACATCCTTTCCCGGGCTAAGGCTTAAAAATCGTGGAAAGGTAAGAGATCTGTATGATTTGGGCCAACACCTCCTTATGGTAGCCACAGATCGTATTTCGGCCTTTGATGTAGTCATGCCCAACCCTATCCCGGACAAAGGGATAGTCTTAACCCAGATGTCTCTGTTCTGGTTTGATTTTTTCAAAAATACCATCAAGAACCACCTGGTTACCGCTGACGTAGAGCATTATCCTGAAGAGTGCCAGCCCTACCGGGCCGAACTTGCCTCCCGCAGTATGTTAGTAATCAAAGCTAAGCCCCTACCTATAGAATGCATTGTGCGAGGCTATTTAGCTGGTTCAGGCCTAAAGGAATATAAAAAAACAGGGACTGTCTGTGGGCTTAAACTACCGGCAAATCTTCGTGAAGCGGACCGTTTACCTGAACCCATATTTACCCCTTCCACCAAGGCCCAAGAGGGGCATGATGTAAACATCTCCTTTGAAGAATGTGCTAAACTCATCGGCAAAGACCTGGCCTCTAAGGTGCGCGATATCTCCCTTGAGATCTACCAGAAGGCCTCTACCTATGCCGAAACAAGGGGCATCATAATAGCCGACACCAAATTTGAATTTGGTATTTACCAGGGCGACCTCATCCTCATAGACGAAATCCTTACCCCTGATTCCTCTAGGTTTTGGCCCAAAGACGACTATGAACCAGGTCGCCCCCAAAAAAGTTTCGACAAACAGTTTTTAAGAGACTGGTTAGAACAAATAGGTTGGGACAAACGTCCGCCTGCTCCTGAATTACCCCCAGATATCATCGAAAAAACTAGAGGGCGCTACATTGAAGCGCTAAGACGTCTTACAGGGAAGGAAATAACTGATTGCATTTTAAGCACCGTTTCATAAGCCTTGAGGATATTGATTTTGACGACGAGGCCTTTTGTCTGGCCTATCCTTGTCGTGCCCAAAATTTGCTTGATTCCATAGATCTCGTAGGCATTATTCACCCCCCTGTCTTACGAAAAAAGAAAGACCAATACCAAATTATTTGTGGCCGAGGACGCCTGAAAGCCGCAAAGCGTCTAGGCATTCCTCAAACCCTGTGTAAAATATTACCTTCCTGGATAAACGATCTCACCTGTCTAACTATTTCTTTCGAAGAAAACAGGAACACCAGAGGCTTTAACATTATTGAACAAGCCTTGGTGGTAGAAAAGTTTTTACATTTCTTGACCGAAGAAGAAGTGATAAAAAAAATTCTCCCCCGGCTCGGTTATTCTAAGGCCTACAAAAACTTACAATTTCTCTTGGCCCTAAATTTTTTGGAAGAAGAGGCCAAGAAACTACTGCTAGAAGACATTATTACCCCCCACTTAGCCCTTCAACTCTTAGGATTAGAAGCACAAGATCGTCACCAGATAATCAGTCTTTTCGGGATGCTGAGACCGGGTAGTAACCGACAGAGACAAATATTAGAGATATTAAAAGACTTGGCCCAGCGAGAAGATAAATCTATAACGGAAATTCTAAGACAGCCCGCAATAAAAGAAATAATAACAGATCAACGGCTATCTGCCCCCCAAAAGACAGAAAAACTATACCTCCTCCTCAAAAAATGGTGGCAACCTCTCTTGACCCGTCGAGAGGAAGAATTTAAAAAACTGACCCAGCGACTCTCCATACCCGGGATGAGACTTTCCCCCTCCCCCTCCTTTGAAAGAGATTCCATTTTACTACAGATCGAATTTAAGGACTTAAAAGACCTCAAACAAAAGTGGACTTCCCTTGCCTCGCGCCTAAAGGAATTATAGTCTTTGACTAAGTTAAGCTTTTGGTCGAAATATAGATTGTATCGGAAAAAGGCCAATTAAGGGGGAAAACATGTATGACCACATTAAATTAGAAAACGGCCAGCTTATCTTGGAAGATCCCGAAAAGGTACGCCAGAATCTAGACCAATGGATCTACCAAGCCGTATTTACCGCCGACCGTGAAGAGAAGCAAAAACGTCTCACCCTACTCAAGGAAGTAGCTAAGGCCTTAGGGGCTATACCAGCCTCCATATTTGGCCTCTACCAAGCAATGGCCCAAAACTTTCCCGGTTTTACTGTACCCGCTATAAACATACGCGGACTCACCTACGACTTTGCTCGCACGGTCTTTCAGACGGCCAAAGAAATGCAGGTAGGGGCCATAATATTTGAAATAGCCCGTTCCGAAATGGCCTATACCTTACAGAGGCCTTTGGAGTACGCCACCGTTATTACCGTGGCCGCCGCTAGAGAAAGATGGTCAGGGCCGGTCTTTATCCAGGGCGATCACTTTCAACTGAAACGGAAGAGCTTTTTTGCCGAACCGGAAAAGGAAAAGGCCCAGATCAAAAAACTAATAGACGAGGCCCTGGAGGCAGAATTCTATCAAATCGATATCGATGCATCCACTCTGGTAGAGATAGAAAAAGAGACCGTGACTGAACAACAAAGGCTAAACTACGAAGTGACCGCCGAGATGGCCCAGTACATCCGAGAGAAAGAACCTGCCGGGATACACGTAAACCTGGGTGGAGAAATCGGTGAAATTGGGGGACACAATAGTACGCCCGAAGAACTACGGGCCTTTTTAGACGGCTTTAATCAAACCTGTTCTCAAAGACCCGGGCTTTCTAAAATTAGTGTACAAACAGGTACCAGCCATGGGGGAGTGGTCCTACCAGATGGTTCTGTAGCCAAGGTAGCCGTCGACTTTGATACTTTGCGCACACTTTCCGAGTTGGCACGCCAAGAATACGGTTTAGCAGGTGCCGTACAACACGGGGCCTCTACCCTTCCCGAAGAGATGTTCCACCTCTTTCCCGAGGTAAAATGCTGTGAAATACATTTGGCCACCGGATTTCAAAACCTTATCTACGACCACCCAGCCCTACCAGAGAGTTTTCGTCAAAAAATATATGAATTTCTCAAAAAGAACTTTGCCTCAGAGTGGAAGGAGGGACTTACAGAGGCCCAATTTATCTACAAGACCAGAAAACGTGGTTTTGGCCCCTTCAAAAAGGATTGGTGGGATCTACCCCCTGAGGTAAAGGCCTCTATTATGACCGATCTAGGGAAAAAAATACGTTTCTTGTTTGAAAAACTGCGGGTGGTAAACAGTCTGGCTCTGGTCAAAGAGACAGTCGTACCCGTCAAGATAGTAAAGATTTAAAGCATGAAGAACAAAATAAGGGCCGCTAAAGCGGCCCTTATTTTAATTCAACCCTTTAACAGGATCTACTCAGATGTCATTCCCTTTTCCAGATCCTGACCAGGCAAGCTATACATCACGGTACTACCTGTGGAAAAGTACTCGAGTTTCCCCTCCCGGACCAGCTCATTAGCCGCCTTTTTGATCTGCATGGGCTTGGCATCAGGAATAGCACGCTGCATATCCTTCAAGTAGATCTTTGACTTTGACTTGGCCTTTTTTTGCATAAATTCCAAGATTTTTTGTTTTATTTCTTCCATTTCCATAAGGAAACCCCCTTATTTTATTTCCACATGACTAGTGAACTTAAAGTGCATGGATGTACGATAGGTATCGTAAGCCAAACGATAATCATCCATGGTCTTTTCCGAGAACGGAATCTCACAGAGCTCGAAGAACTTCTCCCAACCTATACGTTCTGCCCAGTCACCCACGCGCTCATACTTACGAGCATGCTGCGCATAGGTCTCCAGAATCTTCTTGACCCATTTTACGGTAGTAGGCCAACGAGGTGGCTCGTTGGGAATATAAGGAATAATAAGTTTAGAGAACTTAGGTGCCGAAATACGGTTAGAGATCTTACCACCCACCAGGATAGCTATACCATCACCCTCACCGTCGGCCAGCGGCATGGCTGGACACATGGTGTAACAGTTACCACAGAACATACAACGGCTCTCGTTTACGCGTACGGTCTTTTTCTTCTTGCCGTCGATCTCTACGGTAGCCGGCTTAATAGCCCCCAAAGGACAAGCAGCGATTACCAGAGGAATTTCACACACGTATTCTAGACGTTCGTCTTCAACTAGCGGGGGCTTACGGTGAATACCCAGAATAGCAATGTCAGAGCAGTGCACGGCACCACACATATTCAAGCAACAGGCCAGGGCGATACGGACCTTGGCCGGAAGCCTCATATTCTGAAAGTCTTCAAAGAGATCGTCCATAACGGACTTCACGATACCAGAGGCGTCGATAGCCGGGGTGTGACAGTGGACCCAACCCTGGGTATGAACAATATTAGTCACACTGCAACCCGTACCACCTACCGGGAATTTATAGGAACCACCCGGGTGTTTACGACCCTTTAGATCGTCAAGCAGGGCCCGAAGCTTCTCTTCGTCGGTGACGTGGAACTCAATATTGTTACGAGTAGTCCACCGGACATAGCCCTCACAATATTTTTCCGCGATCTCACATATTTCGCGGATGTAATCAGTGGTGGCCAGACGCGGCGTAGCACAACGTACCGCATAAACCACATCACCAGTCTCACTGGTATATTTAATTACACCGGGCTCGATAATCTCGTGGCTCTTCCATTTACCGTAGTTCTTTTTGATTACCGGCGGGAAGAACTGTGCGTAGTGTGGAGGACCGATATCGGTAATACGGTTCTCCATGGGTTTTTGAGGATTATATAGTTTCTCACCCAGTTCCGGATCATAGGGTTTGCTAAAAATCTCGTCTAATTGTACATTTTGAATCTCTTCATAAATCTTATCGGCCATCTCATAACCTCCTTGCTATTTAAGCTTTTATTTTTTAAGGGGAGATCAACACCCCTTACGTTTTTTAAGCAGGGTGACGCTTACGGAACTCAGCTATATCGCGTTTCCACCCACCAGGCACCTCTTCTTCCTTCCAGAAGACGTACGGGTTAGAACGTGGCTCTCTGATCATCTGTGGGATGTGCTTTAGCTTGACGGTCTCTACGAAGTTGGCCAGACCAACACGCTGTATCAATTCACCAAGACGCTCACGGTTCTTACCCTCTTCCATCCAGAACATCCAGACGTTTTCAACGATTTCTTTGAGGTTGTCATACGGGGGCTCCAGACGAATAAAAGGAATCATTACGGTGGAGAGCTGGGCACCCTCAAGGATCGGGGCCTTAGCGCCCATCAGGATGGTAGCCCCGGTATCGGTACCAGGCCGCAGGGCCTCGGGCATGACGTTAATACAATGCATACAACGGACACAATTCTTGTTATCAATGGTGAGCTTATTGCCATCCCAGCTCATACAGCCGGTGGGACAGAGATCAATGACTTCCTTCTGAATATCAAAGGCCCCCCAGTCACGGCCGGCATGGGCCCCGGCATTGGGCTTGAGCTCACCACCCACATAGGCCTTTACGGCCTCTTGATCAATGCGGATATCGTCTATCCAGGTACCAATAATGGACATATCCGAACGAGCAATGGCCGCCACACAGTCGTTGGGGCATCCAGAAATCTTAAACTTGAATTTATAGGGGAAGGCCGGCCGGTGAAGCTCGTCCTGATAAGTCATGGTAAGATCATAACAGAGGGCCTGAGTATCAATACAGGCGAACTCACAACGGGCCTTACCTACACAACAAGAGGGCGTACGCAGGTTAGACCCTGACCCACCCAGGTCCATATTCATCTGGTGGGTAAGGTCAAAAAAGACCGGTTCAAGCTGTTCCGTGGTGGTGCCCAAAAGGACCATGTCACCTGTGGAACCGTGGAAGTTGGTCATACCGCTTCCACGATGATCCCAGAGATCACAAAGCTTACGCAGGGCCGAGACGTGATAGAACTTCGAAGCCGGCTGGTTAACACGAATGGTATGAAAGGCCCAAATGGCCGGAAACTTGTCCTGCTGGTCAGAATAACGGCCAATAACACCACCACCATAACCAAAAACACCTACAATACCACCGTGTTTCCAGTGCGTCTCTTTGTTCTTGTAAGAAAGCTCCAACTGCCCCAAAAGATCTAAACAGGCCTGTTTCTTTTTGTTCAATCCAAAAATTTCAATGTCGTCTACAAAACTTGGAAACGGTCCCTTTTTAAGATCATCAATGGTCGGCGTTTCGTGTTTCTTAATGTCACCCATCTATTTACCTCCTTGAAGGATTTTTCACCGATATATAGTGGCTAAAACGGACCTTAGTAGCGATTAAATTGGAAGTCAACCAAGAAAGAAAGACTTTGTTAGGAATTTTTCAAAGAAGCTTGCAAAAATTTGCGTAAATTCTTTCTTTATTTAACGTAATTTTCTTTTCATGTTTTAAAATCGAAAATATCTGTAGGAATATAAAATTAAATTTATGAAACAAATACATCGGTCCAAAAAGACAACAGGTCTTGTCGTTCTTTTTTGAGGACATTGACTACCTTGGCCAGAAGTTTTTTATTTAGGGGTAAGCTCTTGGGCCATTTAGGAAGCTTAGAAAAATTTTCTTCAGGTACAAATCCTACGGCCCTAGCCACGATATCTCCTTTAAAGATTAAAAAGGCCATGGATAGTATACGTCCGTTCTGTTTGGGAGCGTGGTGATATTTAATGGCCTGGATTAGTTCTTCGGAAAAGCGCCATTTTTCCGCCACCAGGGCCCCTACCTCGGCATGGGAAAGTCCCAGCTCTTCTTCGGCCTCTTTGAAGGAAATATCCTTGGCCTCGGTTAAGGCCAATATGCGTAAAAATTCCTCAGGGAAAAAGACCGTCAGGGCCAAACGGCCGATATCGTGTAAAAGACCAGCGGTATAACAAGTCTCTGGTGAAGCCATCCCCTCTTCTTGAGCCAAGAGGTATACGGCTCGGGCCACCCCAATAGCGTGAATCCACAAACGCGTAATGTTAAATTTTTTGTAGGTGGCCGTAGGGGTCAGCACATAACGCATAGCTGTAGTCAACACCACATTACGTACCTCTCCCAGGCCCAGCCTCACAATGGCCTGTGTGAGGCTGGTGACCGGGTTTGCCCCGACATAAAGGGGAGAATTGGCCAATTTTAAAAGTCTGGCGGTAAGGGCCTGGTCTTCTGCTATTATCTTTTCCAGCTCTTTGGCCGAGGCATCTTGGGCTAGGGCCTCAAGTATACGTTGCGTTACTTGGGGCAGTGTGGGCAATTTATCTAAATTTTTCAGTCTTGAGGCGATATCCATGGTTCTAAACCCCATTTTTATCTTCGGCCTAACGGATCCTTTCCTAAAAATTTTAGCACCTAGGCCCGTTTACCGAAAAAAAGAATGTCATGAGTATGATGATCGTTACGCAAGAGAAAGCCAAACGTCTTGAAAATGTTTTAGACAAGCAATTGGTCTCGGTGGGGGTATCGCTGGCCCTCCTCATAGACGAGGCAGGGAACGTCATTGTAGCCGCCGGCAATGACAACGGTGTGGACACCACTTCTCTTGCAGCCCTGGCCGCGGCAAATTTTGGCGCCACGGCCCAAATTGCCAAGTTAATCGGTGAAGAAGATTTCTCTATCCTTTACCACAAGGGTAAAAAAGACAACATTCACTTCAGTAAAGTGGGTAAAGATTTTATTTTGGTCACTATATTTACCGATGAAATCCCTTTGGGGTTAGTAAGACTACGGGTTACGCAAGTAGCCCAAGAACTATTAGATCTCCTCTCAGAAAGCTAATTTTATGGCCTTAATCGACCTAAATAGACGCGAAATACACTGTAAAATCGTTTACTATGGCCCAGGAAGGTCGGGCAAGACTACCAATTTGTTTTATATTTATAATGCGGTAAGTGAAAAATACCGGGGCAAACTCCTCACTATAGAAACGCGCGGGGAAAGGACCCTTTTTTTTGACCTCCTTCCCATAAACCTGGGCAAAATACAAGGGCTAAACATCCGTATCCAACTCTACACCGTACCTGGTCAATCTCATTATCGCGCCACGAGGAAACTGGTACTTAAAGGCGTAGATGGCATAGTCTTTGTGGCAGACTCTTTACGCAAAAGGAGGGAAAAAAATATCGAAAGTCTGACTGATTTGCGCAACAATTTAACAGAATACAATCTAAAATTAGAGGATTTACCCTTGGTCTTTCAGTACAATAAGCGAGATCTTATATCTTCTTCTATACCTATCCTTTCCGTAGAGGAATTAGAAGAGGACTTAAATAAGGACATAGGAGCACCCTATTTCGAAGCCGCAGCTACCAAGGGAATCGGCGTATTTGAAACCCTGAAGGAGATTAGCAAACGCACTGTTAAATATGTAGCCCGCAAATATATCTTTGGCAAACAAATTACGCGGGCTCAAGGAGGGGCCTTATGAGTCTACCTGACGACAAAGAATTTGATTTGGCGGTAGAAAAGGCCATAGACGAAATCTTTGGCAGCACCAAGACAGAAGAGGTAAACGTAATAGAAGACGACTCTTTAAAGACCCCCCTTGAGCTGGAACCCATAGAAAAAGACGATTCTAAGGTAATAGAATTCCCTTCGTTAGACGAACTTCTAGAACCCGAGCTCTCCTCTTCTTCCCAAGAAGATAGGGGACTTAGCCAAAAAGACCTGGAAAAACTGGCCGCGGTGCTCCTGAGTTTGGAGTGGGAACTTACTATTGAAAATTGTCTGGATTTCCTTACCGCCCTTGAAGAGGCCAAGGAGAAGAGCCCCCCTGAACTCCACGAAATATTTGATCTTATGCACCAGGTAGGCTCATGGCTCAAAGACAGGGCCCACGAGGCCCGTCCTGAATGGCTTCATTTTCTACATCAAGGGATTGTGGCCCTTAATCTTATCACCATCCATGGTAAAGAACCGGGTCCTTACATTGAACATTTGCGCAAAGTACTTACCAAATTAAAGACTCATCCCAGCGCCGCTGCCACCGAAGAAGAAAAGCTGCTACGTCGGCTTATCAGGCAACTTACCTTAGACTACCAAAGACTTGTGCTCTTTGACTGGCTGTTTAACAAGTCTCCACGGCTCAAAAATTGGCAAAACATAACCCGAAAAGGGATCAACGAAATAGAAACCCTGGTAGAAGACTTACCCCCTGAATTGCGACCAGAACTTAAAGATCTGGCCCAGGAGGTGCTGCGCAAATTAAAGGCCCAAAAGACTGCTTTAAGGCAAGGGGTAAAAAAACTGGCCCCACCTTTCCACGAAGCCTATATATGCGAACAAAATCTACAAAAATACCTGGTACCTACCGAGGAAATAGCCTTTATTGGGCCTATAAGAGAAAACTGGCAAGATCTCCTTTTAACGGGGTATTTTCCCTTAAAGGCCCTTCTGGGCTCGTGGGGATTTTTACCCTTTGTAAGGCTTAAAAATAAACTCTCCGGCCCCTTGGCCCAAAGAGACGAAGAAGAATTGCGTCGCCTAAAATTGCCGGTTTTAAAGGGCTTCACCCAGGGAGAAACCCTGATTTTGCTCTGGAAAGAAGATCAAGGACTGGCCCTGGCGGTAGACGACGCTGAACCCGTGACCATTCCCGAAGAGGCCCAATACTTGCCGCAGGAAAATCAGGGCCAAGGAGCCATTGTTATTGGTAACCAAAAATATCCCATAGTGGGGGTAAAAAGGGTAGGAAGAAGTGAACCAGAGATGGGAACAAACCCTTAAAGAGGCCGAAATTTATGCGGAACAAGGACTAATTGACGAAGCTGTTGCCGCCTACGAAGAAGTATTGAAAAATCTCGGCCAGGATCCCGAGGCGGAAAGCCTCCGCGCCGAGATAAACGCCCGGATCGACTTATTACAAAAAAAACAGCCACCGCCACCGCCCCCCGTCGAGGAAAAAACCCCTGAAGAGCTGGCCCTGGAAGAAGCCCTGGCCTTCAAGGAAGGCGGCTTTCGTGAAGAGGCTATAGAGGCCTTTGAGCGTCTGCTGGCCTTAGGTTTCCAAGATCCCGAAGTATATAAAAACCTCCTGGAACTCCTCTTAGAAACAGGTCGTTACGAACGACTAATAGAGGTAGCCCAGCAGGCCCTGGCCTTGGGTCAGCTTTCGGTGGAGGATCTATTATTTATAAATTATTCCCTGGGGCGGGCTTACGAACACTTATTGAATTTTGACAAGGCCTTGGAGGCCTACATGCGGGCCTCCCATTATAATGCCAACTACAAAGACCTTACCGAACGGATCCAACACCTCCGAGAAATACAGCAAAAATATGGTCGCCTACAATTATTATTTAGTGAAGGTCTACTTGACGAAGAGACCTATGAACTGGCCAGAAAAAAGGCCCAAGAAAAGAACGTAAGCATCGAAAGTGTCCTTATTGAAGAATTTGGGATCCCCAAAGAAGCTATTGGTCGGGCCTTAAGCAGCTTTTACGGATATCCCTTTGTGGAATTTTCCGAGCTAGAAGTAGGCCCGAAACCTTCCTGCATCGAAGGGATCAAAGAAAATTTCTTCCGCGAAAACCTGTGCATCCCTATAGAAGAAAAAGAAGGTCGTGTAGTCCTAGTCATAGACGACCCTTCAGATACCATTCGTTTAGACCTTATTCGCCAAGTACTTAAGGCCGAAAAATTCGAGCTACGTGTGGCCCTTAAAGAAGATATACAAAAATTTATAGACTACTTTTACGGCAAGTCTGATTTTGACCTACCCGAAGAATTAGAAAGTTTGGAGATAATTAATGAAGAAGAAGAGGCCGGTGAGGACGAAAGTGAGGAGATAGCCGATAGTATCGTAGTTCAACTGGCAAACCATATCCTAGAAGAGGCCTATCGCCGAGGGGCTTCCGACATCCATATAGAAAGCCTCACTGGAAAACGCGGTGCCCAGGTAAGGTTGCGCATAGACGGTGAGTGCCACATATTCAAAAACATACCTTTTGTCTACAAGCGTGCACTTATCTCGCGCTACAAAATCATGGCCAATCTTGATATTGCCGAAAAACGTCTCCCTCAGGACGGAAAGATAAAATTTAAAATGAAAAACGGACGCAGTTTTGAGGTGCGCGTGGCCACTATCCCCACCATTGAAGGAAACGAAGACGTGGTCATGCGTATTTTGGCCTCGGTGGAGGCCATGCCTCTGGAAGACATTGGTCTTTCGGCAGAAAATCTTGAAAACCTAAAAAAATTACTGGAAATGCCCTATGGTCTAATCTTGGTGGTGGGGCCCACGGGTTCAGGTAAAACCACCACTTTGCACGCCGCCTTGCGTTACATCAACCGACCAAATAAAAAGATTTGGACGGCCGAAGACCCGGTAGAAATCGTTCAAGATGGGTTGCGGCAGGTACAAGTAAAGCCCAAAATAGGTCTTACCTTCGCCAGAGTGCTCAGGGCCTTCCTGCGGGCCGACCCCGACATAATAATGATTGGAGAGACACGTGACGAAGAAACAGCCCGCACCGTAATCGAGGCCTCGTTGACTGGTCATCTGGTCTTTACTACGTTACATACCAACTCAGCCCCCGAAACCGTAACCCGCCTCCTGGGTATGGGGATGGATCCCTATAACTTTGCCGATGCCCTGCTGGGCATACTGGCGCAACGTCTGGCCAAACGCCTTTGTAAGTACTGTAAAGAACCCTATACCCCTTCGGAAAAAGAAATAGAACAGCTCATTGACGAATACGGCCCCCACCCCACAAAGCCCCTGAAAAAAGAAGACCTCCAAGGGGTCACCTTTTATCGCCCCAAAGGGTGCAGCCAATGTAATCAGACGGGCTATAAAGGACGTCTGGCCGTACACGAACTATTGATCGCCAACGACGATATTAGAGATCTTATTGTCAAAGGGGCCCCGGTACACGAAATACGAGACGCCGCCATGAGAAACGGCATGCTAACCCTAAAGCAAGACGGCATATGGAAGGTCGTTGCTGGAGAAACCGACCTTAGACAGATTCGCGCCGTGTGTATCCGTTAATCTCCAGGGCCCTGAAGACCCTGCCAAAAGGGCCTTAAAAGTTCCTCCCTCACTTCGTATACATAGGGCCCTTTTCTCACTTTACAGACTCGTTCTCCTCTCTTACCCCCACAGGGCCCAAATTCTATTTGGACTTGCCGGCCCAACTGGCTCTGAAAGATAACCTGGGCGGTGGGCGAGGGAAAATCCCTGGGCTCTACTAAGCTTTCGGCATAAAGCGGGAACAATCTCCTGAGAAATTTTTCGGCCTCCGAAGCAGAAAGCCTTGTTTTACGGGAGGGAGTTAAATAAAAAAAACTTCCTTTTTGACGATAAATTTTCCAAAACCATCTTTTATGATCCGGAAGGGTCCCGGAAAACTTGAGGCTTTTTAGGCCTTTTAAAGGCACATCAAGGACCTTCAAATCCACAAATTCCTTCTCTTTGGGTACATCAGGGACTTCTTTCCAGATGTCAAACCGAGCCAGCAAGTTAGACCATACAAGATACACACACGGGGAAGAGAACTCACGCACAAAGACACTCTGCCACGTAGGACCACGTTTGCCTATTAACAGGTGTCCCAGAAGCTTTCCTTTACGATAAAGTACAATGTGTAAGGCCTTTTTAGGGGTCAGGCTAAATCTGGCCAGTAGGTCTTTTTGACAAACCCGTTCTTCTCCGCGCAAGCGGGCTAAATTGGCTAAAAATTCCTTGACCAATACCTTATTGGCGGGTTTTTCATATTTGGTGATAATTACCCACCCCCTGGGAGTCCTTTGCATTTTAAGGCCCTGGCCCTTATCACCAAGGTAAACGTCTATTCTATCGGCCAAGGCCCAGTCTTTTCTCCCTAGGAGCACCAAAACTGACTCTCTGGACTGGTATCTTGGGGATTTGTGCAAGGCATAGACTCCCACCAGGAGGGTAAGGACCAAGGCCAGCAGGATAAGGGTACAACGGCTCATCTTAGGCCTCCTTGCCCCCATCTTTGGCGTCGCCGACGCCGATACCCTGCCCACAACACCCCCACCAGGATCCACAAGACAGGAGGTAAGCCGGTAACCAAAACGCGCCAGAAGGCCCTTTGTCTGGTACTGATGTTAGGTAAATAGTGCTCTATTTGGGTCTTGGCCCGGATGTAAAGCAGTTCGTCACCCAGGGTCAAGCTCTCCACCAGGTTCAATAAGAGATCGGCGTTGGCGTAGGCCTGGAGGGTATGGTTATCAAACATGCTACTACAGCCGATGACCACCAGGTGACTTGGTCTGTTATCCCTGGTCCCTTTCAACTTAAAGGCCCGTGGGAATTTCCCGGAAAGTAAAACTGCCAAGGGATACGGCCCCCGACCTGTCCCTTTAGGAGGCAGGAGGTCTTCGGGTAAAAAAGGCCCCGGAGTATAAGGCCTTAACCAGGAATCTTTACTGGAGTGAAAAAGGACCTGGGCCTTAAGGCCCGCCTTTTTCCAGAGCCCTGGATGGGTCTTTAAGGCACTCCCCCAGAGGTACAAAAGGGCCGATAGATGACTAGTTACCGAAAGATCACGATTCATCTGGTAGGGCAGGACTTTGACCTGCATGGGGAATCGTACAGGAGTGCGTACCACCTCCATAAACATGCCCATGGGCCTGGCCGAAGAGACCGCCAGGATAGCACTTTGCTTATCAAGAAGCATCCGGGGGTCTATTTCTACACCATAGGACTTTAGGAGACGATTAATAGAAAGATCCTTTTTAAGGGCCGTGGCTGTTATGCCTCCCTGAGCCCCCGGGCCATAAAAATAGCTAAATCCTTGCGCTGCTATTATGACCGGATGGCCTTGATGAAGAAATTGGTCTATTTGGTCAAGTTGATCCCGGCTCAAGGCCCCAGGATCAAGCACCAAGAGCAAACGGGTTTCCGGGGGGAGTGGATGATGTCGATCCAGGGGAACCCCCTTTACCTTAAAGCCATCCTGTTTTAGAAGCTCTTTGGCCAATGCAAAGGGATCTTGAGCCCCAAGAGGACCATGGTCAGGGGTAAACAAAGCCACCAGGGGAGGGCTTTTTTGTGTAAGCTTAAAAATCCGCAATACTATGTCGTATTCCAGGGTAGAAAGGTTGTCTGGAATGACCTGGGGGATAACCTCGGTCTTTTTGTCCATATAAGAAATGGCCAAGGCACTGTAAATACGCCGTACGCTTACCTGATCTTTTTCAATGGTCTGTACAGAAAAGGGCAGAATACCCTCTTTTTTTAGGGCTTCGATGAGTTCTGGATCTCCGGTGGGATCAACAATTCGGTAAGAAAAATTAGGCGAAAGCGCCGCAAACTCACTCAGGATATCCCGGACATCGCGGGCCATATGTTTCATAGGTGTAGGAAGCTGAGCAGAAGGGGAGACATAGTAAGTAACCTTGACCGGCACCTCTAGCTTTTCCAAGACCTTTTGGGCCGCCGGGGACACGGTAAAGACCTTGGCGGCGGTAAAATCAAAACGCGGCAGGCCCCAGTCATATAAAAGGGCATTGCCCAAAAGACCAATGCCTAGGAGCAATAAGACCCCCAGCCCAAAAGGACCACGGCCCTTATAACGCAAGAAATTGCCCACGGTAAGGGCGTTTATCACCAAAAAAATTAGGGTAAAAGAGAGGAAAAAGACCACGTCGGTAAGGGAAAGCACACCTTTGGCAAAGTTTGTGTAATGGACCCCAAGCCCCAGGGACCCGCGTAGGAAAGAGCCCAGCCCGGGCAACCAACTGTCTATGGAAGTGGAGACCAGGTTTGTACCCACCAGGAGAGAGATCAACCCCCCCAAAAGGGCCACTATAAAGGCCAAGATCTGGTCGGTAAAAAAGGCCGAAACAGCAAGCCCTAGGGCAAGGAGGAAGGCGGTGAGTAAAGTAGCCCCCAAATAACCTGTAAAGATAGGCCCCGGGTCAGGTGATCCTAACACAGAAAGCATCAACGGGATCACCAACGTGGAAGCAAGGACGAGCAAGGTAAAGAGATAAGCCGCGGTAAACTTGGCCAAAACCAGGGTGTACTCAGAAACAGGAAGGGTATAAAGGAGAGACAAAGTGCCGCTCTTACGTTCTTCGGCCCAGAGCCGCATGGTAAGGGAGGGGATAAAAACTACCAAATATAAGGGTAGCCCCTGAAAAAAGGACCGCATATCACAGAGCCCAGAGAGAAAAAAAGTAGTCATAAACAGGCCGTTAACCACCAGCAGAAAGACCACCGCAAACACATAGGCAATAGGGACGTTGAAATAGGCCTGTAACTCCTTTTTAAACAAGGCCTTAAACCCGAACATCGCTTCCACCCTTGCTGATTAACTTTAAGAATACCTGCTCCAGGTCTTCACTTTCCCGCCGCAGGGCCAAGGGGACTACCCCGTGGGCACAAAAGAGGTGATAGAGCTTTTCTTCCAGGCCCAAAGGACCCTCTATGCGGTACCAGTGTATATCTTCTTTTAGACCCAGGTATTCCACTTTTAGGGAGAGCTCAGACCACAGATCAAATTTCTGGCCCAGCCCTACACGGAGGCCCCAATTAGGAGAGGCTTTACGGGCCAGATCAGAAAAACGCCCCTGGGCCACTATTTTTCCCTGATTTATAATGGTCACCCAGTCGGCCAGGGCCTCTATCTCTTGCAATATGTGGGTGGAAAAGATTATGGCCTTCTGCCGGGCCAGAGTCCGGATAAGCCTCCTTAACTCCCATATTTGTAGAGGATCTAGCCCAGAAGTGGGCTCGTCGAGGACAAGGCATGGAGGGTCGTGGACCAGGGCCTGGGCCAACCCTACCCGTTGGCGGTACCCTTTAGAAAGCTCACCAATGGGCTTAACCCACACTTCTTTTAGACCGCAAACCTCAGCGACCCACGCCAGCCGTTCTTGTCTCTCCCCTGGGGAAAGGCCCCGGCTTTCTGCCACAAAGTTCAGAAATTCTCCCACTTCCTGCCCCCCATACAAGAGGGCTGTCTCTGGAAGATAGCCCAGGTTCTGACGAACTAGGTAGGGTTCTTTAAGGATATCGGCCCCTCCTACCACCGCGGTGCCGGCCACCGGGACGATTTCTGTGGCCAGCATACGCAAAATGGTGGTCTTCCCCGCTCCATTAGGACCTAAAAGCCCCATGATCTCCCCAGGACGTACCTCAAAGGATATATCTTCTACCGCCACCAAAGAACCAAAAGTACGCGTAAGCCCCTGGGCCCTAATCATCTGGTCATCCCCTTTCTAAAATCAGCTATGTTTAACTCTGGATAAGGCCGAAGACAAGAAGGACTAGAGCCCTAGGTGGGCTGTGCCCTTTGAGGGATATGGACCAAGAGAAAGCCTATACGTACTTTGGTGCGGGAATAGACTTGTCCGTCAACGGCCTCGGCTTGAAGAAGCTGTTTTATCTTTTCGCGGGCCTCTTTATCTACCTGGATCCCCTCGTGTGAGGCACGCCAAAGTAAGTGATCTAGCTCCTTCTCTAAAGGACGCCTGCGCTCCCAGTAACCTGTAAAAAAACGTAGATCCCCGGCATACCCCAGGGTATAAAGGTAGTTGAAGGGGACGATAATCCCTGGCCGGCCCCATTTCCACTCCCGACCAAAGATTTCTTTCCAGATGCGGGCGTAAAGAAGGTTCTTTCGCACCCCGGCCCAGTGGACCAAGACCAAAAATTCACGGGCCAAGGCCAAAAGTCGATCTATGGAGTCAAGATCGTGCAAAACAGGCGTCATGGAGACAAATACGGTATGAAAAGTTTCTTGGGCCTCAAAGGTATACCAATCCTGTAACAATATTTTTACGTTTTGAAGGCCTTTTTGCCTGGCCTTTTCCCTGAACTTAGCGAGCATTTTGGGGGATATATCAATACCCACCACTTCTTTGACCAGGGGGGCGAAACGTAGGGCGTAATTTCCTGGACCACAACAGACATCAAGCACCCGCGCCTGGGGGGCCAAGGCCCCTCTTTGACGCATGGTCGAAAGGATTTCTTCGACCATTTCTCTATAAAAGGGAGATTGTTCCAGATCATCATAGCCCTCGGCAATTTTGTCCCAGAACTCTGGAGAGCTAAAACGGCCCTCCTGGGCTCCGTCCCGCTCTTTGGCATAGGCCTTCCAAAATTCAGGGCGCAAAGGATCGTTCTTCACGGTTTATAACCTTCTTATATAGGGCATCTAAAATGCCGTTTACAAAGGCGGCTGATTCTTCTGAACCAAAGGATTTGGCTAATTCCACCGCTTCGTTAATCGATACCCGGGGAGGTATATCAGGGCGATGGAAAAGCTCGTACACAGCAAGGCGCAATATATTGCGGTCAATCGCAGACATACGTTCAATACGCCAGTTTTTCGAAAATCTCTCTATCCAGGCGTCTAATTCTTCTTGGTGAGCAGCAACACCTTTTACCAGCTCTTTGGCAAAATCTAGGGCCTTGGCCGAGGGCTTAAAAAAATCTTCGTAGGTTTCAAAGGCCTCTGAAAGGGGCATCCCGGCCACATCGGCCTGATACAAGATTTGAATAGCTATTTCTCGACCTTTTCTACGCGCGCCCATTTTAGAAACTTTTCAAAAGGTTTGCCATTTCCAGGGCCGAAAGGGCGGCGTCAAATCCCTTATTTCCGGCTTTGGTTCCCGCCCTTTCCACGGCCTGTTCAATAGAGTCTGTGGTCAATATGCCAAAGGCAATAGGGACTTGTGTATCTAACATGGTCTGGGCAATCCCTTTACTGGCCTCGGCCGCTACGTAATCAAAGTGGGGAGTTGCCCCCCTGATTATGGCTCCCAGGCAGATTATGGCGTCAAAACGCCCGCTTTGGGCCATTTTTTTGGCCACCAAAGGAATTTCAAAGGAACCAGGCACCCAGGCCACGGTAACCTGGTCTAAATCGACACCATGGCGCGAAAGGGCATCCAGGGCCCCTTGGAGCAGTTTTTCACTGATAAAACTATTAAAACGCCCCACTACTATACCAAAACGTAATCCTTCTCCCTGAAAGTGTCCTTCTAGTACACGTACACCCATCAATTACGCCCCCTCGTTAGATTTTTCGGCCAACGAAGCATCAAAAAAGGACAACAGATGCCCCATTTTTTCCCGTTTACACTTCAAATATCGGTAATTTTCCGCGTGTGGCCGTATTTCTATGGGCACCCGTTCTACTACTTCGAGACCGTAACCGGCCAGACCGATAATTTTTTTGGGGTTATTGGTCATAAGGCGCATCTTCTTGACGCCCAAATCTCTCAATATCTGAGCACCGATACCATAGTCGCGCAGATCAGGCTTAAACCCCAGGGCCTCGTTGGCCTCTACGGTATCTTTACCGTGGTCTTGCAACACATAGGCCTTAAGCTTATTAAGCAGCCCTATACCCCGGCCCTCCTGGCGCAGATAGAGGAGTACGCCGCGGCCCTCCTCGCCGATCATTTCCAGGGCCCTTATTAGTTGCGGACCACAATCACAACGCAGAGAACCAAAGACGTCTCCGGTCAGGCACTCTGAATGTACCCGCACTAAGATAGGGTCTTGGGTAACCTCTCCCAAAACCAGGGCCACGTGGGTAAAAGGATCAACCAGATTAGTGTAGGCATACAGCTTAAATTCGCCCCAAACCGTGGGCAGCCTGGTGATGACTTCTCTTTTTACCAGGCTTTCGTGGCGCAGGCGATACGCAATGAGGTCTCTTATGGTAATTATCTTTAGCCCGTGTTTTTGGGCAAATTTTTCCAGGTCAGGCAATCTGGCCATGGTGCCGTCGTCGTTCATAATCTCACAGATAACCCCTGCCGGCCTCAAACCAGCCAGCCGTGCCAGGTCTACCGAGGCCTCGGTATGACCAGCCCGCACGAGCACCCCCCCGTCGCGGGCCTGGATGGGGAACACGTGTCCGGGGGTTACCACGTCTTCAGGGCCACTTTGAGGATCTATGGCCACTTTTATGGTGTGGGCCCGGTCGTAAGCGGAAATTCCGGTAGTTACCCCGTAGCGGGCCTCAATAGAGACGGTAAAGGCCGTATCAAATCGGCTACCATGGCGTCGGGGCTGAAGGGGCAATTGCAAGCGTTCTATGTCTTCTCGAGGCAAGGCCAAGCAAATAAGGCCCCGACCATAACGGGCCATAAAATTTATGGCCTCTGGAGTGACCTTTTCGGCCGCCAAGACCAAATCGCCCTCGTTTTCCCGATCCTCGTCGTCGGTCACAATAATCATCCGCCCCGCACGAATATCTTCCAGGGCCTCCTCAATGGTTGCCATAGGCATGATAAAGGGCCTCCTTTGCAAATTCCTTATCACCTGATGCAGGCTAAATTATACTATTTAGCCCGTATTATAAACCTGGTCAAAAGCAGAATCCAATTTAGGCCTTTTTTATAAAGGCCTTAGGCATTAAGCTTGCCCTATGACTCAGGAGTCAACCAGAAAGATAGCCCAAGGGGCCCGTGCTGTCACGGTAGCGGTCTTTATAAGTCGCATTTTGGGCCTGGTACGGGAGCAGGTACTGGCTGGTTTTTTTGGCGCTGGCCTCCAAATGGACGCCTATGTGGTGGCCTACCGGATACCCAATCTCTTAAGGGATCTTTTGGCCGAAGGGGCCCTGGCCTCGGCCTTCGTCAAGGTCTTCAGCGAATGGCACGAAAAATATGGTCTCAAAGATACCTGGCTCTTGGCCAGTCGGGCCCTGAGCACCATAGGGCTTTTGGTCTTAACCTTGGTGGCGTTAGGAGAAATATTTGCCCCTTATCTGGTAAAACTGCTCGCCCCTGGTTTTTCAAGTTTTGCCGGCAAGGTAGAGCTGTCCACCTTTCTCACCCGTATTATGTTTCCCTTCCTGTTTTTGGTGAGCCTTTCGGCCGTGTTTGGGGGTATGTTAAATTCCCTGGGCACCTTTTTTCTGCCTGCTATTTCTTCGGCCCTCTTCAACCTCATTTCCGTCTCTACAGGAGTATTGCTCTACTTTGTGGTACCCAGATTCGGGCTACCAGCCATCACGGGCATGGCCGTAGGCGTGGTCCTTGGAGGCATCTTCCAGGCCTTTATCCAGTGGCCCAAGCTGAGGGCCCTGGGCTTTAGATTCCGTTTCACCCCCAGTATAACCGACCCAGGTGTAAGGGAGATCTTTAAGTTAATGGCCCCCTCTGTTATTGGCCTTTCGGCCGTACAGCTAAACGTATTTGTAAACACCTATTTTGCCAGTATTTGCGGCCAGGGAGCGGTATCTTGGCTGGCCTATGCCTTCCGTCTCATGTATGTCCCTTTGGGGCTCTTTGGCGTGGCCCTGCAGGTGGCCATTTTGCCTGTGGCTTCCCGGCAAGCAGCCCAGGGGGCCCTGGAAAACCTTAAAAAGACCTACATCTCTTCGTTGCTCATGGGTTCTTCTCTGGCCCTTCCTTCGGCCGTGGGGCTTATCATCTTGGCTCACCCCGTTGTGCGCCTGATCTTTGAGCACGGAAATTTTACCCCTGTGGATACCCAAAACACCGCCCTGGCCCTGGCCCTCTTTTCTGTAGCCTTACCAGCGTATGCCCTTACCAAGATCACTGTTCCCGTGTTTTACGCCCTGGGCCGCCCCCAAATCCCCATGTATAGCAGCTTTTTAGCCGTGGGGATAAACCTCTCTTTGGTGTGGTCTTTGGTAAAGGTCATGAGCTTTAAAGCCGTTGCTCTATCGACCAGTCTGGCCCTAACCGGCCAATGCCTCTTTCTTTTGTTTTATCTGGAGTTGACCCTAGGCCCCCTGCCCTGGCGCCACCTTGGAAGGGGGCTCTCCCGTCTGGCTGTGGCGTGCCTGGCCCTGGGCCTTTTAGCCTATCTTGTGAAACATTTCCTCACCTCCCTGCAGGGGCTTTGGTTTGGTATAGTCTTGTTTGCCGGCATCCTCGCCTGTGCGGTTATATATTTTGCCCTGGTAGCCCTTTTGGGGCCCACCGAAGGTCTCTACCTGCTGGAGTCATTTCTCCAAAGGAGAAAGAAGGCGTAATCTACTGGACACAAATGTCCGAAAAGAAAGTAGCCCATGGATATAGATCAACTTTTGGCCCTGGTAGATCAGCTGGTAGAGGAAGGCAAAACGCTCGACAAGGAGGAGTTGATCAAGCTCCTCAAAGAGTTACGCCAGGCCTGTGTCCATTTTAAAGAACAGGCTACGGTGGATTTTTTGACCGGGCTTTATAACCGCCGCTTCTTTGAAAAACAGCTGGAAACGGCTATAGAGAGAGCCAAACGCGAAAAAGTACCCTTTTCGCTCATTATTTTGGATCTGGATTTTTTCAAGCGCATAAATGACCAGTATGGCCACGTGACCGGAGACCAGGTTTTACAACAATTGGCCCGCTTGATCAAAAAAAACATCCGCAAGATCGACATTGCGGCCCGTTACGGGGGGGAAGAATTTGCCGTGATATTACCCAGTACAGGGCTAGAAGGGGCCGTTTCAGCGGCCAGGAGGCTTAAACGGAGCATTGAAAACCATAATTTTGGCCTTCCTACAAAACCCATCAAGCTCACAGCCAGTTTCGGAGTAGGGACTTATAGCCCGTTTGCTAATTGGTCAGCCACCGAATTTCTGGACCACGTAGACCATCTACTCTACCTGGCCAAAAAAAGGGGCCGCAACTGCATCGTCCACGAGGATATAGCAATACAAAAATCTTTAGACTTAGAAGGACTTTCCAGTGAAGAAAAAAGGGCTTTATTAAACGGAGTGTGGGATCATGATGATTAGTATTACCAGCGGTAAGGGCGGTGTAGGAAAGACATCGTTGGTGGTGAACTTATGTCTGGCCTTGGCTCCAGAGTACCGCATTCTCCTTGTAGATGCGGATCTGGGGTTGGCCAATGTGGATATCATGTTGTCTCTGGCCCCCCGGGTAACCTTAAGGCACATACTCCTTGAAGGGCTGCCCATGAGTAAAGCGGTAGTATATAGTGGCTACGGGTTCGATGTCTTACCTGCAGCCTCGGGAGTGGCGGAATTGGTCCAGCCCGACTCAGACATGAAAGAAATTCTAGAGCTGGGGCTAAAGAGCCTGGCCGAAAAATACGACCTGGTGTTTTTTGACACCGGGGCGGGGATAGGCCACGTGGTCCTTTGGTTTAACTGCCTGGCCGAACACATTGTGGTAGTCTTCACCCCTGAGCCCACCTCCCTTACCGATGCTTACGCCCTTATCAAGGTGCTCTATCGCGATTACGGGCGTCAAAACTTTCTCCTTCTGGCCAATCAGGCCACGGAAAAAGAAGGCGAGCAATACTTCAGCCATCTGGAGCGTGTACTCCAACATTATTTGGGGCTTTCTCCTCATTACCTAGGGGCCATACCCAGGGATCAAAAATTGGAAAAGAGTATCAGACAACAAAAACCCCTTCTGGTAAGTGACCCGGAAAGCAAAGCCGCCCAGGCCTTAAACCAGATCGCCCGTCGCTTAAAAAGGCTCCTATTTTAAGGCCCAACCAGGTTTGTAAATTAGAAAATTAAACGCCCTTCTTTGTCCGCCAGGCCCTCTTGAAGGCAAAATTCCGGCCCGGTCTTTTGCCTTAAGCATATCAGCAGTAAAAAAGAAAGGGGAGCCGGAGCTCCCCTTTCTTTTTTAGCTATCGGTTAAGTTCTTATTCCGTGCTAACAGGAAGGAGCTTGCATTTGTGATAATTCCACATATTCTCAGACGAAATACTAATGCTATTAATGAGATCTTCAGCGCTGAGATAAGGCCACATGCCATCGTATTCAGCTTCTATGGCTACCAGGACTCCGTCTTGTTCGATCTTCTCCGCGGTTCCATTTTCCCATTGTCCATTTTGGCTGAAGGACGCACTTACAGAATTATCATAAGCACTGTAGTAAAAGGTTACATCTCCGTAAGCACTACCATCTTGAGTATAATACCAACCACCTACGTACAGGTTGAAATAAGTATTAAAATCTCCTTCCACATACACGTAGAAGTTGGCACCATCGCGGGCAAGTTTTATTTTGTAGCCCGCGTATTCGTAGGCCACAGGAACATTTTCCCAGTCAGCAGCGCTGCCGTCAATGTTTATAGTAGCGACCTCAGGCACAGTGATGGGGTCAAGCTCTTCGTCAAGCTCTATCACATCGCTTTCCCAGAGGGTTTCGGTTTCATTATCGTATAAGGAGCAGGTTTCACTCGAGGCGCAGTCAAGGAGGTCTCGCAGAGACTTGTCACCGCTTACCAGGTCGTAAATAGTGATGGTCTGGTTGTCAGAAGGTGCAAGGATCACTTTATAAAAATCGTAAACATCAGCAGAAAACCACTTATCACCAATCTGTACAGCCTTATCAGCAGTCCAATCTTCATCCCAGCCCGCAAGAGAGGCAGAAGAGTCGTCAAAGGCGGCCACCAGAGAGTCGAAGAAGTTGGCAATACCTTCCAGGCGTTTTACATCTGCAGGGGAAGCGATGTCAAAGGCATTTTCTTCCCGGGCAAGAAGCTCTTCCTCACTAAGACCAGCAAAGGCCTCTTTTAAAGCCGAAAGCCGCTCCTTGACCTCGCTTACCGCGCTCTTGAAGTCCGAAAGCTTGGCCGTGTCACTCCAGGTGAGGAAGTTCGGGTTGTTTTCCAGGAATTCTTCCCAGGCGGTATCTGGAATCTCCGCATCTGCGGCAATCAGGTCGCGGAGGTCAACGGTCTCGTTATCAATAGTCACGTTCCAGTTGCTCACACTATCCAGGTTAACGGCCTCACCCAGGTAGCAGAGGGCCTTACCAAGGCTTGTCAGGGCACGCATGATCTTTACGTCGTACTTGTCAAAGTAGGTGTCTTCTTCCGGATCAAGCTTAAGGGCCACGGAGCTATCGCCAAGTGCACTTTCGGCAAGGGCAAGTTCGCTGTCTGCCTGGCCAAACTTAGTGGCGAGATCTGCCCATACGTCTTTTACGGCAGGATCGTAGCCATCCTGCCTTAGCATGTTGGCAAGAAGTTCCAGGCCGTCAGCGTCTAACAGCTCCTCAAGGGAATCCACCCCGAGATAGTCAGAAAGGAAGTCTTTGTTGTCCTGATAGGCCTTAAGCATAATGCCCCAGGACTTTAAGATATGGGCCGAAGCGGTATCACCAAGGGCGTCTATGGCGGCTATCATGGCGCTGTAGTTTTCATCAGTGGGATCGTCGCCAAAGGTGCGGATGGCGGTAAGGGCCGCATCCACGTTTCCGGGCTCTACTACGGTCACTTCACAGGTGCTCTCCACGGTGTTTTGGCCGTCTGAGACCACACATTTAACCGTGTGGGTGCCGGTGTCAGAAGGTGTATAGGTAAAGCTTTCTTCGCTTCCTGCTTCATTATCGTCCACATACCAGGTGTAGGTCAGCTGATCACCCTCTGGGTCGTAAAGAGATACCTCAAAGGTGTGGGAGGTGTTTACCGTAAGCGTAAGGGCCTCTGGAAGTCCTTCGATAAAGATAGGTGCCGCATTGGGAAGCTCAGTCCATACGGTAAAACAAGAAGGTTCGCCTCCCTTTACCGAAACACAAACTTCATATGAACCATCAGTGGGAGCCTCGCTAGGCAGGGTAAGCCTTGCACTATAAGAATAATCGTCTATCTCAGCCGAATCTTCTTCTACACTGGCTTGAGCACCATCAACTGTCCAGGAAAAATCAGACGCACTAAGCTCCTGACCAAAACTGTCATAGTACACGTATACGTTTATGGTAGAACCAGGATCAGCGGTGTAACTGTCTGTGCCCA
>JALSKZ010000055.1 GCA_026988575.1 Thermodesulfobacteriales bacterium | reverse complement strand
CCTTTTAGCCAAGGCGGTAGCCGGAGAAGCCGGGGTGCCTTTTATCTCTATTTCGGGCTCGTCTTTTGTAGAACTCTTTGTAGGGGTGGGGGCTGCCAGGGTCCGCGACCTATTTAAAACTGCCGAGGAAAAGGCCCCGTGTATCATTTTCATCGACGAAATAGACGCCCTGGGCAAGGTTCGCGGGGTATCCCCTGTTTCTGGAGTAGATGAACGCGAACAGACTTTGGCCCAGCTTTTGACCGAAATGGACGGGTTTGATTCTAAAAAAGGGGTTATCATAATGGCCGCTACTAATAGGCCCGAGATATTAGACCCGGCCCTCTTACGTCCAGGGCGTTTTGACCGCCATATAGTCGTAGACAGGCCCGATTTAAAGGGTCGGGAGGCCATCTTGAAGGTTCATACACGTCACGTAAAGCTTGCGCCTGATGTGGATCTCAAAGTCATTGCCGCTCGAACGCCGGGAATGGTAGGTGCTGATTTGGCCAACGTGGTCAACGAGGCGGCCTTGCTTGCCGCGCGGAAGGGGAAAAAATGGGTGGAGATGGAAGATTTTGAGGAGGCGGTAGATAGAGTTATCGCGGGTCTTAAGAAAAAGAGTCGCTATATCTCACGGCGCGAGAAAGAACGCGTAGCTTACCACGAGGCAGGCCACGCCTTGGTAGCGGCTCACCTCCCCTATGCCGATCCTGTACACCGAGTCTCCATTGTGCCTAGAGGAGTGGCTGCCCTGGGCTACACCCTCCAATTACCCACCGAAGACCGCTATCTTATGACCCGCTCCGAACTCTTAGATCGTCTGGCTGTTCTCTTGGGGGGACGAGCAGCAGAAGAAATGGTCTATGGAGAAGTATCCACTGGTGCCCAAAACGACTTGGAAAAGGCCACCGAAATCGCCCGGGCCATGGTGATGGACTACGGTATGAGCGATGTCCTTGGCCCGCAGACCTTCCGTAAGAGAGAGAGCCTTTTTATTGAACCCATGTGGCGCCATCGAGAAGACATCAGTGAAGAAACCGCACGTATCATAGACAAAGAGGTGGCCAAGATTATCCAAGAGGCCTATCAAAAGGCCCAAAAAGTCTTAAAAGAGCGGCGTAAGGGCTTAGAAAAGCTGGCCCATACCCTGCTAGAAAAAGAAACCCTAGAAGGCGATGAGTTAAAACTTCTTTTGAAGGGAGAAGAGGAAAGCGTTTAAATGGGAACCTCTCCAGATTTAGCGTTATGGCGCATATTACAACGGGAATCTCCCATGACTTTTGCCCAATATATGGGGCTATGTCTTTATCACCCCGATTTTGGCTATTATGCCCAGGCCCCTTCCATAGGGCGTAGGGGAGATTTTTTTACTTCTCCGTGTGTACACTCGGTGTTTGGAGCAGCTCTAGCCACTCAGATATTAGAAATATGGACTCTCCTTGACCAGCCCAAAGATTTCATTTTGGTAGAAGCAGGGGCCGGGGAAGGCTATTTGGCCTTAGATATACTAAGTTACCTAGAAAAAAAGGGGTTTGATTTTCCTTATTTCATAATTGAACCCTTCCCTGCCTACCAGGCGAGACAGAAAGAGATACTGGCGGAAAAGGCCTGTAAAGTTTCTTGGGTGCAAGATATACAAGATTTACCCTCTTTTACCGGGGTGTTTCTTTCTAACGAACTTTTTGACGCCTTTCCAGTCCATCTGGTGGAATTGACAGAAGAAGGACTAAAAGAAGTCTATGTGACAGCCAGGCAGAAAAAGATCACCGAGGCACTTTCCGCCCTCAGCTCTCCAGAAATCTTAAAACGCCTAAAACCCTATATAGAAAATTGGCCGTTGGGGTACCGTACCGAGGTGTGCCTCTCTATAGAGCCTTTCTTTAAGGAAATATCTCGGCGCTTAAACAAAGGGGCGCTCATAACTATCGACTATGGCTATTCTCAAAGGGATTATTATCATCCCGAACGCTACCGTGGTACCCTTATGTGTTATGCCCATCATCGTTTCTTAGAAGACCCTTACGCTGCTCCTGGACATACCGATATCACCGCCCACGTAGATTTTTCTCTCCTAAAAGGACTGGGAGAGCGTTTGGGTTTGGTAAACATCGGTTTTACCCAACAGGCCCCTTTTTTGGTAGGTCTTGGGGTGGAAAATCTTTTGAGCGAAGTTTCCCCAGGTAAAAGCAAAGACCTTGAGGCCTTAAAAATGCTTATCCTCCCCCAAGGCCTTGGTATGAGTCATTGGGTCCTTATCCAGGCCCGTGGTTTGCCCGCGGAGACCAAATTGCGTGGTTTCTCCCTGAGTAATCGTCTAAGGATCCTCTAGTCTATTAAGTTCTGTTTTAGACGAAAAATTGGCTTAAAAGGGCAGATCAGTAGTGACGAAAGCCTTATTTTCCGGTACATAAGGCGGATATGCAGGTTTTTAGGGTAAAAAAGACGTCTTCAGAATCAAAGGCTCGCGTAGGTTACCTTTTTACGTCTAGAGGCGTAATAGAAACACCGGTATTTATGCCTGTAGGTACTCAGGGCACCATAAAGTCATTAACCCCTGAGGACGTCAGTGCCTTAGGGGCACGAATAATTCTGGCCAATACTTATCATCTTTTCCTCCGCCCAGGTCCAGATCTGATAGCCAAAATGGGGGGCCTGCACGAATTCATGCAATGGCCCAGGGCCATACTGACCGATAGTGGAGGCTACCAGATCTTTAGTCTGGCGCAGTATTGCAAACTAACCGAAGAGGGGGCTTGGTTTAAATCCCACCTCGATGGTGCTTCATATCTGCTTACCCCTGAGTCTTCGTTGGAGGTCCAAGCGGCCTTGGGCTCTGATATCCGCATGCCTCTAGATGCTTGTATCCCTTATCCGTGTGCGCGCCAAGAGGCCGAAAGGCTTACCGCCTTGACTACCCGATGGGAGGCCCGTTCCAAAAAGGCCTGGCAAAGACAAGACGACGGCTCCCTGCTTTTTGGTATTGTCCAGGGGGGTATGTATAAAGACCTAAGGCAGAGGTCGGCGGAAGAAATCTTGGCCCTGGGCTTTGATGGTTATGCCATCGGGGGGTTGAGTGTAGGAGAACCCAGAGCGCTTATGCTAGAGATGTTAGAGGCCTCTTTGAGCTATTTGCCCAGAGAAAGGCCTGTATATCTTATGGGCGTAGGTACCCCTGAGGATATCTTGGAAGCCGTCTGGCGGGGGGTAGATATGTTTGATTGTGTCTTGCCCACCCGAAATGCCCGCCGGGGGACACTCTTCACTTCTTTTGGAAAAATTGCTATAAAACAGGCACGCTTTAAGGATGACCAAAGGCCTATAGACCCAGAATGTTCTTGCTATACATGTCGACATTATTCTCGCGCCTATCTCAGACACCTTTTCTTGGCAGGCGAGCTCTTGGCCTACAGGTTAAATACCATTCACAACCTTCATTTTTATTTGAAATTTATGGAAGAGATACGTGAAGCCATTGATAACGATTGTTTCGCCTCTTTTAGGCGCCATTTTTACGAGAAAACAAAAGGAGGAAACTAAATGTTAGGACTTGCTTTTGCTATGGCTGGAGGACAGGCCCAGCAAGGAGGGGGTAACCCCATTGTCGCTTTTTTACCCTTAATACTCATCTTTGTAATTTTTTACTTTTTACTCATTCGCCCCCAGCAGAAAAGGGCCAAAGAACACCAAAAATTTTTAGAAGCCTTAAAACGGGGTGATAAGGTATTTACCTCTGGGGGAATCATTGGCCATGTAGTACGCGTAGAAGACAATGTGGTCACCCTGGAAATAGCCAAAGACGTACATATCAAGGTGCTTAAGAGTTACATAGCAGGCCCGGTAAGTATCTTAACCCAGGAAAAGAGCAAATAAAGGCACCTTTGTCTCAAGGGAAAGCCTTAGCCATCTTGGGAACCATGTCGTCGGTGGGCAAAAGCTTGCTCACCGCGATAGTAGGTTATCATCTGTCTCAGAAGGGCCTTAAAGTCTCACCCTTTAAGGCCCAAAACATGAGTTTAAACGCCTTTGCCACCTCGGAAGGAGAGATGGCCTTTGCTCAGGCCTTTCAAGCCTGGGCGTGCGGTCAAAGGCCTTCGGTACGCATGAACCCTCTCTTGCTAAAACCCATGGGTCATATGATTTCCGAACTCATCTTTATGGGTAAGTCTAAAGGCCTACTGCCTACCAAGACCTTTAAAAGTTATAAGTCTACTTATAAAGAAAAAATTTTTGCCCTTTTTCAAGAGCTCTTGAAAGAAAACGACTGGGTGGTTGTGGAAGGGGCCGGGGGACTTGCCGAATTAAATCTATTGCCAGATGATTTCGTAAATTACGAATTAACCAAACACTTCCAGATACCTTTTATTCTGGTAGGAGATATCGATAGAGGTGGGATTTTTGCCCAGATATGGGGCACTTATGAGCTGGTTTCTTCTTTAAAAGCCCTTTCGTTGGGTTTTGTGGTCAATAAGTTTCGGGGAGATCCCTCCCTATTTGAGGAGGGTATCTCTATTTTGGAACAAAAGACTTCTAAACCCTGTTTGGGGCTTATAACTTATTTTTCCGAAACACTCTTTGAAGAAGATAGCGCCTCTTTCCGTTTTAAAAGGGCCTCTTCTTCTGGCGAGGGGTTAAGGATAGCTGTGGTGTATTACCCGCACATTTCCAATTACCTGGACTTTGACCCCCTAAATCTGCAAGAGGGAGTAGAGGTATTGCTTACCGATCATCCCCAAGATTTAGAAGTAGCACACGCCATAATCTTACCGGGGAGCAAAAATACCAGGGCCAGTCTGGCCTATCTGCACGAAAAAGGTCTTGCCGCCAAGATCCGGTCACTGGTGGGCAAGAAGGTGATTTTGGGGCTATGCGGAGGTTTTCAGCTTCTGGGCCAAACGATTGTGGACCAGGGGGTTGAGTTTCGGGGAGAAGTAGCAGGCCTTGGTTTATTACCTCATACTACCTATTTCTATCCGGTAAAGAGAGCCTGTTCTCAAGAGCTATACCTGGATTGGCCTTTTTATCAAGGCAAGGTCTCGGGGTTTGAGATCCGCTACGGGCGCAGTTTCCTCGCCGATAAAGAGGTATTTGCGCTTTGTAGAAATATGGTCTTTGGTACTTATTTGCACGGGCTATTCTATCAAGACGACTTTAGACACGCCTTTTTGAGCTTTTTGGCCCGCCATTTTGGTCTACCAGCTCCCCTTTATACACATTTTTCCCACTGTTTGGCACACAAATTGGCCTCCATCTGTGCCCAATCCTCAGTAGCCCAATTCTTGGGCAAGTTAGACCGTGTTTTAAATCTTGATTAATCTGTAGAGACATTTTTCCAGCAAAAGGAGGTTTTTATGACCCTTTACAGTATGACCGGTTTTGGTCGGGCCGAAATGGTTTCGGATACCTGGAGCTTGCGGGTGGAAGCAAAGAGCCTCAATCATCGTTTTTTAGAGATAATATTGCGGTTGCCCCGTCGATACCAGGGCCTAGAGGAAAAGATTCGCCGTTTACTACGGGAATGGTTCGTCAGAGGACGATTTGAGATCTACGTTCATATCTTGGGGACCCCTCCAGGGGGCCAGGAGTTGAGCGTGAATACAGAACTTGCGGCACAATATGTGGCTAAGATGCGCCTTTTAAAGACGCTTCTTTCTCTAGACGGACAACCGCAGGTCTCCGACTTATTACGCATGCGGGATGTCTTTTGTGCTTTAGAAGCCGAGGAAGATTTAGACGCCCTGTGGCAGGAAATTGCCCCGGTTTTGACTAAAGCCCTAGAAGGTCTTAAAGAAATGCGTTACACAGAGGGCACTTACCTGGCTCAGACTTTAAAAGAAAATATACGTATCCTAGAGGAGATAATCCTCAAGATAGAAGCCCTAAAAGGCGAGGCCTTCGACAGGGCCCGCAAGCGTTTAGAGGAACGCCTGACCAAACTTTTGGCTGACAAAGGGCTTGACCCCCTCCGTCTACATCAGGAAGTGGTAATTTTGGCCGACAAGACCGATATCACCGAGGAATTAGATCGTCTAAAGAGTCACATCGAACAATTCAAGAAGACTCTGCTAGCTCCAGGTCCACACGGTCGCAAGCTGGACTTTTTAATTCAGGAGATGTTTCGCGAGGTAAATACCCTTTCGAATAAGGCCGCCTTGGCCCGTATTTCGCAGCTGGCTGTCGAAGCAAAATGCACACTGGAAAAAATGAGAGAACAAGTGCAAAACATTGAATAAAAATAGCGTAATGTTTCACACGTTGACGACAATTTAAATTTTTGTTATAATCTCGGCCAAATTAGAAAAATTTTGCATTTGGGGGATTGGGATGAGTTGTAAATGCCGTCTTTTGAACATTGGTTTTGGTAATTCGGTGGTGGCGGAGCGCATCATTGCGATAGTGAATCCTAATTCGGCACCGATGAAGCGCTTACGCGAAGAGGCCCGCGAATCCAAGCGTCTTATAGATGCCACCCAGGGCCGGCGGACCCGTTCCATAATCATTACCGATAGCAACCATGTAATACTTTCCGCCATTCAGGCCGAGACCATTTCGCAGCGTCTAGCCACGGATCTAATCAAGGCCTATTCGGAAGCCTCCTTTGATGAATGTGAGGACGAAAAAAATCGCAAGAAGAAAGAAAAAGCGGCTTAGATGCCCCGCAGAGGTCTAGTCCTGGTGGTTTCGGCCCCTTCGGGGGCCGGAAAGACAACTCTCTGTCGTCATCTCTTGCAAGAGGTGCGTGATATTACTTTTTCTGTTTCTTGCACTACCAGGCCTCCACGCCCTGGGGAAAGAGATGGTGTGGACTATTATTTTGTCTCACCAGAAGAATTCCAACAAATGATAGCCCGAGGCGAGTTCTTGGAGTGGGCCCAGGTACACGGCAATTTTTACGGCACCCCTAAGAGGCAGGTACTTGAAAGCCTAAAACAAGGACGCGATATCCTCCTAGATATAGATGTTCAGGGTGCCGCGCAAGTACAGGAGGTCTTGGGGCAAGACGCCGTATTGGTATTTGTCTTACCCCCTAGTCTGGAAGAACTAGAACGAAGGTTACGTAAACGAAATACCGAAGATGAGCTGACCATTAGGAGACGGTTGGACCAGGCCCAGGGGGAAATTGCTCAGGCCCCTAAGTTTGATTACCTGGTCTTAAATGATAAATTTAAAGAGGCCTTACAGGAACTCAAATCTATCCTGTTTGCGGAACGCCAGCGTACCTTTCGTAGACAAGACCTTTTGGCCAAATTTTCATGAGTAAGGTCATTTGGGGGATAAATCCTGTCCTTGAGGCCCTAAAATCCAGGCCCCACTCTCTAGAAGAAATCCTTATAGCAAAGGGCCAAATAAAGGGTAAACTCCACCGCATTGTAGAGCTTGCCCAGAAAAACAACGTTCCTTTTAAGCTCCAATCCCGTTTTAATCCGGCCAAAGTACCCAAAGGGGCTACCACCCAGGGTGTGGTGGCCTATTTGCGTACTTTTGATTATGTTGAGCTACCGGAGTTACTAAAAAGAGCTCTTCACAAGGGGGATCTACCTTTGGTGGTGGTTGCCGACGGGATTACCGATCCCCAGAATCTGGGAGCACTTATACGCAGTGCGGAAGCGGCTGGGGCACACGGGCTTATCATCCCCAAACATCGTAGTGCAGACGTTACCGGCACGGTTATCAAGGCCTCTTCAGGGGCCGTCTTCCACCTTGCTATCTGTCGCGTAAACAATATAGTGCAGGCCTTGGAATTCCTAAAAAAAGAAGGCCTTTGGGTCATAGGTCTGGCGGGGGAGTCCCCAAACCTTCTCTATGAGGCAGATTTGAAGGTCCCTTTAGCCCTGGTGGTAGGTAGTGAAGGCAAGGGGATACGCCCCTTGGTAAGAAAGACCTGCGACTTGTTGCTGGCCATCCCCATGCCGGGGAGAATGGAGTCCTTAAATGCATCTGTTGCCGGTAGTGTAGCCCTGTTTGAAGTCTTGCGTCAGCGGAGGTACAGTCATTGAACCTCGGGCTAAGGCTTTATGATTTAGCGGGTAAAGGGATAAAGGCCTTTTTTTCACCCCCTGTCCCTGAACGTCGTGGGGAATTACCAGGCCCCGTAGATCTATGGTTACATGCTTCCTCTGTAGGAGAGGCCACAGTAGCAGCGGCCATAATGGAAGAATTTTACGCTTTGCGTCCCGATCTCAGGGTCATTTTGACCCTTTTTACCCCCACAGGAAAAAAAAAGGCCCAGGAATTATTAGTAAGTCTTGGGCTTCCTATAGCCTTGGCTCCATATGATATCAAGCCCTTTGTTCAAAGGGCCCTGACCCGCCTTTCGCCGCGGGTGCTGGCCTTGATTGAAACAGAACTGTGGCCCCGTTATATTTCCTTGGCCAAGGACCGGGGGACAAAGGTAGTCGTTTTAAATGGACGCTTATCCGCCCGTAGCTATCCCAGATATTTAATGCTCCGGTGTCTTTTTGCCCCTTTACTGGCCCGTTTGGACGGCGTGGCTGCCGTGGGAGAGGTAGAGGCCAAAAGGTTTAAACGTTTGGGGGTCTGCCCTCAAAGGCTCTTTATTTTAGGCAATGCCAAACACGACTTACTTTGGAAACGGGCCAAGTCTTGGGACCGAAGGCCCCTTCTGAAAAGATTGAAACTGGCCCAAGATACTACCTTGGTCGTCTTTGGTAGTGTGCGTCGAGGAGAAGAAAACCCGGTTACAGAGGCCATAGCCCTTCTGGCCCAAAGGCCTAGGATAAAATTTGCCATTGTCCCTAGGCATCTTACCCACCTTGATTCCTGGGAAAATGCTTTGAGGCAAAGGGGTCTTTCGTGGCAACGTTGGTCTTCTCTAAATTCGGGCCTGCAGGCAAAAACCCTCTTGGTAGACGCCATCGGCCCTTTATTTGGTCTTTATAGTCTGGCCAAGGTGGCCTTTGTGGGGGGGAGTTTAGTACCCAAGGGAGGACAGAACCCTATGGAACCAGCCTCTTTTGGGGTACCGGTCTTGTTCGGGCCCCATATGGAAAATTTCGAGACAGAAAAAAGGGCCCTCCTACAACATAAAGGGGGGTTAACCGTGTCTTCTCCTCAAGGGTTGGTCTTTGGCCTGGAAGAACTCTTAGCGGACCAAGAACTATATAAAAAGACTTCCCTGGGTGCTCAGAGGGCCTTGCAAAGCCTCCTCGGAGCAGCAAAACGTCAGGCCCAATGGCTCAGTGAGTTTTTTTAGTCATTTTCTATCTTTACCACAGGGCAGGTCATGGTGTGTTGAATATGTTCAATAGTCTGCAATTTCTTTATTACAATATCGGACAACACATCGTGATCTTGGACTTCTACTTCCGCAATTATATCGTAGGGCCCCATAATGATATCAAGCCTCTTGACTTCGGGCATTTGTTTTAGGGTTTGGGCAACCTGGGAGGTCTTACCTATTTGGGTATTAATCAAGATATAGGCTTTTAGGGCCACGGCTACCTCCTAGAGCAGTTTTTGAAGGATTTTTTTAAGCTCTTTCATTTCAAAAGGCTTGGATAAGACCACATCGGCATGTTTTTCTTGGGCCAAGGCTTCAACTTCGGCTCCAAAGCCCGTAATAGCAATTACGGGAATGTCAGGATGATCCTTCTTGATGATGGATATAATACCTATACCACTCACATAGGGTACGGTGATATCTGTAATCACCGCATCAAAATTTGCGGTGCGCAAAAGTTTTAGCCCTGTTAGTCCGTCTTCAGCCCCTTCAGTTTCGTAACCTAATAACTTTAGATAATCCAGGAGCATTTTTAGGACTTCTTTATCGTCTTCGATTACCAAGATCTTCTTGGCCATAATTTGTCCTTTTTAGGGATACTAACCGTTAGAATTAACAAAATATATACCAAAAAGCAAACAAATTATACAAATTGTTTTACCTAAAAAGCCCCTTTGCCGGTAAGACGGCTTAAAATTCGTTCTATGAGCCCTAATTCCCGCCATACTTCTTCACGTCTATTTCCTAGCTGGACCAAGGCGTTTTGTTGTTTGGCCAAGGAGGCCAGAGCTCTCTTTGAGGCCTCTTGGGCCTGGAGGAGTTCTTTTTTTGTTTCTTCCAGGTCTTGAGATATGCCTAAATATTGGGCCAGGAGATATGTTGCCGACAATACAGGAAGGAGCTCTTTTTGGGAGACCACAATTAGACATTGTTCAGCCAGGGAGGCCAATATTGAACGACACAGGGGATAGACCCCTTCGGGTACTACTACCACAGCAAATCCTATAGTACGGGGGTCGGTCAGATATTTACGTACTTCCTCTACACGCGTTTTTAACCGGTGTTTGATCTCCCCAGGCGTGATCTTTTCTTCTCCTAGGTCAATAAATTTACTGTCCACAGGTACCAAATAGCCACCAGGAAGCTTGAGGGCAAATTCTACGCGCCCAGGGCCTAGGTCCACATTACGCAAAATCCATCCCTGAGGCAGGAGGGAAAGGGCCTTTTCTAAGGCCCTTTCCATGGCCGCGCCCGACTGTCGACCAGCGATAATATTAGTTATTTGGTGGAGTTCTGCCCGGGTTTCTTCTAGGCAGCGACGTAGCTGGGGCAACTCTTTATCGACAACTTGGTGGCCCAATTCCTGTAGATTGAGCTCTAAGTGTTTTAATTGTGTTTCCCAAAGGCGTATTTGCCAGCGCAGCCACTGCCATAGCCCCAAATAGGACAGTAAAAACAAAAAAAATATGCCTAAACATATCCACAGATCAATACCCATTGTGTTCCCCTCAACTTTTTGTTTCCATATACTATTACGGAAGCAATTTTTATGCTAAACAAAGTCATGGCAAGGCGATCTGTATATCCGTGCGTCTATACTTGTACCTGTCGTTGTATGGCGTGAGGCGGGCAAAGCCTGCCGTGGCGATCTAGATCCACTCTGAGATTGTTCCGGCACTTCATGCTTCGCCATGACACGTAATGGGCATTTGCTCGCCATTACGGGGCAGAGGCGCTTTGCCATGACAATGGCAAAGTGTCATTTGTTTTGTGTTTTGGTAATAAATTATGGACCAGAAAATACAGTTTCGAAAGCGGGCCTTGAATTTACGCGCGACCCTTTCTCCCCGGGCGCGCTGGCAAAAGAGCCGGTGTATCACTGGACGTGTCCTTCAATGGTTGCCCTTTATCAGGGCCCAAAAAATATTGCTTTACGCCTCTTTTAGAGACGAAGTAGAGACCTGGCCCTTGTTAAGGGCGGCCTTGGCCCAAAATAAGGAAATCTATTTGCCACGCACCCTAGTAAGGCTCCAAAAATTGGCTATACATCGTCTACGTCACTTTGGGGAACTATTCCCTGGGGCCTATGGGATTTTAGAACCCTCACCCCGTAGTGACCAGATCGACCCAAGCGAGCTAGACCTTATTATTTGTCCAGGGGTGGCCTTTGACTCCTTAGGAGGCAGAATAGGTTATGGCGGGGGTTTTTACGATCGTTTGTTAATTAAGGCCCCCGAAGTGCCTCGGGCGGCCTTGGCCTTTGCCTGTCAAATATTTCCCGAGCTACCGCTTGCTCCCCACGATGTGCGTATGGATGTGGTCATCACCGAATTCGGTCTTTTAGGAACTTTTTCTAAAGTTTTTTAATCCTTTTTTACCCGACGCTACCTCTTCTAGGCGCAAAAGACCTTTACGATCCCCTAGAGCTACCAGGGTATCTCCGGCTTCTATGATATAATCGGGTGGGGGATTGAAGATCATCTGCCCGGTAATCTTACGGACAGCCAGGATAATAGCCCCGGAAAATTGACGTATACCGCTTTCAATCAGTTTTTTACCCACTAAACCAGACTGAGAGGTAATGCGCACTTCTTCGAGTTGCAATTCAAGATTGGCCTCGGGAGTGGCTAGCTCCAAAAAGTCGGTTACCGCAGGCCTTAATATGGTCATGGCCATCCGACGGGCTCCAATCAGGTAAGGGGATACAACCTTGTTGGCCCCTGCCCGCTGAAGTTTGCGTACCACGTGATCTTCATCGGCACGGGCTATTATAAAAAGTTCGGGGTTAAGACTCCTGGCGGTAAGGCTAATATAAACGTTATCTGCATCAGAACCCAGGACCGCAACCAACCCTTTGGCCCTTTCTATGCCTACGCGTTTCAGGATGTCTTCGTTGGTTGCATCCCCTTGATAAAAGATAAATCCACTTTCTTCCAAGGCCTTGATCCGTTCGGGATCGTTTTCCACCACTACAAAGGGTAGTTCTCGGGCAATAAGATGACAAATATGATGGCCAATGCGTCCGTAACCACAGATGATGTAATGCTCTTTAAGGTTCTCAATCTTATATTCTAGGCGTCTTCGCCCCAGAATGTTTTGGATCTGTCCAGAGACCATGACCTCTGTAACCGCCGAAAAAACATAAATAGCTACCCCTACACCGCCTAGAATTAAGAAGATGGTGAACAAACGACCGGCATTAGTAAGGGGATGAACTTCTCCAAAACCGACGGTGGAAATAGTTATTACCGTCATATAAAACGCATCTAAAAGTGACCACCCTTCCAAAAGATAATATCCCAGCGTACCTACAAAGAGTAGGATTATCAGCAGCAGAAGCGCAATAAAAAATTGTCTTAAATACTCAGCCATATTCCTAAAATTCGGAAAGACGAGTAATTTCCTCCATAAATTGGTAGAAACGCTTTAAGTCTTCCTTATAGTTTTCTTGCATATGGATATGGATAACCGCCCTTTCACTCTCTTCTAGGGCCTGGAAATCTCCATAGGCTTGGGCGAACTGAAGGTCCCAAAAAGTATAACCAAAACCAGGAATCATTTGGTCTTCGCGTCTCCCTTTACGCGTGAAGATGAAAAAACGCCCTGAGCGAGGACCGCCTTTAAACAGCTGACCGGTAGAGTGTAGATAACGAGGTCCAAAACCCAATATGGTCGAGCACTGACGCCGTCCCCTAATGAGCGTCCGCAGGTCTATAAAAAGCTCTTCTACCTCTGGATCGTAAGGGAGATAGGGGAGAAAGGCAATATAACCCCAGGGAGATAAGTCGAAAAAGAATTTTTTCACCACTGCTCTTAGGCGGGGATACTGTACTTTCAGGGGAGCACTGTATAAAAAGCCTACGTTGAGGTCTTCGTCTAAGAAGAATTCAAGAGGGAACTCGCCGGTATTTTTGAAATTTTCCAGTACTTCTTTGGTCTTTTGCTTGGCTTTAATGACGTCTGGTTCGTCAAAGGGGTTTAGATTGAGCCATATGCCTGTTAAGGCTACGGCCAATTCCCACCGCACACATTCTGCACCAAGCTCATAGCGGTCTTCCAGCCAGTAGGTACGTAATGGGAAGCGTGCGTCTTTCAGGTCAGCAAACAGACGCTGATAGAGATCTTGGCGCCCCCTGAGTCCTAAATAGACAAAGATTCGGTCGGGGCCATAAACAGTAGGAGACCCGGGAGATTCTCCTACAATGGGGATTATGCCGGTAAATTCTTTGCCCAGACTTTCTGCCACCAGTTGTTCTATCCAGAGAGTGAAAGGGCGTAGGATAGGATCGGCCATAATGGTAAGCTTGTCTTGCCCCCTGAAGAAATGTTCGGCCATGTATTCTGACAGCCAGGCCGCGGGGTTATATTCCCAAGGGATATCAGGTGAACAGGTAGCCAACATCTCTTCGGCTGCGTCTAAAAACTTTTCAATGGCAAGCCCCATTAAAGCTGCCGGTACCAAACCTACATAGGTCAAAGCGGCGTAACGTCCTCCTACATCGGGGGGATTTAAAAAGATGCGTCTAAATTTGCGTTCTTCACCTAACTTATGTAAAGGGCTGTCGGGGTCGGTTATGGCTACAAAATGTCCCCCTGGTTCCTCTACCTCTTGGGCTACCCTTTCCCAAAAATATTGAAAGTGCGCGTTAGTTTCTACCGTGGTCCCGGATTTGCTGGCTACAATAAATAAAGTACGTTTAACATTACATTCCCTTTCTATTTGCTCTATTTCTTCGGGATCGGTGGTATCCAATACCAATAGCCGAGGGTAACCAGGTTCAGGGCTAAAAATACGTGTTAGAGCCAGGGGAAAGAGGCTTGAGCCTCCCATCCCACAATGGACTACATAATCGAAGTGTTCCTTGACCTCTTCGGCAAAGGCTTTTATCTCTTCTAGAGCGCTTCGCATGGTCAAGGGGGTATCTATCCAACCCAGACGGTTGCCTATGAGCTTTTGTTTTTCTGGGTCAGCCGTAAAGGCCGTAGGATCTTTTTGAAAAATCTTTTGCAAGATGGCCTTTTTTTCTTCTTCGGATAACTGTGAGGGACGACGTAGCTCCATGAAGACCTCCTCTTAGGATTTGTTGCGTTATTAAAGCCAACTTTTCTATAGTTTGCAAAGAAATTAATCGGTTTTGTATAAGTTTTAAAATAGAGTTAATATAGGCCAAAATGCCAAAAAAATTATCAGTCACTCTTTATGGAATTTTTTTTCCAGGTAAAAAAGGTGGATCAAATATACCAGGAACTCTTTTTACTACCTCCTCTACCAAAAGAAGAAGTAGCCCTTCTTAGGGCTGTGGGGCGATTTTTAGCCGAAGACGTAATTGCCCCGGAGGATCTACCCCCTTTTGCGCGTTCTACCATGGATGGCTACGCGGTAAGGGCCCAAGACGTCTTTGGGGCCCGGGAAAGTGAACCTGTAATCTTGCGTTTAAAAGGCGATATCCCCATGGGTGTGGTTCCTAATTTTCAGCTTGAAACAGGAGAGACAGCAAGAATTGCCACCGGCGGTATGCTCCCTCCTGGAGCAGATGCCGTGGTCATGGTGGAATACACCCAAGAAATAGGAGATCTGGTAGAAATTACGCGTCCTGTAGCCCCTGGGGAAAATCTCCTTCAACGAGGAGAGGACATAAGGGCCGGGGAAATATTGTTGCCTAAAGGGACAAAACTACAGGCTGGGCAAATAGGCTTGTTGGCCCAAGCAGGTCTCACCCATGTTAAAGTGTGTTCCCCACCCAAGGTAGCTATTATCTCCACTGGAGACGAATTAGTTCCTCCTCAAGATAGTCCTTCTCTAGCCCAAGTCAGAGACACCAATTCCTACTCTTTGGCCGCAGGGGTACTTGAAGCCGGGGGCGAGCCTTTGCTCTTGGGTATAGTCCCTGATCGGGAAGAAGACCTGTCTCAGGCCCTAAATAAAGGGCTTATCGAGGCTCATGTGGTATTGATTTCTGGAGGTTCCTCGGTAGGCACAAGGGATTTTACCCTGCGTTGTATAAAACGCCTACCGGGAGCACGCCTTCTGTGCCACGGAGTGGCCTTGCGTCCAGGTAAACCTACCATTGTGGCCCAAGTGGGCCCCCAAATAGTTTTTGGTTTGCCGGGGCAGATGGCCAGTGCCCTCTTGGTTTTTTACGTATTAGTGCGTCCTTATTTGCTCCACTTGCAAGGGGCAAAAGTAAGGGATATAGCCCTGCCTAAGATAAAGGCCCGTGCCACAAGAAATATTCCCTCACCCTTGGGGCGAGAAGATTATGTACGGGTACGACTCAAAGAAGATAAAGACTCCGGCTTCTTAGCGGAACCCATTTTTAGACCTTCAGGCCTAATTTCCTCTATGGCACAGGCCCATGGTCTGTTGCGTATTCCTGAAACAAGTGAGGGAGTATACCAGGGCGAAGAAATAGATGTCTTTTTATTGCCTTAAGCTACGGCCTTGTCCGTTTTTTTTTCTTTCACTTGGCCAAAAATAATGCGGCCTGCGGGGGTCTGTAGGAGACTAGTTACTACCACATCTACCTCTTGTCCGATAAACGGACGGCCATTTTCCACTACCACCATGGTGCCGTCGTCCAAATATCCCACAGCCTGGTCCTTTTCTTTGCCGGCCTTGACAAGATAGATGTGTAGCACTTCTCCAGCAGAAACAATGGGCCGTAAGGCAAGAGAAAGGTCATTTACATTTAGTACTTCTACCCCTTCCAACCGCGCCACTTTGTTCAGGTTATAGTCCGTAGTGATCAACTTGGCGCCCCATTCTTGACAAAGACGTACTAGTTTGGCGTCGGTATCTTTGAGGTGAGGATAGTCTTTATCAATAATGCGTACTTTTACCTTGCTGGAGTCTTTGATCTTTTCTAGGGCTTCAAGGCCGCGACGACCACGGGTCCTCTTGCGAGGGTCCGTACTGTCGGCAATGTATTGTAGCTCTTGTAAGACAAAAGAAGGTACAATAAGAGGGCCATCTATCCACCCGGTAGCACACATATCGGCCAGACGAGCATCTATAATGGCACTTGTATCCACCACTTTTGGGCGTAGTTGGGGTTGTAGCTCTTTAGAGACCGGGTCGTGGCCAAGGTTAGAGGATCTCGAAGGGGTTTGTAGCTCTGAGAACTTTCGTCCCCCAATAGCCAGGCCCAAATAGCCAAAGAAGACCGATAGCATTACGTAGAGAAAGGCCCCCAATACACCTCCGTGGAGTTGGTCAAAGGCCAGGGAAAGTAGTCGGGCCACAATGAGGCCCAAGGCTAAGCCAATAGTGCCTCCCGTGATTACAGGTAAAGGGACGTTTCGGATGTAGCGTTCAATCAGGACAGCAGAACAGGCAATCGAAACTCCTACTAAAGTGCCCACCCAGGGCATCCATGCCTTGTGATTAATTTGGGCTAAGTGATTAAACGAGAAATAGCCGATCAGGCCACAGGTCAATATAAAAAGGCCTAATAAGGCGTTTTTTAACACCCATTAACCCCCAGCCTCACCGGCCAAAATACGGTCTATCTTTTCACTGATTTCTTGTTCTTCCTTGTTTTCTGCTAGAGATAACTCCTTTACCAGGAGATTTTTGGCTGTCTCAAGCATGCGTCGCTCGCCAAAAGATAATTGCTTATCATTGCTGATTAAGTGTAAGTCCCTCAAAACGTGAGCCAATTCGAAAATAGAACCACTTTTAATCTTTTCCATATATTCGCGATAGCGACGATTCCAAGTCTGGTGGTTGAAGTTAACTTCTTTCTCTCTCAAAATTCCGTAGACTTTTTCTACTTCTTGAGGAGAAATGATATTGCGTAGACCTATACGATTGATGTTATCCTTGGGGATGAGTACCGTCATATTGTTATCTAAAATACGCATTACGTAGAAGGTCTTTTCTACGCCCCCAATGACCTTGGTTTCTTCGGCCTCTATCACACCCACACCGTGAGCCGGATAGACAGCCATATCCCCCACACTAAACATGAGCCGACCTCCCCACAAAAATTTAGGGCTAATTTTAGCATTAAAAACGTTTCTTGTGAACCAACAGCTCAGGAGGGTACCCAGTGCTTATCCAAAGAAGGTACTAATCTTTAGTTGTTTAATCAGGACTATTTTTACGTAACTGGCGCACCAAGGCGTTAATCTTTTCTTTATCTTGTTCGGAAAGGCCTTGAAAGCTTACCCCCATGCCCGAGATGCGTTTTTTTACACAGGGAAGTTCAGTATGCCACTCCACCCGACCCCGTACACGTATGGGTTCCTGGAGTAAGGGCAAGATAAATTCCAGGATGATTTCGGTACCAATGGGTAAAGGTCGTTTTGTCTTGATAAAAAGCCCGCCCTCACTTATATCTTCGGCAAATTCGTTAAAAAGGGCCTCTGGGGTGCTGTAATCCACCTGGAATACATACCTGGCCCTTTGGGAATGGCGCCTTTCTCCTTTCATAAAATCCTTTTACCATATTTTTAGGGGAGTTGCTAAAATCAAAATACTCGTTATAAATGCGCTTTGTTAACGCAAAGTCATGTATCTCAAAAGGAGGAAAAAACATGTCCAAGGTCTGCGAAATCTGTGGTCGTCGGCCACGTACTGGTCATAAAGTAAGCCATTCTAACAAACATGCCGGGCGTTGGTGGTATCCAAATATTCAAAAGATACGGGTAAAGACCCCCTCTGGTCAGGTGAAGCGTATGCGTGTGTGTACGCGCTGTCTAAAGGCCGGCAAGGTCCAAAAGGCGGTACGTTAAGAAAGTAACCGTTGTACCCGAATTACACCTTCGATCTGTTTTACGTTGGTAAAGATACGATCCAGGTGCCCCTTGTCTGATACTTCTACCAAAAAGTGGAAGATGGCCTTTTTATCAGGGGTGGTTTTGACGTCGGCCTGGAGGATATTGGCTTCACTGGCACTAATAGCACTGGAAATAGCCGCTAACATCCCCTTTTTATCCATGGTAAAGACCGCGATGCGGGCCGGGTAAACGGCCCCATCGTTGGTTTCCCAGCTAACTTCTATACGTCTTTCAGGGTCGAGGGTCTTGAGATTGGGACAGTCTATGCGGTGTACCGTAATACCTCGGCCACGCGTAATGTAGCCAATCACCTCGTCTCCAGGGATGGGGTTACAGCAGCGGCTGAGATGAAAGAGGAGGCCGTGTTCTCCCGCCACGGAAAAAATTTCGTCGCTCTTTTCGGTTATAGTGGCCTTCCGCGTTATGTTCTCTAGGTCTTCCTCGGGAGCTTTTTTCTCCTCTTGAGAATGCAGAAATTTACGTACTACTTGGGAGGGGGTAAGACGACCAAAACCCACCGCCAAGATCAGATCTTCTACAGACTTAAAAGAAAAGGCCTTGGCCACTTTTTGGGCCTGCGGGCTATCTAAAAAGACCCCTATAGAACTTTTATATTTACGAAATTCCTTGTCTAGTATTTCCCGCCCCGTAATCATAATGCGTTCATGTTCTTCGCGTTTCAGCCATTGCCTTATACGGCTTCGCGCACGTCCAGTCTTTACAAACTTCAACCAATCGCGACGGGGCCTTTGGTTGGCAGAGGTAACTATTTCTACAATATCACCAGTTTCTAGTTGGTAGTCCAAAGGTACTAGACGTCCATTGACCTTGGCTCTGGTACAGTGGTGTCCTACTTCGGTGTGGATAGTGTAGGCAAAATCTATAGGAGTAGCCCCCCGGGGGAGGACCTTAATGTCCCCGTTGGGGGTAAAGACATACACTTCGTCGGGGAAAAGATCCATGCGTAGAGATTCAATAAACTCCCGGGGATTCTTGAGTTCTTTCTGGAGCTCTACTAGGCGCTTTAACCATTCAAATTGGTGAGATTTAGCCGAATCGGCAGAAATTATCTTTTGTTCTTTATATAACCAGTGTGCCGCTATTCCCTCGTTAGCTATACGATCCATTTCCTCTGTACGAATCTGGACTTCCATCTGTCTGCCCCCCGGGCCGATAACCGTAGTATGAAGAGACTGATACATATTCGGTTTGGGCAGACTGATATAATCTTTAAAGCGTCCAGGTATCGGACGCCAAAGAGAATGAATAATGCCTAAAACTTCGTAACATTCTTTTATTTCTTTTACTATTACGCGTAGACCAATAATATCGTATATAAGATAAAGTTCATCGGTAGAAAGATTGTTACGTTGTAGTTTACGAAAAATACTATAAAGGTGTTTTCTACGTCCTAAAATGCGTCCTTCTATCCCTTCTCGCTTAAGAATATCTTTTAATATTTGTATTACTTCTTCAATGAAGTTTTGACGTGCAGCTACTACTTTTTCTACCTCTTGTTTTAGCTTGCGATATTCTTCGGGGTAGAGATACATAAAAGAAAGGTCTTCTAGTTCTTGTTTGATCCAATCTATACCGAGCCTACTGGCTAGGGGGGCATAAATCTCTAAAGTTTCGCGGGCAATGCGTTGCCGTTTGTGTTCAGGCTGAAATTCCAAGGTGCGCATATTATGAAGGCGGTCAGCTAGCTTCACTAGGACCACCCGTAGATCATTGGCCATGGCCAAAATCATCTTGCGGAAATTTTCGGCCTCTTTGTATATTTTGCCCTTTAGGGGGAGAGAGCTTATTTTAGTGACGCCGTCGACGATTTCCGCTACTTCTTTGCCGAAGATCTGCTCTAGGTCTTGTATGGAAATATCCGTATCTTCTACGGTGTCGTGCAATAGGCCTGCCGCAATGGTGGGTAAGTCAAGCTTCATCAGGGCCAAGATATAGGCTACAGCCAGGGGGTGTGATAAATAGGGCTCGCCGGAGCGACGTATTTGATTGGCGTGGGCCTTGGCTGCGTATACATAAGCCTTCTCTACTAGGTAGGTATCACATCCTGGCAGGTAAGATTGAATTTGGTCTAGGATATCACTTAGGCGAACAATATGTTTTCGTTTCATATGCAACCCATACTATTAAATAATTTAGCACCAGCCTGAAACCATGTCTATAAAAGAATCAATATTGACACTGGGGGCAGTAGTAAGTCCCCCGACCGGCTAAGCGAGTATAAACGATGGCGTGTCCGCACCTGGGGCAAGGCTGTCCGCGCCGGTGATAGACCTTGTGCCTTTCTTGAAATTTCCCTTTATAGCCCAATCCATTAACGTAATTACGCACAGAGGATCCTCCAAGGAGGATGGCCTCTTTGAGTATGCGTTGTAAGCAACAAAATAGTCTGGAAATTTCCGCACGAGAAAGGCTACAGGCCTTGCGGTGGGGGGCAATAGCGGCGCAAAAAAGGATTTCGTCTACATAAATATTACCCAGGCCGGCAATGACGTTTTGGTCAAGGAGTAGGGCCTTAAGGACACGTTTTGCCTTTAAGAGGGCCTCAAATTCTTCTCTCTTAATACCCAATGGTTCAGGGCCTAATTTACTAAGGATCGGGTGCTTTTCTATTTTGTTTGAGGGAAGCAATTCTAGCCGACCAAATTGGCGCAGATCGGCATAGACCAAAACCCCCTGGTTTAGCGTAAACACTATATGGGTATAGGGTGGGTGAGGGGCAGAAGGGGGGAAGTAGACCAATTGGCCGGTCATTCGAAAGTGGATCATCAAGGTAAGTTGACCGGATAAGTCTAACAAGAGATATTTTCCGCGGCGCCAGAGCCTTAATATCTTTCTACCCTGTATTTGTGCCCTAAATTTTTGGGGCTCAGGGATAACTAGCTTGGCCAAGGAGATATCTACGGTTTTAATGGTCTTGTGGACTATCTTGGGGGCCAGGGTGTATCGTATGGTCTCCACTTCGGGCAACTCGGGCATAATCCTTCCCTAATACGCGGCTACGGTAAATATCGAGTACAGAAATAGAAAGGGCTACCAAAATGGGGCCTAGAAAAAGGCCCAAAAAACCAAAAAGTTTTAATCCTCCAAGGATGGAAAAAAATATGAATAGATTGTGAATTTCTGTCCGGCCACTGATAAAAAAGGGACGAATGAGGGAATCTATCTGGCTTATCAAGAGAGCAGAGTATAGGAAAAGCCCCAAGGCCTTGGCATAGGAGCCGTGCAGTAACAGATATACCACCGCAGGCCCCCAAACCGCGGCCGTGCCCAAGATGGGGATAAAAGAGGCAATGGCTATCAGGAGCCCCAGCAAGAAGGGAGAGCTAAAGCCCAGGCTTAAAAAGATTATAAAACCTAGCAACCCTTGGGCTAGAGCGGTGAGAAAGCTACCATAAAGGGTGGCTTCCAAGACCTGCTTTATCTTTTTGACGAGGTTTTCCGTCTCCTCGGGGGGTAAGGGTAGGAGTTGTTTGGTTCCTTCTAAAAATTTTTCTCCGTCCCGGAACAAATAAAAGAGGGTTACTATCATAAAGACTACTTGAAGGATGATCTTTAGGGTATTGCGAAAAATTACTGTGCCATGGCTCAACAAAAATTGGCCCACCCATGACAGAGCAGTTAACAAAGAAGTCTGGATTTCTTGTTGGAAACCTTCAATTTTTTTAAAAACTGTACGGCCTAGGGCATAGAGCCGTGGATGTTCCGTAGGGTCCGGGACCAGAGAGATCTTTCCGCTTTCCAGTTGATCTTTGACTTCCGAAATAATTTCTATAGATTGGGTAGTGACCTTGGTGAGGGCCCCCAATAAAGGGAAAAACACAAAGGCCACAAAACCCAAGCATAGAATAAAGGCGACTAAACCAGGCCTTCCTTTTAATAAGGATCTTAGGGCCCGATTAAGGGGATATAATAACAAGGCTATAACTGCGGCCCAGGCAATAGGCTGGAAAAAGGGTAAATAGAGTTTTAGAGTAAGGAGTAGAATAAAGCCCGCCAGAAGGGCGCTAATAACAGTTAGGAGGCCGTTACGCTCCATATAGATCCTTATGATTTCGTATTTATTAAACGCTAATTTTACTTGATTTTATCCTTACCACAGGGTAAGGCTCTTTCGTTCAAATTTTGAATATAACACAATGTTTGTATGGATCCAGGCGGTTATTTTTGGTGGGAGATATGGGCTATTGTAGGGCTGATTGGTTTTTCAGCCTTTTTTACTTGTTCGGAGACGGCCCTTTTTTCACTCTCTAGGATAGATCAACTCCGCTTAAAAAAGCATCCGCGTAAGTCTTGCCAAAAGGCCTTTGTAATCCTCCGTACCCCGCGCAAGTTATTGGCTACCATACTTATTGGTAACGAGTTTGCCGACATCCTCTCCTCCTCCTTGGCCACAGTAGTCTTTATTGGTCTTTTGGGCCCGCGAGGAGAGATGTTGGCCTTTCCCGTGATGAGCATAGTATTGTTTTTCGCGGGTGATCTTGTCCCCAAGGTCTTGGGTTTCCGTAAGCGGCAAAAGATGACCTGTTTGTTGGCCCCCCTCTTGGAAAAATTTATCCTTATTTTTACCCCGCTACGGGTGGTTCTTCTCTCTTTTACCAACTTCTTTTTACGCTTTATGGGGGTACCTCTCACAGAAAGACACGGTATTTCTGATGAAGAAGTCTTGGCTTTGATAGAAGAAGGTTATAAGGCCGGTTTTTTGCGAGAACACGAAAGGCGTTTTATTTACGGACTCCTAGACTCGGAAAACACCCCGGTAAACGCTATCATGACCCCCCGTCGTGATATCTTTGCTTTGGAAGATCAGCCCATATCCCACGAGATAATCCTTGCCATTAAAGAAAAGGGTTATTCGCGCATCCCCGTATACCAAAATAACCTTGACCAAATTAAGGGCATACTACACGTGAAAGACCTTTTGCGTTGGCGTTTAAACCCCAAAGCACGTCGTCTGGCGGAATTGGTGCGCCCAGCGTTTTTTGTCCCTGAGGCCATGCGTGTACGCAAGCTTTTGGTCGAATTTCAACAACGACATCTAAAAATTGCCTTGGTCGTGGACGAATACGGTACCATCGTGGGTTTGGTTACCCTGGAAGATGTCTTAGAAGAGTTGTTTGGCGAGATTTATGACGAATTTGACCGCAAAGAGGCCCCCATAGAAGAATTGGGGCCGGGAGTCTGGAGGCTATCTCCTCGGTTGAGGGTAGAAGAATTTAACCGCCTCACTGGTTCAGAGTTGCCTTCAGACGAATTTGAGACCATGGGGGGGCTTGTCCTCTATCTCTTTGGGGCCCTGCCCAGGGAAGGGGTTAGTTGTGAAGCCTATGGCTTCCGTTTTAGTGCCGAAAAGGTAAAGGGAAACCACCTGTTACGTATAAGGGCCCAAAAGATATCATGAAGATCTATACCGGTGTGATCCTTTTTTTGGTCTTTTTAACCGCGGAGGCCTTTTTTGCCGGCGCCGAAATTGCTCTTATAGCCGCCGATAGGACCAAGCTGAAACAATGGGCCAAGAAGAGCTGGGGGGCACGTATCGCTCTAAGAATGCTTGATGACCCCGAATGGCTTCTGACTTCTACTCTGTTGGGTTTGAATGTGTCGGTTATAGGTAACGGTGTTTTTACCACGGCCTTCCTCCTGGATATTTTTCCCCACTACGGGAGTCTAATTGCGGCCCTGTTATTACCCCCCACCATGTTACTTTTCGGCCAGCTACTACCCAAGAGTTTCGCCCAGCAGCGAGCCGAGTACCTGGCCCCCAGGGTAGCTCCCTTGATATATTTCTTATCCCGGCTTCTTTTTCCTCTTATATGGGCTGTGTCCCGCTTGATAAAGCTTTTTACCGCCGTCAAAGAGGGCTCTAAACTACCAGCCGTAACCCGAGAGGAGATAAGGCTCCTTGTTTCTTCAGAAGAGGCCCTAGATCCTGACGAACGTCGGTTTATCGAGAGATTATTGGAGTTTTCCCAAAAAAATGCCGCCCAGGTGATGTTACCCATAGTTCGGGTAAAGGGGATTGAAGAAGGGGCTACAGTTCAACAGGCCTTACAGGCGTTTGTGTCCACGGGTTTTTCCCGTCTGGTAGTTTATCGCAGACATCTATCTAACATTGTAGGATTTATCATGGCCATGGATTTTTTAGACCTCCCCCCGGGGCCGCAGTCTATAAGGCGTTTTGTCCGTGAAGTGCTTTATGTGCCCGAAACAAAACCCGCGGCAGAACTCCTCGCGGAGATGCAACGCGAGGGCCGCAGTCTGTGTGTAGTGGTAGACGAATATGCGCAGGCCTCAGGGATCATTACCATCGAAGACTTGGTAGAAGAAATATTGGGGGAATTTTTTGATGAATTTGACCCCAAGTTGGCCCCTTATGTAAGACTGGGACCAGGGCATTTTTTGGTAAAGGCCTGGTTAGAGATCGAAAGGATAAGAGATGAACTGGGGCTAGATATACCTCCGGGAGATTATGAAACCATAGGCGGTTTTGTATTAAAGCTGGCCGGTAGAATACCTAGAATAGGCGAAAGATTAGAATACGATAACTTAGTATTCCAAATCCGCCGGGCCCATAAGATGGGCCTAGAAGAAATAGAAATTTGGGTCAAGAAAAAGGCCCAAAATAAAAAAGTTAATGATAACGACCGATGCGCCACTTAGTGGCCTCTACTACCCCGGTGAGGGCTACCTCCTCGATGACTTCGCGGGCCTTAGAAGGCTCTAGTTTTAAGGCCTGATCAGCAAGGGCTTGGCTATACTTTTCGAGACAGATTAGGCTCTCTTCGGACGGATCGCGAGCTAGAGCTTCTAATAAATCCAGTACTTGGTGGGTTAATTGTTTGGTCTCCAAAGGGAGAGCAAGGTTATTGGGCCCTTGAGAAACGACCGGGCCTGGTTCTTTAGCCAGGGCCCTTTCTAGCACAGCCGAAAAATCTGCCTTGCCTTTATCGGTTGAAGAGGGCCTTCCCTGTATGGCCTTTTGGGGTATACCATAAAGATTAATCTTCATAAGCTGCTCCTAGATAGTAACCCTTCTTTAAGTTTTAGTTTAAACTAGTAAAATATTATTACATTTTTTCGGCTGTCCGCCAATAATTCATAAAACCGGAGGGCTTTAAAGGACATCTTTTATGTCTGTTTATCCTAAAAAATTTGACATCATAGTAGTCGGTGCAGGACATGCAGGGATAGAGGCGGCCTTGGCGTCTGCTCGTTTGGGTAGAGAAACCCTGATTCTCACCATTAACCTCGACCGTATCGGGGCCATGTCGTGTAACCCCGCTATCGGGGGGCTAGCCAAAGGCCATTTAGTAAAGGAAATCGACGCCCTTGGGGGAGAAATGGCCCGGGCCATTGATGCCACTGGTATCCAATTCCGGAAACTTAATACCCGCAAAGGCCCTGCGGTAAGGGCTAGCCGGGCCCAAGCTGATCGCTGGCGATACCAGGCTTATATGAAAGACGTCCTGGAAAACACCCCGAAGCTTACCGTTAAGCAGGCTATGGTGGATCGCATCTTGGTAAAGGACGGTAGAGTGGTCGGGGTAGAAACCTCTATAGGCGAAATCTTTGAGGCTCAAGCGGTGATAATTACCACAGGGACTTTCCTGAGGGGGCTCATACATATAGGGTTTAAAAATTTTCCTGCGGGGCGTATGGGGGATCCTCCTTCCAATAAACTTTCGGTATGTCTAGAGGAGCTTGGGTTTGAGATTGGCAGGCTTAAAACAGGGACTTGTGCCCGGCTGGACGGACGGACCATTGATTATTCTAGGCTAGAGATCCAGTGGGGCGATGTCCCTCCGCCGCTTTTCTCTTTTGCCAATCAAGGTAAACGTCCCCTCTTACCCCAAGTGCCTTGTTATATCACTTACACCAACGAAAAGACCCACGAAATAATCCGCCAGGCCGTGGACCGCTCTCCCCTTTTTACCGGGGTGATAAAGGGTGTGGGGGCCAGATATTGTCCTTCCATCGAAGACAAGGTCTTTCGCTTCCCTGATAAACCGAGGCACCAGATTTTTCTTGAACCCGAAGGCCTAGATACGGTAGAAGTTTATCCAAACGGGATTAGTACTAGTTTGCCCATTGATGTCCAATGGGCTATGGTACGCTCTATTGAGGGGTTGGAAAGGGCTGAGATACTTCGGCCAGGGTATGCTATAGAATATGATTACGTAAACCCATTACAGCTAAAGCCCAGTTTAGAAACCAAACTAGTGGAGGGCCTTTTTTTGGCCGGACAAATTAACGGCACTTCCGGATACGAAGAGGCTGCGGCTCAAGGCCTTATTGCGGGAATAAATGCCGTCCGGTATGTCTGTGATGAAGCCCCTTTAATCCTAGATCGCTCCCAGGCCTATATAGGGGTCCTTATCGATGACCTGGTTACTAAGGGTACCCAAGAACCCTACCGTATGTTTACCTCCAGGGCCGAATATCGACTTTTGCTCCGGGAGGATAATGCCGATTTACGTCTAACAGAAATAGGTTATCGCGTTGGTTTAGTGCGCCCTGAAGACTACGCCCGTTTTTTGCGCAAAAAAGAGACCTTGGAAAGGGTTATACACCAGTTGCACCAAATAAAAGTGCGTCCAGAAGAAATAAACCAATTCTTAAAAGAGATAGGTTCTTCTCCTTTAAAGCAACCCGTAGCCCTTTTTGATCTATTGAAGCGACCCGAGGTATCGCTAAGCTCTATACGACAACGGTTTCCCGTTTTAAAAGGGCTTTCCGAGGACATTTTGCAACAGATCGAGATTGAAACCAAGTATGCCGGTTATGTTAATCGCCAACGCCAAGAGATAGAACGTTTCAAACGCTGGGAGGCCATGTATCTGCCCGATGACCTCAACTATTGGGAAATACCAGGGCTTTCTACCGAAATTCGGGAAAAACTCTCCAAGATACGTCCTCGCTCACTAGGTCAGGCCTTGCGTATTTCCGGGGTTACCCCTGCTGCCATAGGGGCCATCCAGGTCTATCTCAAAAAGAGGGGTTGGCGTCCGATAAGGGCTCAGAGGGGCGAACATAAAGAAAGGAGCGGTGATGTCGGTTAAAATAAAGAGTCTTAAAGTAAAAGAGCCATCCTCAGCAGAAAAACCTGGGTCCCGACCGAAACAAAAAAAAGAGGTGCGAAAGACAAAATCCCGGGAACAAAAGGATTTACAGGATAATTCAACTAAGGGATCCGTTTCTTTACCCGCTTTGGCTGAAGGCGAAAGTGTTTCTCCCGTTTTACTGGATCCTTTACAGCAATATCTGAAAGAGATAAGCAAGTTTCCCCTGTTGTCGCGGGAAGAAGAGGAACAATTAACCAAAGAATATTACAAGACAAAAGACCCCCGGATTGCCTACCGCCTGGTTACCTCTAACCTGCGTCTGGTAGTCAAAATAGCCTTAGATTTTCAGAAATTTTGGATGCAAAATTTTCTTGATCTCATACAAGAAGGCAATGTGGGCTTAATGCAAGCGGTAAAGAAGTTTGATCCCTACCGGGGAGTTAAGTTTTCCTATTACGCCTCTTTTTGGATTAAGGCCTATATTCTTAAATTTATCATGGATAACTGGCGCCTGGTAAAAATAGGCACTACTCAGGCCCAACGAAAGCTATTTTATAACCTTAGGAAAGAAAAAGACCGTTTAGATGCCCTGGGGTTTAAGCCCGTACCCAAGCTCATTTCTAAGCGGTTAAACGTACGCGAAGAAGACGTGATAGAGATGGAACAAAGGATGAACGCCTCTGAGATCAGTCTGGATGCCCCTATAAAAGAAGATTCCGACGAACTGCACCGCGATTTTTTGGCCTCTCCTACACCTATGGTGGAAGATATTGTGGCTAAAGACGAGGTTCTAACACGTTTGCGTAAAATCTTGGAAGAGTTTGGTAAGGATTTAAAAGACAAAGAAAGGGTAATATTTTATGAACGTTTATTGGCCGAAGATCCCCTGACGTTGGCCCAAATAGGAAAGCGTTTTGGTATATCTAGAGAGAGGGTACGCCAAATAGAAGAACGTCTCTTAAAAAAATTGCGCAAATATCTCAAAGAGAGGCTACCAGATGCAGAAAATTATCCCTTGGCTTTGGAAGGCTCTTAGCATTTCTTTTTTGATATTTTGGGCCCTACCCGCGTGGGGGTTCCTTTGTCCCCGCTCAGTGGCCTATTACCATTTTTTAGTGGGGGAGACCCTCCTGAATAAGGGAGACCTAGAGAGAGGGGCGGAAGAGCTAGAAAAGACCCTTAATTGTGATCCAGAGGCCCTTTTTCCCCGTCGGGAATTAGTAAAAGTTTACGCCCAACTGGGGAAATATCAGCGGGCTATCAATTTGGCTCAAGAGGTCTTAAGGGTTGATCCCAAGGACTCAAAGATACGTTTTATTTTGGCCAAGCTTTATTTGGCGCAGGGGCGCAAGGCAAGAGCTATAGAGACTCTGGAAACACTGCTGGAAAAAGATCCCGATAATCTGGAGGCCCTTCAGGTCTTGGCCATGATCTATATGCAGGAGAAGCGTCTAGACCAGGCCATTGACAAGATCAAAAGCCTCCTGAAAAAAAGACCTAAAGTGGCTTCCTTGTGGCTAGAGTTGGCCCGTCTCTATCGAGAGAAGGGAGACTTTTCTAAGGCCCAAAAGGCCTATGCCAAGGCCTTAGAACTGGCCCCTGATGAACTTCAATGGGTCCTAGAATACGGCAATTTCCTGCAAAAACTGGGAGAAAATAAAGAGGCTGAGAAAGTATACCAAAAAGCCCTTAAAAATTTTCCTCATAATTACCACCTCGAACAATCGTTATATCAACTCTATCTTCAGCAACATCGTTACCAAGAGGCCCTGAAGCTCCTTGATGCCTTAGAACAGCACCTAGGGCCTCAGGTACAACTTGATTTGCGACGAGCCTTGATTCTGCTTGACCTAAACCAACCCACCAAGGCCCAGGCCATTTTACAAGACATCTTAAAGAGAGATCCCCAAAATGATATGGCCAGGTTTTATTTAGGGGTGGCCCTAGAACAAACTGGTAGGTTAGCAGAGGCCGTAAGGCAATACCAAGCAATCTCGCCAAAAGCCAAGATATTTCCCCTGGCTTTGCGTCGTCTGGCCCATCTTGAAAAAGACGTCTCTCATCTACGCCGGCTCTTAAAAAAGGCCCTGGCTAAAGACCCCCACAACAAAGATCTGTATATCTTGGCCGGGAATATCTTTGAGGATCTGGATCGTTGTGACCTGGGTTACCAGTTTGTGGAAAAAGGCCTTAAGCTCTTTCCTAAAGATCCTAATCTAAAGATTTCGGCGGCCTTCTTATTGACTTGTCTTGGTAAAAGCCAGGAGGCCCTAAAACTAATCGAACCTATACTTCAAAAGCAACCTGACAATCCCACCATTTTGAATTTCGTAGGCTATACCTATGCCGAACTGGGTATAAAGCTTGATAAAGCAGAGCAATTGATTAAAAAGGCCCTCAAATATCGACCTAATGATGGTTACATCTTAGACAGTTTGGCCTGGGTATACTATCGAAAGGGACAATATCAAGAGGCCCTAAAGATAATTGAGCAGGCCTTAAAACAGGTCTCGGATGACCCCATTATTTACGAACACAAAGGAGATATCCTTAAAGCCTTAGGTCGCGATAAAGAGGCCCTTAGGGCTTATCGCAAGGCCCTTACCTATGGGCCCAAAAGGCTCCTAAAAAAACGCTTAAAAGAAAAGATCAAAAATCTGTGCGCCAAATTGTCTTGCTCTTCCTAATTTTGAGTGGCTGTGCTCTAAGGGGCCCTTCCGTCCCCAAAGAATCACTTCCCTGGCCTGGGACTGTTCTTTTTAGGGCCAGTGCCCGTTACGAGCTGAGTTTTCCTGGCCGGTGCCTTAAAGGAAGGGTTTATCTGTTAGGGGACCCTCTAAAGTGTATTTACTTTGAAGCCCCTAGCCCCTGGGGCCTTACTATCCTCCAAGGGGTTTGGAAGGGTAAGGACCTTAGAGTAGTCTATTTTCCCCAAAGGGCCTCTTACCAATTTTTGTTTCGCTTGCCAGGAGATCTGTCCCAAGCCCTACCTTACCTGTTGATTAGGGCTCTACCCCCTTTTTGGCGACCCTGGGTCTATAGGGCCGAAAAACGAAATAATAGCCTTTGGGCCTATTTCCACCATCAAGACCTTGAAGGCCGTTTGGTCTGGAAGGCTGGAAGACTTCAGCAAATAGTAATATGGCAAGGGACTACCAGGTTATTGGTGGTGGAGTATCCTGAGAAAACACAGGACTTTTTGGTGTTAATAAAGGTCCCCTCCCTACGCTTATCTCTCCGTCTAGACTTTGACTATTTTCAGCCTTATTCCCAGGCAACAAATTATTGTTCCCTCCAGAGCCCAGAGGGATTTAAGAGCTATTCGTATGAGGTCGATTACAAAAAGGCAAAGAGGGCTTTTGTAATCTTGCATATCCGCTAAGGTTGTTTATGTTAAAAACATGCTTTTAAAGGCCACTCGTAAAGAACCAGTACTTTTGCAAACGACCACTGGTCTGATGTTAGGCCTGGTGTGTTATAACCATGGCCTAGAATCCTTGACTTTTGTCCTGGAAAAAAGGGAATTTTTCGATTTGGAATGGCCCGCGGTGGTAGCTATTGATGCCTCTGGGTGGCAGGCTATTCCCCTTATGATGGAGCATGTTGTAGTCCAACGGGCCAATGTTGTTTGGTATACTACCAAAGTCCCGCCCAATCTCTTAAGACAATACCAGGATAGACTGCCTTTTAAACCAGAGCCTCCAGAACCCACCCCACCCCAGTCTCCACGCAAACAAAACAATAAAGAAAAGATCGTCTTGTTCCCCGGGCTTAAGTCGGAGTAATGGCTATGCTAAAAATAGCACCCTCTATCCTTTCGGCTGATTTTGCTTACCTGGGTCAAGAAATCCGGGCGGTAGAAAAAGCAGGAGCAGATGTCCTCCATATAGACGTAATGGACGGCTGTTTTGTCCCTAATTTGACCATTGGTCCCCTGGTGATCAGGGCCATACGTAAGCTTACCAAGCTTCCCTTTGATGTGCACCTCATGATTGAAAACCCTGATCGATATTTAGAAGATTACGCCAAAGCCGGGGCCGATTGGATTTCCGTACACGCCGAAGCCTGTATCCATTTACACCGCACCCTGGGCCATATCAAAGAGTTGGGCAAAAAAGCAGGTGTAGCTCTAAACCCAGCTACACCGTTATCCTGGCTGGAATATGTCCTGGATGAGCTAGATTATATAGTGATAATGAGTGTAAACCCTGGTTTTGGAGGGCAACGTCTCATACCCTCTGTATTGGATAAGATAAAGACCCTAAAAAGTTGGTTGCAAAAACATCAAAGGGATATCCCCGTTGAGGTAGACGGGGGGGTCAATCTGAATACTCTGCCGGCAGTGGTCGAGGCCGGGGCGGATATCTTGGTGGCCGGCTCAGCTATTTTTGGTACCAAGGACTACGCCCAAACTATCAGTTCTTTTCGTCAGCTCATCACCGAGACTCTGGCCCTTTAAGAAAATTTTTAATGGAGGGCCCTGGCACATGTGCCCCGGGCCCGGTCCTCTTTAACGCAAACCCTTGCTTTTCAAGAAGGGACCATACTTTTTGTCCGTGACCCCAATGTGGTTTTGGAGCCAATCTTTCAGAAAACTTAGTAGATCAAAAGATATACTGACCTCACCGCGTTGGAATTTTTCCTTAAAATCCATGACTTTTTCCACTAGATGACGGTGTATTTCTTTGTGGATGTCTTTTTCTGGATAACCAAATTGATCAAAATAGCGTTCCTCTGTCTTAAAGTGATAGTCGGTATAAGAGACCAAATCGGCCAGTAGTTTGCCCACGTATTCTCGCTCATGGCCTTGCTTTACGGCCCGGTATAGGGTGTTGACCATGTTAACCAGCTTTTGGTGTTGATGGTCTATTTCCCTGATTCCTATCTCTAGTTCCGGCCCCCAGGGCATAAATTCTTCCTCTTCTGGTTCGGTCTCCAGCCGCTTATTGGCGTCTTTCCCCATAATGTGCATAAAATTTTGGACAAAACCCACAAAAGAGGGCTCTGTTTGGGAACGAAAGACTTCTATGGCCTTGTCCAGTTCCCTTTTGCTCAAGTGAGTCCTTATTGCTTCTGCCGAAAGATGCAAAGTTTGATGATATTTCTTTATTTCTTCTAGGAGATGGTGATCCATATGTCCTTTTTGAGCATCTAAAAAGTTAGATAACGGACATTGGGCTGCTTGGGTTTCTACTTCTGGAGGTTTACCCTGGATAAGACCACTGACCAAAGTGTTTATCCATTCGTAATGTTTTAACAACAATAGTAAGGCCTTGGTTTCGGTAGAGAGGCGTTGACTCTCTTTAGTAAAGGCACTTTCGTAAAAAGACAGTCTAGAAAGAAGCATTTCGTTCTGGAGGGCAATATTGCTTACACAAGTATGGGACATTTCCAACTGAGTCTGGAGCCGGTTAAAATCTCGTACGTATTCTAAGAGTCCTTGGGCGTGTTTTTGTGTGTTTTCCGTCATATCTTTTACACGGGCTATATTATCGGTCAAATCAGCAATAGTTACACTCTGTTCTTCACTGGCAGAGGCAATAGTATTGGCCAGATCATCTATTTCAAGCACCCCATTGGTGATATCTTCGACTGCTGTAACAGCCTGACGGGTGTCTTCTTGGATAGTGCTTATGAGTTTGGCTATTTCTTCGGTAGCCTTGCTGGTTTGGCGTGACAATTCTTTAACTTCGTTGGCCACCACCGCGAACCCTTTACCGGCCTCGCCAGCACGGGCAGCTTCTATGGTGGCGTTAAGTGCCAATAAATTTGTTTGCTCGGCAATATCATTGATGACTTTTACTACCTTTCCGATCTGTTCGGAACTCTGCAGGAGCTTTTCTATGGTTTCTCGGGCATTTACCGCTCTTTCTCGGGCTTGAGAGGTCTTTTGGGCCGTTTCGGTAATACTAGAGGCGATTTCAGAGGCTGCGGTGCGTAAGTCTTCCATGGCCCGCGAGAGTGTTTCTACGTCATTGGCCGAAGAGGTGGCGGTAGAAAGCATGTCTTGGGCCAAGCTTTCGGTATGACGGGCGTAAGCAATCGTTTTTTGGGCCGAGGTGCCGACAAAGTCTTTCACTTCACTAAGGACTCGAGCTTGTTGATTCAGGGTACTAAGCTGTGTCCCTACTACCAAGGCCAAACCATTTATATTGGTCACGAGGGGTCTAAAAATGGCCCTGGAGGTCCTTACTGGTCTACGGAAGATACCTTGATGATAATCTTTGATCCTTTCGGCCACTATAAAGGCCTGTCTTTCGTCTTGCCATAGATACCAGAAGAGGAACCCAAGGCCACCCAAATTCAACCAAGGCCAAATTTTTAAGAGAACCGGGATTTTTGAGCCTAAAAACCCGGGCAAAAAGCCCCAAAAAGCCAAAAGGCCCAATAAAACATAAATCAAACGTCTCAACATATTCCCTCCCGCCTTTTCTGTTTGCCTTATTCTTTTCGGTGAAGCCCCCCTGATGCTTTAGGGAAAATGGGTTAATAATAAGACTATGTCCAAGGCTTCCAAGGAACGTCTTGACAAACTTTTGCTTCGCAGGGGCCTTGCCGAGACGCGTAAAAAGGCCCAGGCCCTGATTATGGCGGGTCTTGTTTACGTAAACGATAAACGGGTGGACAAGGCTGGTACGCAAGTCTCTCAGGAAGCCAAGATAGAAATACGTGGGTCTGCCTGTCCGTTTGTCTCGCGCGGGGGCCTTAAACTTGCCCACGCCCTGAAAGAATTTGGTCTTAAAGTACAGGGGTTAATTTGTATCGATATAGGGGCTTCCACCGGTGGTTTTACCCACTGTCTCCTCCAAGAGGGGGCCCAAAAGGTCTACGCCATTGATGTGGGCCACGGGCAACTTCATTGGCGGCTTCGTCAAGATCCTCGGGTAATCAATATGGAAGGCATAAATGCCCGTTATTTAACTCCTCAGGATCTCCCCGAGCAGGCAGATTTGGCCACCATTGACGTCGCTTTTATCTCTCTTACCAAGGTCCTTCCCGCCGTAATTTCTTTATTGAAACCCCAGGCCGATATTGTAGCCCTTATAAAGCCTCAGTTTGAAGTGGGGCCCAAAGAAGTGGGGAAAAAGGGCGTGGTACGAGATCCCCTTTTGCACCAAAAGGTGCTGGAAAAGATCACTTCCTTTGCCCGAAAACAGGGGCTTTTAGTATTGGGCCTTACGGAAAGCCCTATACGAGGCCCAGCAGGTAACAAAGAATTCTTGATACATCTAAAGAAGAGGACTTCCTAACAAGCAGCAGAAATTTTTACCCTAGAGGACTAGGCGATTTCGTCGTAAAAGGCATACCAAGCCGCACAGGTGCCTTCGCTTGATACCATGCAAGGGCCTTTGGGGTGCTCAGGGGTGCAGGCCTTGCCAAAAAGTTTGCAATCTATCGGTTTGGCTCGGGCACAGAGGATATCTCCACAACGACAACCTGGGGGGTCTTCCCCTTCTGGTATCTGAACGCCAAGTTGGGCCTGGGCATCTAGGGCCTGATATGCAGGACGCAGTCTCAGACCACTGCCTGGTATTAACCCCAACCCCCGCCACCAGGCATCACAGGGTTCAAAGACCCGGTGCATTAATTGTTGCCCCATGAGATTTCCCTGCCAAGTTACTGCCTTGCGGTATTCGATTTCGAGTTTAGCCCGTCCTTCAGCAATTTGCTTTATAAGCATGTATATGCCCTGCATAATATCGTGTGCTTCAAAACCCGTAACCACGGCGGGTAAGCCAAATTCTTGGGGGACAAACTCAAAAGTACGGGCACCAACAATGGTGCTCACGTGGCCGGGAAGAATTAGTCCGTCTATGTGTACTTCTCCCGAAGAGAGCAACGTCTTTAAGGCCATAGGCATGGTGCGGTGACTGACGGCGAAGAAGAGATTTTTAAGCCCCCTTTCTTGGGCCTCTAACACAGTCACCGCCACGGCCGGGGCCGTGGTTTCAAATCCTACAGCGGCAAAGACCACGTATTTGTCGGGGGTTTTTTCGGCCAGCTCCAGTGTGTCCAGGGGAGAATAGACCATTTTGATTGCCGCCCCTTGGGCCCTTAAGTCCTTCAAAGAATATTGCGAACCCGGCACCCGAAGCATATCTCCAAAAGTGGCCAATATTACCTGGGGGAGTCGGGCAACCTCTACGAGGAAATCTATTTCTCGCGTAGGAGTTACACACACGGGGCACCCGGGGCCAGAAACCAGTTCTAGCTCTTTGGGTAAGAGGCTTCTCAAGCCAAAGCGAAAGATGTTTACGGTGTGTGTGCCACAGACTTCCATCAGACGTACAGGGCGCGTAAGTTTTTGTCCTATGGCTTGGGCTATTTCTGGTATGGTTGGTCCACGGCGTCGCATGCCTTTATGCTAATCCTGAATTTCCTTTTCCGAAAGAGGCCCAAGAGGGGCGGGTAAGGGTTTGGTCTTTTGTCCCAGCAACTGTTTTAGTTCTAAAGCATTCAAAGGGGCCCACCCCAAGGCATCGTTGTCAAAATATACATAGGCAGGTCGTTGCCATCTAAGAATTTTTTGGGCCCATATCCTTAATTCCTCTGTATGGTAAGGAGACTGATACAACTCTGGCGAACCGTGCAGGCGTATATACACAAAGTGGGCGGTTATCTCTTCTATGAGGGAAGGATATTTACCGGCGGTATCCGAAATACAAAGGGCAATTCGGGCCTTACGGAGCAAGGCAAAGAAGCGCTCGTCATGAAAGCTGATATGCCTTACCTCAATGGCCGTAGGGAAGCGAAGGTCCAGCAAGGCAATAAAGTCTTCTATAAGGGAGGGATCAAAACGCAAAGTGGGTGGAAGCTGAAACAATAAGGGCCCTGCCTTAGGCCCAAAGAGCTCTACCAGGGCATAAAGGCGTCTAAGAGGCTCTTTTACTTTACGCAACCGTCGCACGTGGGTAATAAAGCGATGGGCCTTTAAGGCAAAAATAAACTGGTCGGGGACACTGGTACACCAGCGCCTAATGGTTTTCTCTTTGGGCGTGCCGTAAAAAGTGGCGTTTACCTCCACGGTGTTAAAATAAGAGGCGTAATAAGACAACCATTCCCTTGAGGCCAAGCGTTGTGGATAAAATACTCCTCGCCAATGCGGATAATTCCACCCTGAGGTACCGATAAACACCAACATTTGTTTCCCCATTTTATTTAATCCTTACCTGAACCCAACGGGATTGAGAACTATTAACGGTGGTCTCGGGCCAAGGACAAAAGTTCCTCCCGGGAGAGGCGAAAAAGGACATTTCGTGTAGGCAGTACTTTAAAGGGACCTTGGGGCCTCAACCAAGGTCTGTGCTTGAGTTGTTCTCGGCTCAATAAGAGTAGCCATACCCGACAGTTTTTTGTGTAGGGTGTATCAAGCAGGTGGGGCAGACGTTGCGGACAGAACTCTTCAAAGCCCTTGAGATGGATCCAGGGGGCCTTGGTATAAAAGGCCAATCCGTCGCCCCGGGCATTTCCGATGCTTATTAAGCAAGCCCCTGGGGAGAAAAGAGGCTGGGCAATTTGGGAATAACGACGTGCGTCTTGGGGGACGGGGATTTGGGCCCACAGGGCCTTGCCCACTAGGAGGAAGAAAATCCAGGCCAGTAACAGCCGACGTATCCCCGAAGAAAAGGTATAGTTTCGGGTAAAGAATGGGGCCGTGGCCACGGCAAGGGGTGGAAAACAGGGCAAAATATAGAGAGGAAGCCTCGAGCGAGCTATGGAAAAGACCAGCAGGGGTACCAGAAACCACAAAACAACCAGTTCTTTTCGCCAATCATTGCGTATGCCGTCCAAGAAAGCTAAGGCGGCCTTTGGCTTTCGGGCCCAAAAGGCCCACCAGATCAGGGCCCCCAGGGTTACCAGGGGTAGATAAAGATAAAAAGGGGCGTACCAGGCTGAATTTTGGAAATGTCCGGCCACACGGCCCATAATTTGTTCTTCCCAGAAGAAAGAGAAGGCCTGGGGGTGGAACAGGCATATGTAGACGTACCACCACAGCCCCAGCCAAAAAAAGAGCAGGGCTCCGGCCAGGGGCAAGGGAAAACAAGGAAAGAGTCCCCTGTGGCGTAGATAAAATATCAAAAAGGCCGCTACCACGGGGATCAAGGCAGGGCCTTTGGTAAAAAAGGCCAGTCCCCAGGCGGCCCAAAGGAGGACGAACCAGTGGTGGGCCCTTTCTTTATGCAGACCTTGGACCAGGGCCCATACGCCTAAGGTCTCCCAAAGGACAAGTAAGGTGTCGGTGGTGACGATGTTTTCTGCTACAAAGGGGGTCAGGGTGGTAACATAGATGAGGGTGGCCCAGAGCCCTTCCTGGCGTCTTCCCCACAGACTTTGGGCGATAAGACCACACAATAGGGCGGTTAGAGAAAAGGCCAGGGCGTTGGGTAACCGGGTACCCCACTCATTTACGCCAAGGACTTTCATGCTCCCCGCCAGGGCCCAATAGGTGAGAGGAGGTTTGGTAAGGTGGATCCGAAGCCCCCGGTGGGGGATAACAAAATCTTTGGTCATGAGCATTTCGCGGGCCACTTCTGCATAACGGGTTTCGTCTCGATCGTAGAGCCCACGGCTGCCTTGAAACAACAGGGCAAAGAGGAAAATCAGCAGAAAAAGGGCCCAAGGGCGCAAATTGGCTAATTCGTAGCGCTTTGTCTCAGGCATTTTTCTTCCAGGTCTTTTCTTCTCCACGCAAAAGCCTTCTTATATTGGCCTGGTGGCGAATCCAGATCAGTATTGCCATAGCCAAACATACCCAAAAGTAGGCTGGCTCGGGGCAGAATATACGCACAAGCAGGGGCGTTAAAGCAGCCACAAGCAACGACCCTACAGATACGTAGCCGGTAAACCTTACCACCAGGATAAAGACCAATATGTCTATGACGATGGCCAGGGGGCAGAGGACCAGGAAAACACCAGCGGCCGTGGCTACCCCTTTGCCCCCGCGAAAACCCAGGTATAAAGGAAATAGATGGCCCAAAAAGGCAAAAAAACCGGCCCCTGCTACCAACCACGCGGCTTGTGGCTCACTTGAAAACAGATGTTTGGCCAAGAGCATGGGTATTATTCCTTTACCCATGTCTCCTAAGAGGGTTACTAACCCCCACTTTTTCCCCAAAAGCCGGGCCACATTGGTAGCCCCCAGGTTTCGGCTCCCGTGTTGGCGTGGATCAAGGCCAAAGGGACGGGCTACTAAAAGAGCCGTTGGTATAGAGCCTACCAAGTAGGCCACTAAAAAGATAAAATAAGGACTTGGCATCTTGCTTTTTACTCCATATTGCCCATTATTTACCCAGAGGTAATATGCCAGAGATGAGCGTTAAAGGAAAGATTAACAAGATCCGAAATATTGGTCTTATTGCCCACATCGATGCCGGCAAGACTACTCTTACCGAACGTATTCTTTACTATACCGGAAAGATCCATCGTATTGGGGAGGTGCACGAAGGCCAGGCCACCATGGATTACCTGCCCGAGGAACAAGAAAGGGGCATAACCATTACGGCGGCTTGTACCACTTGTTACTGGCGGGATTGTGAAATTCACCTCATAGACACACCGGGGCACGTGGATTTTACCATGGAGGTGGAGCGCAGCCTGCGTGTGCTCGATGGGGCCATAGGAGTATTTTGCGGTGTAGGGGGAGTAGAGCCCCAGTCAGAGACCGTATGGCACCAGGCCGAAAAATTCGGTATCCCCAAGATCGCCTTTGTCAATAAGATGGACCGTATAGGGGCCGATTTTTGGAGAACCGTGCGACAGATGCGGGAAAAATTGGGCGCACGGCCTGTAATTATTACTATGCCCTATGGTTCTGCACAGGATTTTCAAGGGGTCATCGATGTAGTCCAAAAGAAGTTGATCCTGTGGGAGGAAGAAAGTCTGGGGGAGAAATATACTTATCATCCCCTCCCTGCGGAGATGCAAGATGAGGTGTCTCGTCTGCACAAGGACCTCTTAGAGACCGTGGTGGAGTTTGACGAGGCTGCCTTGGAAAAATACCTTGCCGAAGAGCCCTTTAGCCCCGAAGAAATACACAAACTCATTCGTCAGGGGACTTTAGCCCTGGACATCGTACCGGTTTTTGCTGGTTCGGCCCTGAAAAATAAGGGGGTACAACCCCTCCTTGATGGTATCGTACGCTATCTCCCTTCGCCTTTGGACATTCCCCCTATAAAAGGTATTAATCCCGAGACGGGGAAGGAAGAGTTTCGTCCCCCCGAGGAAAAGGCCCCGTTTTCAGCCCTGGCCTTTAAGGTACAGATGTTTGAAGGCCGTAAAATGGTCTATATAAGGATCTATTCTGGGGTGCTCGAAGTGGGCGACGCGGTGCTTAACGCCACTAAACGAAAACGTGAAAAAGTTGCCCGGATCTTCCGCATGCACGCCAATAAGCGTTTCCGTCTGGATCGTACCGGAGCAGGCGATATCGTGGCGGTGATGGGGTTGAAATATACCCGTACCGGAGACACCCTCTGTGATCCAGCACACCCTATCCTCCTTGAGACCATCGGGACTTACGAGCCGGTAATCTCCATTGCCGTTGAACCAAAGACCCGTGCGGAGGAAGAAAAGCTTGAAGCGGCCTTGGCCAAGCTTGAGGAGGAAGACCCCACTTTTCGTGTAAAAGAAGACGAGGACACCGGGCAGAGAATCATCTCGGGGATGGGAGAGTTGCATCTAGAGGTGCTGTTGGAGCGTATTCGTCGTGAATTTGGGGTAGAGGTATCGGTGGGCAAACCACAGGTAGTGTACCGGGAGACCATAAGTAAAGAGGCGGAGGCAAACGAAATATTTGATCGCCAGGTAGGCGAGGAGCGCTTAATGGCCGAGGTGAAATTGCGGGTGCGGCCTCGCCCCCGGGGAGCCGGTAATTTGATTGCCTCTCTTATCCCTCACGAGAGGCTGTCGCCAGAGAAGGCAAGCCTTTTGGTAGACACAGTGGAGAAGGCCCTTCAGGCAGGGATTATATACGGCTATCCGGTGGTGGATACCGAGGTAACGCTCTTGGATATTGCTTTTCCTGGCGGGGTGTTTCACGAAGTGGCGGCGCGGGCCGCTACCGTGGCTGCTCTCCAGAAGGCCTTTAGACAGGCCCGTCCCCTGCTTCTCGAACCTATTATGGAAGTAGAAGTAGTAGCTCCCGCGGAATTCTTGGGCGAGGTCATAAATTTGTTAAATACCCGGAAGGGGCAAGTCTTAGAAATAGAAACGCGCGGGCCGGTGCAGGTGGTCCAGGCCGTGGTCCCTCTGGCTAACATGTTTGGTTTCTCTACGGATCTCCGTTCGTCTACCCAGGGCCGGGCGAGTTTTACCATGCGTTTTAAGTGTTTTGACCGGCCTGACGATTTGGCCCACAACTAGCTTTGGGGAGGAGAATATGGCCTATTCTTGGGCAGCAAAGGACATAAAATTTGAGGATCATCCCAAGTTTTCTGGGGTAAAGATTGCTGTATTGGTTGATTCGGCGAAGACCGACCGCATGAGTGTGTCCATCTTGAAAATTGCTCCCGGCGTGGAAATCCCCGTGCACACCCATGATGTCCAGTTGGATTCGATTTATGTAGTAGAGGGCCACGGGGAGGCCTTGGTTAACGGAAACTGGATCCCCGTGGGCCCGGGAGATTATATTTTGGTCTTACCCCAAGAAGAGCACGCGGTGCGCAACAATGGTGGTCAGGAATTGATGCTTTTTATCGTGCACAGCCCTCCGCTTTTTTAGACTCTATTTCCTCTTTGAGAAACGAAACAGCCTCTTGGGGTTTTAGGATCTTGGTCTCTCCGGTACGGCGTTCTTTCAATTCCACCGTCCCGTTTTGTAAAAAGCGTTTCCCCACCACTAATTTATAAGGTAACCCAATTAGATCCGCGTCTTTAAACTTCACTCCTGGGCGTTCGTCTCGGTCGTCCCATAAGACTTCGATATGGTCTTTTTCTAGGCTTTGGTAGAGTTTTTCTGATACTTCCATCAAGTTTTGGTCTTTGGTGTTTAAGGTCAGCAAGGCCACGTGGAAGGGGGCGATGTTGAGCGGCCAGATAATTCCGTCTTGGTCGTGGTTTTGTTCGATGGCCGCGGCCACGGTGCGCGAGACGCCGATCCCGTAACACCCCATAATAATAGGGTGTTCCTGGCCCTTTTCGTCCAAAAAGTTAGCCCCAAGGGCCTGGCTATATTTGGTACCCAGTTTAAATACGTGCCCCACTTCTATCCCCCGGATAAGATCAAGGGGCTTGGCACAGCGGGGGCATAAGTCCCCCTTGGTGGCGTTACGGAGGTCGTAAAAACCTTCGATATGGAAGTCGCGGGGATAGTTTGCGTTTACGTAATGAGCATCTGGTTCATTGGCCCCTACGATGAAGTTTTTGAGCCCGTAAACGGCCCGATCGGCTATAATCTTTACGTGTTTGAGGCCTATGGGGCCAGCGAACCCCACCGGGGCACAGGTTATCTTTTGTACGGTTTCCGCATCGGCCAGGGCTATTCGTTGGGCTTTGAGGGCCTTTTTAAGTTTGACCTCGTTTAATTCGTGATCTCCACGGATCAATACCGCCACCGGGGTATTATCCACCACATAAATAAGGGTTTTTACCAATTTGGCCGGCGGGACACCAAAAAAGGCGGCCACGTCCTCTACCCTCTTTACGTTGGGCGTAGGCTTTTTTTCCAAGGGCTTTTCTGCCTCTTCGGGGTATTCGTAGTGGGTTTGGGCCTCGGCAAGTTCCAAATTAGCGGCGTAACCACAGTGCGGACAAACCGCCAAGACATCTTCGCCGGTTTCGGCCAAGACCATAAATTCGTGGGATTCATCGCCCCCTATAGTACCGGTGTCGGCCATAACGGCCTTAAAGCGCAAGCCACAACGGGAAAATATGTGCTCATAGGCCTCGTACATGCGACGATAAGAACGGTCCAGCCCTTCTTGGTCGCGATCAAAGCTGTAAGCATCTTTCATTATAAATTCACGACCCCGCATAAGACCGAAACGAGGTCTAATTTCGTCTCTAAACTTGGTGGCAATTTGGTAGAGGATAAGGGGTAAGTCTCGGTAGGAGCGTACTTCTCGGCGAATAAGGTCGGTGATAACCTCTTCGTGCGTAGGTCCTAAACAGAAGTCATGGTCTTTGCGGTCCTTGAAGCGCAACAGTTCTTTACCATAGGCCTCCCATCGACCAGATTCCTGCCACAACTCTGCCGGTTGGACCAAGGGTAGAAGCACTTCCAGGGCGCCACTACGATTCATTTCTTCGCGGACTATGTTTTCTACTTTACGCAGGACCCGCAACCCCAGGGGTAAAAAACTATAGATGCCGGAGGCCAAGCGACGGATCATGCCCGCCCGCAGCATGAGTTTATGGCTAATTACCTCGGCTTCAGAGGGATCTTCCCGTAAAGTGGGGAGAAAATATCCCGAACGCTTCATCTCTGAGCCTCCTGTAGAGTTAAAGTTTTTCACAATATAAGCCAACCCAGCAGTAAGACAAGAAAAGTGGTATTCTAAAAAAGTTTTGGGTATAAAAATTTTAGGAGGTCTGGATGAAGATAGCCTTTTGTGGAAAAGGGGGGGTAGGGAAGTCCACCCTGGCAAGCTTGACGTGTTACGCCCTCCTCGCTAAAGGGTATCAGGTCTTGGCTATTGATGCCGATCCAAGTCCCCATCTGGCCCGTCTTTTGGGTTTTAGGGAGGAAAAAATAGTACCTTTGGCGGAGATGCGGGAGTTGTTGGCGGAAAGGGCCCAAAAAAACGGGCCTTTTTATGTCCTGAACCCCCATGTGGAAGATTTGCCCGAAAAATTTATGCTCCGGAAAGGGGCCTTGCGTCTCATGGTACTGGGGGCCATTCGGGTGGCGGGAGCTGGTTGTGCTTGTCCAGAACAGACGGTTTTACGTCATTTACTGACCCTGTTATTGCTAGAAGCCAAAGAGGCGGTAGTCCTTGATATGGAAGCCGGTGTAGAACACTTTGGCCGTGGTACGGTGGCCAGCGTAGATCACCTGCTGGTGGTGGTACAGCCATACAGGGGAAGCATTGAGACTGCGCAACGTATTGGCCAATTGGCTAGACAGTTAGGTATCGAGCAAGTTCACTTTGTGGGTAACGCCTTGCGGAGTCCTGAAGACCAGAGCTTCTTAGAAGAGGCCCTGGGGCACAAATTGTTGGCCTCTTTTTTCTGGGAGGAATCTTTGGCAAAGGCCGAACGGCAGGGTAAACCCTTAGGCGAAATTGACGCCGGGGCGCATAAAGAGGTACTCAAGATGTTGTCTAAACTGGAGGCATAGAGAAAATGGAACTTAAAGACGTCCAGAGTCTTCCTGATTACCGACGTATTGAAATAGACAAGGTGGGCATCAAGGGCATACGCTATCCCATCTCGGTACTCGATCGCAGTCAGGGTCTTCAGCATACGGTGGCCTCCATCAATATGTATGTGGACCTACCCCATCACTTTAAAGGTACCCATATGAGTCGATTTGTAGAGATCTTAAACGAATATCGGCGGGAGATACACATAAAAAAGATTCCTTGCCTCTTGGATACCATGAGGAAAAGACTGTGTGCCAAGGTGGCCCACATAGAGATAGATTTTCCCTTCTTTCTCTCCAAAAAGGCCCCTGTGTCTGGAGAAGAGGCCCTTATGGAATACGGCTGCAAGATATATGGGGCCAAGGGAGAAAATTTTAAGGACCTCCTTTTAGAAGTGCGGGTGCCGGTAATGACGGTATGTCCTTGCTCAAGGGAGATCAGTGACAAGGGGGCCCACAATCAGAGGGGTTTAGTGAGGGTACAGGTACGATTCAGCCGGTTTATTTGGCTTGAGGAACTTATTGAATTGGTGGAGGGTTGTGCCTCTTGCCCGGTATATCCCCTATTGAAGAGGCCGGATGAAAAATACGTCACTGAAAAGGCGTATGATAACCCTATGTTTGTGGAGGATGTGGTGCGGGAGGTTAGCCGCCACCTTTTGGCCCACCCCAAAATTACCTGGTTTGCCGTGGAGGCTGAAAACTTTGAGTCTATCCATGCGCATAATGCTTACGCCTTTGTGAGCCGCAAAAAATAATTTCTTTGCTCATTCCTCTTCAGCCTCTATTTCCATTTCAAAAAAACTCTCTCCACAGTCGTAGCATTTGACATCTAGGGTGTTGTCTATAAGAGAGACGTAAATCTCCTTACAACCGCAAGACTTGCAGCGCCCGTCGGTTATTTGTTGTTTTATGATTTCTTTAATCTGATCGTGTACCTCGGCAGGTATATCCGGATCAAAGAATATCTTCACCGTAAACCTCCTCATTTAGTGCGGTGCGCATGATAACAACCAGGTTATATATTGTAAAGCAAAACAAGGGGATTTTAAGAGTTTCGGACCAAAAAAATAAACAAAAAATGGGTAATTAGACCGTGTTTTTTAACACCCCTTGGGGAATAAGAAATTACGCAATATAATCACCCCTTCAGGCAGATCGTGGGAGGTAAAATCCCAATCTTTGGGAGGTCTTCGCAGGCGTTTCCACGCGTAAAGAGAGGTCCCAATGGATTCTGGATGGAACTGGACCCCTTCGATGGGAAAATCGCGGTGCCTAAGGCCCATGATCTCTCCTTCTTCATCTTCGGCTGTAATTAACAACTCGGCAGGCAAAGAGTCTCTTTCTACCACTAAGGAGTGGTAACGCATGGCCTCAAAGGTTTTGGGGAGCCCCTGAAATACGCCGTGGCCGTCGTGGATGATCTCGGAGGTCTTTCCGTGCATGAGGCGTTTGGCCCGGACTATCTTGGCGCCAAAGGCGTAACCTATACTTTGGTGCCCCAGACATACTCCCAGGATGGGTACCTTGCCGGCGAAAAATCGAATGGCCTCCACCGAGATACCTGCTTCTTTAGGGGTGCAGGGCCCCGGGGAGATTACCAGATGGGTTGGCGAAGCAGCTTCTAGCCCGGAGATATCGATTTGGTCGTTACGAAAGACAGAGATACGCGCCCCTTGCGTCATCTTTTCGCACATAATACCCAAGAGCTGGACCAGGTTATAAGTAAAAGAGTCGTAATTGTCGATGACCACCAGGTGGATGGACATCTATAACCCCCTTTGTGCCATTTCAATGGCCTTTATCATACCTTTGGCCTTGTTAAGGGTTTCTTGATATTCTCTTTCAGGGTCAGAATCCGCTACAATTCCGGCTCCGGCCTGGAGGTAAAGGCGTTTGCCCTTTTGAAACAGGGTCCTTATGGCGATACAGAGGTCCATATTGCCTGAAAAACCAAAATAACCTATAGCGCCGGCATAAGGCCCCCGCCGAGCATGCTCTAATTCTTCGATAATTTCCATGGCCCTGATCTTCGGGGCCCCAGAGACCGTCCCGGCAGGAAAAGTGGCGCGTAACACATCAAACATATTTTTATCAGGGCGAAGATGGCCCCTCACACCTGATACCAGGTGCATGACATGGGAATAGCGTTCGATGACCAGGAGCTCGTAAACATCTACCGTGCCGTAAGTAGCCACCCGTCCCACGTCGTTTCTCCCCAAATCTACCAGCATGAGGTGCTCCGCTCGTTCTTTGGGGTCTCCGAGCAAATCTTCGGCCAGGGCAATATCTTCGGTTTCGGTGAGTCCGCGGGGTCTGGTGCCTGCTATAGGACGTACTTCTATCTGCCCCGCTTCCAGACGTACTAGAATTTCTGGCGAAGAACCGATAAGGGTTTCGTCGCCTAAGCGCAGATAAAATAAATAAGGAGAAGGGTTTATTTTGCGCAGGGCCCGATAGAGATTAAAGGGCTTTAGGTAGCTGTCTCCGGAGAAACGCTGAGAAATTACTACTTGAATGACGTCTCCAGCCCTTATGTATTCCTTGGCCTTTTTTACCATGTGGTGAAAGCGTTCTCGGGGTATCTCCGGGCTCAATACCGTAGGTATCTCTCCGGAATCTTGGCCAGGATAAATAAGCGGGCCTCTTACCCTGTGGATCATGGCCTTTATTTCGGCTACGGCCCTTTCGTAAATAGCCTCAGGATTGACTCCGCTTTCTATACGGGCGTTATAAATGATTAACAAGCTGTGTTTTAGGCGATCATAGACCAGGAGGATTTCGGGAAACATTAGATGAATATCTGAAAAGCCTGTGGTCTCCGGGAGAGTGGCTGGTAGCCTTTCGATAAAACGAACGACATCGTAGGAGACAAAACCCACGGCCCCACCAAAGAAGCGAGGCAATCCAGGTATTTCTGCGGCCTTAAAGCGAGAGATAATCTGTTGTAAATCATCTAGGGGGTCCAGGGTCTTTTTGTCCCTTTCGCCGTGTCGATCAAGGAGCTTGAGTTCTTGCCCGCGACTCCTAAAGATCAAAAAGGGATTTACCCCGATAAAGCTGTAACGGGCCCATTTTTCACCGCCTTCCAAGCTCTCCAGCAGGAACCCGTAGTGTCCTACAAAGACCTTATAAAATAGAGAAATCGGGGTTTCCATGTCTACCAGGATTTCCTGGTAGACCGGAATCAGGTTGTGGTCTTGAGCCAGCTGTACAAAAGTCTTACGGTCAGGGATAGTATTTCCTAATATCATGGGCCGCTCTTATCCTGCTCTAAGGAAGATGTCAAGTGTGGATAGAAAAAGTCTTGGTGCCTTTACTACTTCAAACGTCCAAGTTAATTTTCTTACTTCCAAAATGCGAATCAGGACCATTTTTTTGATAACCGTTATATTATTTTTCGCGGCTTGTGGTCGACGTACGCCTCCTTTGCCTCCCCAGGCCGTACGTCCGGTGCCGCCTTCCGGTATAAAGCTTACCCTTACCCCTAGCGGTGTAAAGATATGCTGGAATATTCCGCGTCAGACGGTCAATAATAACCCTTTGCCGGGTTTAAAAGGCTTTCGGATAGTGCGTCTTTCGCGCAAGAATAAAAAAGGACCTTTATCTCGGAAGATCTTCTTCCTCCCTTTAGACCAAAAGGCCTGGGTAAGAGGTACTTCTTGTTTTGAAGACCATCACCTTCATACGGGATGTAGATATGAGTATTTAATTCAGGCTGTCAGGGGATGGCGTTGTGTCAGTGACCCTGTCCAAACCCGGGTATTCGCCTGGCATACCCCACCTAGAGCACCTCAAAGCCTTAAGGCCCAAGGTGGGGATGGTAAAGTGTGTCTAATATGGGCGCCGGTAAAATATTTTGTTGATAGTAGACCTGTTAGTCGGGGCCTATATTACCGTATTTATCGTTACCAAAGGGATAGGGTGGTACTTGTGGCCCGCAAGGTCACGGAGAACACCTTTTGTGACCAAGGCCTTGCCAACGAAAAGGTTTATTGTTATCGGGTAGAGCCTGTGTTTTTCTACCAGGGCACAATGATTCCGGGGCCCAAGAGTCCCCGTGCGTGTGCACGTACTCGGGACCTTACACCTCCGCGCCCTCCGGAAGGCTTGGTAGCTGTGCCCGAGAAAAGGGGAGTACTTTTGCGTTGGTTTCGCAACGGCGAACTTGATCTTGCAGGTTACCGGGTTTATCGTAAGCGCCCGGGTGAGCCTCCCAAGTTACTTACGCCAAGGCTTTTGAAACAGCCCAAATTCTTTGATACATCTCTTCCTGGCCCTGGTCTTTACTATTATTGGGTTACCGCTGTGGATTCTTCCCCGCGGGCTAACGAGAGTGCACCTTCAGAAATGGTCGAAGTAAAATACGGGATTTACTGACAAAGGGGGTCATATATGCATCACTTTACTTTTCGCGATGGTGAACTCTACGCCGAAGATGTCTCTGTAAAAGCCATTGCTCAGGCTGTGGGGACACCTTTTTACCTCTATTCTGCTTCCACCCTTCAGCGGCATATACGGGTTTTTGACCAGTCGTTTTCTG
>JALSKZ010000054.1 GCA_026988575.1 Thermodesulfobacteriales bacterium | reverse complement strand
CGTGGTATAGGTGGCGGTCGTGGCGGATGCGGCCGTGGTCGAGGAGGACGCGGTCAGGGGAAAGGAGGCTGGTAGATGATCCTTGCCGTTGCCAGTGGGAAAGGTGGTACAGGGAAGACTACAATTGCTTTGGCTTTGGCTGAAAGCGCTGAGCGGGCTGTGTATCTCGATGCCGATGTAGAAGAACCCAATGCCCATTTGTTTCTGCCTCATATACCTACAAAGGAGGTAGAAAATGTCTACCGCATGGTTCCTAAAGTAGATGAAAAACGTTGTACTTTTTGTGGTAAGTGTAAAGAAATATGTCTTTTCCACGCCATCACGGTATTGCCTGGAGTAGTACTCACCTTTCCCGAGATGTGTCATGCCTGCTACGGGTGCATAGAGGTGTGCCCAGAAAAATGCCTTATTCCAGACCAAAAATTAGTGGGTAAACTCTTTGCCGGTGAAAATAAGGGACTCTTTTTGGCCTACGGCTTGTTAGAGATAGGCGAACCCATGGCCTCTCCCCTAATCAAGGCCCTTAAAGAAAAATTTCTTAGCGATCAGGAATTAAACATTATAGATTGTCCCCCAGGCACTGCTTGTGCCGTACTTACGGCCATTAGGAATGCCGACTACTGCATATTGGTTACCGAGCCCACTCCCTTTGGATTGCATGATCTAAAACAGGCTGTAGGAGCAGTAAGGGCCCTAAATGTGCCTTGCGGCGTAGTTATAAATCGCGCCGGGATAGACTACCCCGAACTATACGACTATCTTAAAAAAGAAGGCATCCCCGTACTCACAGAAATACCCAACAAAAAAGAAATTGCTCAGGGCTACGCGCAGGGTAAGACATTGCTTTCTATCTGTCCTGAATTTAAACCTATTTTTCAAAACATACTAAAAGAGATCGCCTTATGAAGAGTAAAGAAATCCTTATATTAAGCGGTAAAGGTGGTACGGGAAAGACAACCATTACAGGAGCCTTAGCCTACTGGCTGGAAGATAAAATATTAGTAGACGCCGATGTAGACGCCTCAAATCTCCCTCTCCTCTTTGCGCACCAGATAATCCACCAAGAACCTTTCAAGTCGGGCTTTGTAGCCCGTAAAGACGAGGATTTATGTACCTCCTGTGGCATTTGTCAAGAAAAATGTCGGTTCGGGGCCATAGACGAAAATTTTCGTATAGATCCCTTGGCTTGTGAAGGGTGTGGTGTATGTGCCTGGTTTTGTCCGGAAAAAGCCATCACCATGGAAGAAAAAGAAGTGGGGGAAATCTTTTATGCCGAAAGCAACCACGGCCCCCTTATCTATGCCCATCTCTATCCTGGCGAAGAAAATTCAGGGAAGTTGGTGAGCGAGGTAAAGAAAAAGGCCAAAGAATGGGCGGAAAAAAAGGACCTCTCTTATATCGTTGTAGATGGTTCGCCAGGAATAGGTTGTCCGGTGATTGCCTCTATTTCTGGAGCCGATGTGGTATTACTGGTGGCGGAGCCGACGATTTCAGGCCTCCACGACCTAGAAAGAGTCATCGCCCTTATAAAACACTTTAGACTGCCAGGGGCTTTGGTAATAAATAAGGCCGATCTAAACGAGCAAATGGCCCAAAAGATAAAGGCCGCAGCCCAAAAACAAGGGCTTGCTATCTTGGGAGAAGTACCGTACGATCCCCAAGTATTTCAGGCGGTGCAAAAGGGTAAACCGATACCCGACATTATTGACCAGAGTCCTGTCGTAGAAGCACTAAAAGAGATTTACGAAAAATTTAGACAAAATTGTATGGATTGAGGAGGGACAAGATGAAAATAGCAATACCTTTAGAAGGAGATTTAGTGGCTGAACACTTTGGTCATGCCCCATACTTTGCCATTTATAGTGTAGGTAGTGATGGAGTCTCTAAAGAAATCGTCACGCCACCACCCCACGAACCAGGAGCTATTCCGCGCTGGCTCCACTCCTTGGGAGTAACCCATATCATCTCCGGCAACATGGGGTGGCGGGCCAAAGAATTTTTTGAATCTTTTGGTATTGAAGTCCTCACTGGAGCCCCCCCTGCCCCTGCTGATGAAGTGGTAGCGGCCTTTTTGCAAGGACAACTTCGTGTTGAACCAAGATTTTGTGGTGGAGGACAGGGACACGGCTGTGGTGGACAGCACTAGATCTGGCACTTTAAGGGTAAAAATTTGTGGACTTACCCGTTTAGAAGATGCCCTTTGGGCTGTGAAGCTCGGGGCCCATGCCCTGGGCTTCATATTTTATCCTAAAAGCCCACGTTATATACCCCCCGAACAAGCACGCCGCTTAATTTCTCAACTTCCCCCCTACGTGACCACTGTAGGGGTCTTTGTAAACGCCTCCCGTGAAGAAGTCACGAAAATAGTCGAAGCCACTGGGATAGACCTGGTCCAACTACACGGACAAGAAAGCCCTGAATTTTGTAGCTACTTTTTCCCCAAAGTGGTAAAGGCTTTCCGCGTTCGGGACCGCAACGACCTAAAAGAAATCCCCTATTACCAAAAAGTTGTCCGGGCTATTTTGTTGGATACCTTTGTACCCGGGGCTCCAGGGGGTACCGGGCGTGTCTTCGATTGGTCCTTGGCCCTGGAGGCCCAAAAATATTTCCTACCCGTAGTACTGGCCGGGGGACTCAACCCCGAAAATATTGCCGAAGCAGTAAAAACCATAAAACCAGCCGCCGTAGATGTAAATTCTGGCATAGAGATAGCACCAGGCATAAAAGATCTACAAAGACTAAAAGCCCTGTTCAGGGCCCTTTCTCCTTTTCTGAATTCAGGCTAAATTAGGTCTCAGCCCTTTTTGGGCTTATGAAATATATCAGGTCCTTATTAAAGGAGGTTTTGCGGTCTTGACTAAACAGGAAAAGCCTTCCGTTAAGGAACGGCCTCATGTTAATAATAAAGCTCCCTCGGCCAAGGCCTCTTCTCAGGAATCCGCTAAAAAAGAAAGGGGGAACCGCAAACAGCAGAAGGCCAAAAGGACCGAGAAAAAGGGCCCCTCACGCCCAAACCCCATCATAGTGGAGGTCATTTTCCGGGAGGACATGCCAGGATTGCACGCCGAAGTTATTGATCTCCCTGTAAGACCGGGAGACTACGTCATATTAGAGCTAGAAGAACGCAAAGAAGTCGTAAAAGTGGTCAGCCCACAGGTACAACTCCCCCTACCCCCTGGATTGCTACCCAAGATAAAACGCTTTGCTTCCCCTAAAGAAGTTAAGCGCTACAGAGAAAATCTAGAATTTGAAGACCGGGCTTGGGATATCTGTGAAAAATTTGCCCGTGAACTTGGGTTAGAAATGAAACTCGTCCGGGTAGAAAGGCTTTTTGACCGAAGCAAGGTCATTTTCTATTACACCGCCGAGGGACGTATAGATTTCAGACAACTGGTAAAAGATCTGGTTCGCACCTTAAAGACCCGGATCGAAATGCGTCAAATAGGGGTACGCCACGAAGCAGGCATGATAGGCGGCCTGGGCTGTTGTGGCCGTGAAATATGCTGTTCTCTTTTTTTAAAAAAGTTTGACCCGGTATCTATACGTATCGCCAAGGAACAAAGCTTACCCCTAGACCCCACTAAGATATCTGGTATATGCGGCAGACTTCTGTGTTGTCTCCTCTACGAATACGAAGCCTATGCCGAGCTTTCGGCAAGCCTTCCCAAAATCGGCAAACGTGTTTCTACCTCTCTGGTAGAAGGAAAAGTGGTGCGTTACAACATATTCCGTCAATCAGTCACCTTAGAAACACCTCAAGGACAAGAAGTGGAGCTATCTGTAGAAGAATTTCGAAAGGAGCTGGATAAATGAGTTTCTATATTACTACCCCTATATATTACGTGAATGCGGAACCGCATTTGGGACATGCCTACACCACCTTGGTGGCGGACGCAGTAGCCCGCTTCAAACGCCTCCAGGGCGAAGAGGTCTTCTTTCTGACAGGCACCGATGAACATGGAGACAAAATTGTCCAAGCAGCCCAAAGGGCCGGAGAAGATCCTCAAGAATATGTCGATCGCATAAGCGAACTCTTTCGCACTACCTGGCCCTTACTAAACATCTCTTATTCTCGATTCATCCGGACTACCGAGCCGGCTCATAAAAAGGTAGTCCAATTAGTGCTCCAAAAGATTTACGACCAGGGCGATATCTATTTTGACGAATACCAAGGCCTTTATTGTTTTGGCTGCGAGCGTTTTCTCACCGAAAAGGAACTAGAAAACGGACTCTGCCCAGATCACAAATGCCCCCCAACGCCCCTTAAAGAGGCCAATTATTTCTTTCGTTTATCTAAATATCAAGATTGGTTGGTCCAGTATATCAAGGACCATCCTGAGATGATCACCCCCGAACGCTACCGCAATGAAATTCTTTCTCTGCTCAAGGAAGATCTCGGAGACCTCTGTATTTCGCGTCCTAAAAGCCGTCTCACCTGGGGCATAGAGCTTCCTTTTGATAAAAATTTTGTTACTTATGTATGGTTTGATGCCCTGTTAAACTATCTCTCAGGCCTGGGATATCCTGATGACCCCAAGTGGAAGTCCTTTTGGCCTGCTCATCACGTAATTGCCAAGGACATATTAAAACCTCATGCCGTCTATTGGCCTATTATGTTAAAGGCCCTGGGTATCCCTATCTACCGTCAGCTCCACGTCCATGGCTACTGGAATATAAACGAAGAAAAGATGTCTAAAAGTCTGGGCAATATCGTTAAGCCCGCAGAGCTTATTGAACGCTACGGGTGCGATCAGGTACGTTATTTCCTCTTACGCGAAATGGCCTTTGGCCTTGACGCCAACTTTAGCGAAGAAGCCCTTAAGCGGCGTATTAACGCCGACTTGGCCAATGATTTGGGTAACTTGGTCTTCCGTACCCTGACCATGACCGATAAATACTTTGAGGGCCAGATTCCATCCCCCTCCGAAGCCCAAAAACCCGAGCAGGTCTTAACCCAAAAAACCCTAGAGGTGGTAGAGGGCTATATCCTTGCAATGGAAAACTTCCAGTTTCATCGGGCCTTGGGTAGCCTATGGGAAATCATTGGCGAAAGTAATCGATACATTGATTATCAGGCCCCCTGGGCCTTAATGAAAAAAGGGCAAAGAGAACGTACAGCCACGGTCATTTACCACGCCCTAGAAGTACTGCGCATAATAGGCATATGTTTATGGCCCGTCTGCCCCAACGCGGCCGAAAAGATCCTTGAAAATCTGGGCCTTGACCCCAAAGAAGAACTCAAACTGTCCAGGGCCCAAAAATTCGGTCTCCTAATCCCTGGGAAAAAGACAAGACGCGGTGAGGCCCTTTTCCCCCGCCTTGAAGAAGAAAAAGGCACCAAGGCTCTAAAAGCAAAAGGGCAAACTCCTAAAGACAAAGAGCCCAAAGAACAGAAGCTTTTACCCATTGATGAATTTGCCAAATGGGATATTCGTGTGGCCGAGGTAATACAGGCCGAAAAGGTCCCTGGTACAGACCGCCTATTAAAACTCCTCGTAAGATGTCCTGAAGAACGTACGGTAATAGCCGGTATCGCCGAATATTACAGCCCCGAGACCCTGGTTGGCAAACAGGTAATCGTGGTGGCCAATCTAAAACCAGCCAAAATCCGGGGAATTGTTTCTCAGGGTATGGTTTTGGCCGCCAAAGACGCCCAAGGGCTTAAACTCATTGTACCGGAACAACCTGTGCAGGCCGGAGCCAAAGTGGGTTAGCGCAAATAGGCATCGGTCAGGTGGTAAAGGGCCAATTCGTTTATTACCTGTTGCAAGGCCTCTCTAAAGCGCAAGGGGAGCTCTATTATCTCCAGACCGATCATAAGCCCCGAGCTTGTTTTTTGAGTCCATACTATGCGGGCCTTCCCCTTTACCGGGGGCCTCGAAGAAAAACAGAACTGCACCTTTTGCCCTGGCGTGAGTTCCACGGGGTAGGGGACTAAAAGGCGCATTCCTGTTAGACTCAGGTCTAAGATACGTGCTTCGTAGACAGGAAATTGTCCCTCAACAGCAAAAGTACAGTTAAAATTCACCTTATACCGGGAAAAGACCCGCTGATCTAACATTTTTCACCTCGCTTGTACCTCTCTTTTATCGACCTAAAAATATTTATGCTTTAAGCACAGGAAACGGAGGCCCACCGGGATAGCGTTTGAGCATTTTAAGGATCTTTTCGGTCAAATAGGCCTCATACAACCGCCCCCTTTTTAAGGCCCCCTGTTTGAAAATCTCTCCTTTGACCAGGGCTTGTTTAAGGGCCAAAAGTCGCATAGGCGGGGTAAGCCAAGGAGAAAACAAGATCTTTTGTAAGGCCAAGAGCCTATACCAGTCTAGACCCGGTAGGCGAGAAAGCTGATCGCGGTGCCCTCCTCTCTTTACCACCAAGGGTTCAGAGAGGAGATAGACAGGATAACGCGCAGCAAGTCGCAACCACAGTTCGTAATCTTCACAAGCCCAGAAAGATTCGTCAAAAACACCTATTTCGTCAAAGACACGCCGTCTGAGCATAATAGCAGAGGGCGAAACTACACAAAGCTCCACACAGCGATGGAAGATATAACCGGAAGCCTTGGCGTGCTTTTTTTTGGGATTAACCCTTTTGCCCCGACGGATCCATATTTCTTCGGTTTGTACGGCCATGGCCCCTGGATGGGACCGAAAAAAACCCACCTGTCGAGCTATCTTTTCCGGCAGCCACAGGTCGTCGCTGTCCAAAAAGGCTATAAATTCTCCCCGGGCCCAACTAAGCCCTTTGTTACGCGCCCCGGCCACCCCCCTCCGGGGGCCACGAATATAGACCAAGGGGTAGGAAGAAACCAACTTGGGGGTCCTATCTGTGGAGCCGTCGTCTACGACGATGACCTCTAACGGCCTATAGGTCTGCGCGTAAACCGAATCCAAGGCTTCTCTAAGAAAATGGCTGCGGTTGTAAGTAGGTATGATTACCGAAACTAAATTAGACACACCCATTTCCCACACCAGTCTCTAAAATCTTAAACGCTATTGAATAGAGACACAGCTCCTAAAAGGATACAAACAAGCCCCTTATTTATGGTAGGGTTCACCGGAAAGTATGGTAAAGGCCCGGTAGAGTTGCTCCAGGAAGACGAGCAAAGCAATTTCGTGCCCAAGGGTAAAAGGAGAAAGAGATAAACGGAGATCGGCGCGTTCAAGCACTTCAGGGGCCAAGCCATAGGGCCCACCAATAATAAAGACCAATTCCCTTTGCCCTTCCAAGAGCCCTTGTAAATACTTGGCCCACTTTAAAGAGTCAAAAAGGCGCCCCCTTTCGTCCAAGGCCACGACAAAATGCTGCGCATTTACAGCGGCTAACAAGGTCTTCCCCTCCACGGCCTTTATTCCGTCCGGCCGGTGATCTTTGTAGGCACGAACACGTCGTTGATCCAAAAAAAAGGAGACGTATCGTTTTAAGCGTTGTTCATAAAAAGAAACGCCCTCTTTGACAAAGGAGAACTTGATGCGCCAAGGGCAGAGGATCCGGAGGGGAACAGCCCACCGCATTAGGCCTCCGCTCCTCTAACCACGGTGGTGCAAAAGACGCATAATATCGTTGTAAAAGACCACCAACATCAAAGTCAGCAACAAAGCCAACCCGACTTGCTGAGCGATCTCTTTCTGACGCGTAGAAAGGGGCCTACCTCGTATGGCCTCAATGGCGTAAAAGAAAAGGTGCCCCCCGTCAAGGACCGGAATCGGTAATAGGTTTAAGACTCCCAAGTTCACGGAAAGCACACCGGTAAAAAAGGCCAGTTGCCCCAGGCCCTGCTGGGCCTGTTTGCTCGCCAGCTGGGCAATAAATATGGGCCCCCCCAAAGTGGAAAGAGGTAAAACACGCTCTATTAATTTCACAAAGGCCAAAAGGGTGAGCTTTATGAGTAAAAACACCTTTAAAAAGGCCAACCAAAGGGCTTGCAGGGGATTGATCTTTTGCACCGCGGTAAGTCCCGCTGCGGTAACCCCAATGATGGGTACCCGAACCTTTTCTCCAAAAATATTTTTTACCTCTTTTAACTGGGGCACAAGAGTTACCGACAAAGTTTGTTTATCGCGCTTGATAAGCAAATTAAGCGGTTTACCCTCACTTTTGTGGACCATTTCGGCCATTTCATCCCAAGTTTTAATGGGCTTATTGTTGATCTTTAAGATCAAGTCCCCGGGTTTGAGACCGGCCTTGGCCGCTGGGCTATCAGGCATTACACTACCCACCGCGGGTAACATGTAGGGAAGCCCCTGAAAAAGAAAGACCAGAGTGAACAAAAGCCAGGCCAAGACAAAGTTGGCTAGTGGTCCAGCCAATACGATTAGGGTTCTATCTTTTAAGGGACGATGGGAAAACGAATAGAGGATATCTTCTGGGGGTAAGGGATCAGCGGGATTTTCGCCCAATAATTTTACATAACCCCCAAGAGGGATAAGAGACACACAATAGTCTGTACCATTTCGTTCAATCCCCCAAAGACGTGGGCCAAACCCTAGAGAAAAACGCAGGACCCGCACTCCTACCCAACGCGCAACTACAAAATGGCCCAATTCATGGAAAAAAATCAGTATACCCAGGACTAAAATAACGGCTAAGACCGGATTCATGGGCTTTTCTCCAAAAAATCTTGTATTACATGTTGGGCCCTAAGCCTTGCCAATATATCGGCATCAAAGACGTCTCCCAAAGAGTTTATGGGGGAAGCCGGAGTCATTTCTAAGACAGCCTCTACTACCCGCGGGATGAGATCAAAACGTAAACGCCCGGTCAAAAAGGCCTCTACCGCCTCTTCGTTGGCCGCATTCAGTATAGCCGGGGCGGTACCCCCCATCCGAGCCGCTTCATAAGCCAATCGCAAACACGGAAATTTGTCCTCGTCAGGCGGCTCAAAGGTAAGACGCGCAACCTCTAGGAGGTCTAGCTTTTTGACCTTCAAAGGCAGACGTTCGGGATAGGCCAAGGCGTAGGCAATAGGTAAACGCATATCAGGGGGACCAAGTTGGGCTAATAGAGAGCCATCGCAGTACTCCACTAAAGAATGAATAATACTCTGGGGGTGCACAACGACCTGAATATGATCCAAAGGTACCTGAAATAGATAAAAGGCCTCTATAACTTCAAGCCCTTTATTCATCAAGGTAGCGGAATCAATGGTGATCTTCTTGCCCATTTGCCAATTGGGGTGTTTAAGGGCCTGCTCTACCGTCACCTCTTTCAGCCTCTCTAGAGGCCAATCTCTAAAAGGTCCACCAGAGGCCGTAAGAATAAGCCGGGCTACATCCTCCCGTCTATGTCCCTGTAAGGCCTGAAAAATAGCTGAATGTTCACTGTCTACCGGCAAAAGTAACGTGTTGCGGGCCATGACCTCCCGCATGATCAACTCCCCAGCACACACCAGCGATTCCTTGTTGGCCAGAGCAACGTCTTTGCCAGCACAAATGGCCCAATAGGTGGGTTGTAACCCAATGGCCCCTGAGATAGCCGAAACCACCAAATCAGCTTCGGCACAGGTAGCTACTTCTCTAACTCCTTGCTTACCGCTAAGTAATTCTATACCTTTGGGCAACCGATGCCTAATTTGTTCCGCCAATAGGGGATTTTGACACGATATAAGGGAAGGCTTAAAGTGTTTGGCCTGTTCTAGTAAGAGCTCTACGTTCTGCCCGGCTGCCAAGGCCACTACTTGGAAGCGTTCGGGGAACTGGGCCACTACCTCTAGCGTATTACACCCAATAGAACCAGTGGAACCCAAAATAGCTATTCTCTTTACCCTTGCCATTTCTACCTCGAGGCAAATACCAGAAACCAATAAAGCAACGGGGCACTGAAGATCAAGGCATCGACTCTATCTAGTAACCCACCATGACCAGGTAGTAACCGACCCGAATCTTTTACTCCGCAAGCCCGTTTAATCATGGATTCCAAAAGATCTCCTATTTGTCCCACAATAGAAAGCCCAATCCCCAACGGTATCAACACCTTTATAGGGACATAAAGATAATAGTACCCCACCAAAGTACCCAAAAAGACACCGAATAGAGTACCTCCTACCGCACCTTCTATTGTCTTACCCGGGCTTATAGTAGGGGCCAGCTTGTGTCTACCCAAGGCCTTGCCTACATAAAAGGCCCCTGTATCCGTACCAAAAATCACGGCCAGTAAAAAAACCAACCACCAGCGGCCTTGATATTGGTTTAGCAAGCCAAAAATGTGAAAAAAACCCAACGCCGTATATATAAGCCCGGCCAAAGTAGCCGACCATGAGAGCAAAAATCTATCGGCCTCAAAATTAAAGAGAAAATAAATCGTCAGGGCCAAAAGACTTATCCACAGCGAAAGGGCACCAACGAGGCTCCCGTGAAGTAAACCACTACCTGTAAGTAAAAGCCCTACGGCACCGACGAAAAAATTACCCCAAGATAGTCTTACCATGGAGACATACTCGTAAAATCCCCAAAGGGCCAGCAACATTACTATAGCCCACAAAAGGATCAAAGGAGCCTTAAAGATCAGAAGAAGGACTAAAGGGAGCAAAACCAAGGCTGTAATAACACGAGCCAGATGCATATCAAGCCTTTCCCTTGATTTGTTCGCTGGTCTTACCAAAACGCCGCTCACGACGGGAAAAATCCTCCAAGGCCGCCATAAATTCTTTTTCGCGAAAATCAGGCCAAAGGATGGGCGTGATGTAGAGCTCGGTGTAGGCACATTGGAAGAGTAAAAAATTAGAAAGTCGCTTCTCCCCGCTGGTACGGATTAATAGGTCAGGATCGGGGATATCGGCGGTATAAAGGTAACGGGCAAAAGTCTGTTCGGTGATTTGGTCTGGAGACAATTGTCCCCGTTTACAGGCCTCTGCTATGAGTCTAGCTGCACGAGCTATCTCTGCTCTTCCACTATAGCTTAGGGCAAGGTTTAAGATCATGCCCTTGTTTGCCGCTGTCTTTTTTATGGCCTGGTGTAATATGACCTGTATACGTTCGGGGAGCCGTTCTATTTCGCCAATGGCCCGGATCTGAATATCTTTCTGGTGGAGCTCTTCTACCTCTTTCTGTAGATAATGCTCCAAAAGCCCCATCAAAAATTTTACTTCCTCCAGAGGGCGGGCCCAGTTCTCCTTAGAAAAGGCGTAGAGAGTAAGTACTTTTATACCCACCTTGCGGGCTGTTTCTACCACTGCCCGCACCGACTCCATGCCTTGCTGATGACCGTATATCCGTGGCTTACCCCGTTTTTTGGCCCAGCGGCCGTTACCATCCATGATAATGGCCACATGGGCCGGAATTTTTGATAACACCATTAGACTGTCATTATTTCCTTTTCTTTTGTCTCCAAAATCTTGTCTATTTTTTTGATATGTTCATCGGTAATCTTTTGAATTTCGTCTTGCGCCCTAAAAAAGTCGTCTTCGGAAATATCTCCCGCTTTCTTCATCTTTTTCAACTCATCAAGTATATCCCGCCTCACATTACGCACCGCCACCCGGGCTTCTTCAGCCATTTTCCGAACCAGTTTCACCAACTCCTTACGGCGCTCTTCCGTCAAAGGCGGAATAGAAATACGGATAACCTTACCATCATTTACAGGAGTAAGCCCCAATTCTGACTTTTGAATAGCCTTTTCAATAGCGCCGATGGAAGAAGGATCCCAGGGTTGAATCACAATAAGCCTAGCCTCGGCCACCGTAACCGTGGCCATCTGGTTAAGGGGCATAGAAGACCCGTAAAAATCTACTTTAATGCCGTCTAAAAGGGCTACCGAAGCGCGTCCGGTACGGACACGCGCTACTTCTTCCTGAAAATTCTTTACCGACTTGCCCATGCGTTTTCGGGCATCATCTAAGTGGTCTTTCATGGCCTCCACCTCCTACCAAGGTGCCAACCTGTTGTCCAGAAACAACTTTAAGGATATTGCCAGGCTCCTGCATACTAAAGACTAAGACCGGAAGGCCATATTCTTTGGCAAGGGATATAGCGGTAGCATCCATTACTTTAAGATTCCGCTCAAGCACTTCGTCGTAGGTCAAGAAATCGAATTTTTGGGCCTGTGGGTCTTTCATGGGATCAGCCGAATACACCCCGTCTACTTTGGTTGCCTTAAGGAGGACTTCGGCCTTGATTTCCAAGGCCCTCAAGGCCGCCGCGGTGTCCGTAGTAAAAAACGGGTTACCTGTCCCCGCAGCAAAAATCACTACTCGCCCCTTTTCTAAATGCCGCATGGCCCTCCCGCGAATATAGGGCTCGGCCACAGCGCGCATTTCCAAAGCAGATAGCACCCGGGCTTCTACCCGGTGGAACTCCAGGGCGTCCTGGAGGGCCAGGGCGTTTATGATAGTAGCCAGCATCCCCATATAGTCGGCCCTAGTACGATCAAAACCCTTGGCCGCCCCCGCTACC
>JALSKZ010000053.1 GCA_026988575.1 Thermodesulfobacteriales bacterium | reverse complement strand
TAAAATGCGGGTCATGGAGACTAGGAAAGACCTTCTTCCTGCATTAAAATCAGGGCTGCTATGGGATATCTTGTTTTAGCACGGAAATATCGGCCCCAGACTTTTGCTGAAGTCGTTGGCCAAGAACATGTCGTGCGCACCCTTAAAAACGCCATATCCCAAAACCGCCTGGCGCATGCCCTGCTTTTTTCGGGCATCCGCGGTGTAGGTAAGACTACCATAGCTCGCATTCTTGCCAAGGCCCTTAATTGCGATAAAGGGCCTGCTGAGGAACCCTGCAATGAATGTAGCGCCTGTCGCGAAATAACCGAAGGCCGCGCAGTAGATGTTCAGGAGATCGACGCCGCTTCTAACCGTGGCATAGACGAAATCCGCGAACTCCGCGAAAACGTAAAGTTTCCGCCTTCTCGCCTGCGCACCAAGGTTTATATTATCGACGAAGCCCACATGCTTACCCGCGAGGCCTTTAACGCCCTACTTAAGACTTTAGAAGAACCACCGCCTCACGTTTACTTTATTTTGGCCACTACAGAGGCCCAACGTATACCAATAACGATATTATCGCGTTGTCAGCGCTACGATTTTAAACGTCTGCCTCTTCAACGACTTTTGGTTCACTTAAAGGATATTTGTAAAAAGGAAGGAGTTCAAATCCACGAAGATGCCTTACTATTACTGGCTAAAGAGGCCGAAGGCAGTGTACGTGATGCCCTGTCTCTTTTAGATCAAGCTATATCTTCGGGGATAAAGACTCAAGAAGACCTTATCCAGACTTTTGGGTTGGCTGACAGGATGCTCGTTGAAGACCTTGCACGAGCCGTCTTGGCTCAAGATCTGGCCCGGTCTTTTCATGTTATAGACCAAGCATTTGAGCAGGGAGTAGACTTGACCTATCTCGTCCAGGGACTTACCGAATTTTTTAGACACCTGCTGGCCATCAAAGTGTCTCCTACCGGTACCTTAGATGATATACCTGAGGGAGAATTGTCCACTTTAAGGGCCCTTTCCCTGGACAGTTCCCCTGAAATGCTTGTGCTACTATTCCAAATTTTCTTAAAGGCCCTCGAAACCCTACGCTTAAGTCAATTTCCTAAGCTATCGTTGGAACTTACAGTGGCCAAGGCCTGCGAAATAGGAAAAATAGTAAGTCTCGAAGAAATCCTGGAAAAGGTTACCGACTTACAAAAAAAAATAGGTAATTTGCCCTCTCAAACCCCCAGAGAGGTGGAAAGAACTACCAATATAGCTCTACAAGACCAGCTTACTTGGAAAAATTTCGTAGCAGAGGTGAAAAAACGTAAACCTGCTTTGGGTTCTCTTTTGGATACCATGGCCCAGCCGCGGGTAGAAAACGGGCTACTGGTTCTGGAAATACCACAAAATTCGTTATTAACTGCAAAAGAATATCAGGAAGACTTGAAATCTCTGGCTAGAGAATTACTACACCAGGAGTTAAAATTTCATATAACAGCCCCGCAGGAGAATACGTCTGTTCGACAGAAACTGTTAGAAAAACCCATTGTGCAGGAAGCCTTAAAGGTCCTGGGGGGTAAAATTTCCGAAATCAAGGTCCACAATCAAACACAGGAGGATCATCCATGCAAAACATGCAAAGTCTAATGCGGCAAGTACAAAAGATGCAAAAAAAAATCACCAAACTTCAGGAAGAACTGGCCGAACGCACGGTAGAAGCTTCTGTGGGTGGCGGTATGGTTACTGCCATAGCTAACGGCAAACAAGAAATTGTGGCGATAAAAATAGACCCCGAAGTAGTAAACCCTGAAGATGTAGAAATGCTACAAGATCTGGTAGTAGCGGCCGTTAACGAGGCCATTAGGCGCTCGCAAGAGATGGTCCAAGAAGAAATGGCTAAGATCACCGGGGGGTTGAAAATCCCTGGATTGTTTTAATACAGCCATGTCTAAAGTTTTTCCCAAGGTCTTGGAAAGGGTAGTCCAAAACCTTGCGCGTTTACCTGGGTTAGGAGAAAAGAGTGCTACACGCCTAGCGCTCTTTCTCCTAGGGCAACCAAAAGAAGAGACGCAAGAATTAGCCCATAGTCTATTAGAATTAGTAGAAAAAGTACGCTTGTGTAAGCGGTGTTTTAACTTTGCCGAGGGAGAATGGTGCCGTTTCTGCCTGGACCCTGAGCGTAATAAGAGCCAAATTTGCATAGTAGAAGACCCTGCTGCCCTTTCCGCCATTGAGGAATCCAAGGCCTATAAAGGTCTATACCACGTGTTGCATGGACTCCTTTCCCCAAGAGATGGGTTAGGGCCCAGGGAAATAAAAATAGAGGCCCTTCTTGAACGTCTTGAAAGGGAGCCGGTAGAGGAAATCCTTATTGCCCTGTCTCCCACAGTAGCAGGAGAAGCCACAGCGGCTTATTTGGTAGAATGTCTAAAACCATACTCGGTAAAGGTGACCCGTATCGCCTGTGGTATCCCCATGGGTATGGATATTCGTTATGCAGACCAGTTGACCCTAAAAAGGGCTTTAGAGGCCCGTCAGCGTTTGTAATCACTTTTCAATGCCGGTGCGAGCTTCAACGCCCTTTTGGTAATAGTGTTTTACCTGGCGCATTTCTGTTACCAGATCAGCTATATCTAGCAGTCTGTTTGGGGCATAGCGGCCGGTGATTACTACCTCTGGGGGAAGGGGTTTTTGGTTCAGCACTTCCAAGACTTCCTCTAAGACCAAAAGTTTGAAATAAAGGGCCAAATTTAACTCGTCAAAGACTAATAGATCAAAATTACCAGAAAATAAAGCCTCCTTACATAACCGCCATCCTTCTTGGGCACAGGCTATGTCTTCTGGTGTTGGGTGTCCTTTTATAAAACGACCTCGTCCAAATTGATAAATTTTCACTTGGGGGTCAAAACGTTTTAAGGCCTTTAGCTCACTGAAGTTTCCGCGTTTTATAAATTGCCCCCAAAAAACCCGCCAGCCGGCCCCTAAAGCCCGAATAGTGAGCCCCAAGGCCGCCGTGGTCTTCCCCTTTCCCGTTCCTGTATAAACTTGAATATATCCACGACTTTTTTTCATTTTGTTTTCTCCTCCTTTCCGATAAAGAATTAGAAAAAATATTTGGACCAAGGGAGGAAAAGTGAAGACCCAACACACCACAAAAACCTGGGTCCCCTATGTAATCCCTTTTGCCGTCTTTCTCGTTTTTACCGAAATAGGCAATATTTTTCCGCAAAAGAGCTATATTTTCTACTTGTCAAAGACCATTATAGTTGGGAGCTTACTCTTATTTTGGTATCATAAATACGACGAATTAAAAAAGCGACCCTGTTTTTCTCATCTCCTTGTGGGGGCCATAGTAGGTCTCGCCTTGGTCTATCCTTGGGTAGCCTGGGATAATGTCTTACCTAAACTAGGAGAAAGCTCCTTTGACCCTTTTTCTTTTACGTTAGACAAAAAACTGGGTGTCTTTATTGCGGGGATCAGAATCTTTGGAGCCGTAATGGTGGTCCCCTTAATGGAAGAGTTATTTTGGCGTTCCTTTCTCATGCGGTTTCTCATAGACAAAAATTTTGAGAAGGTCCCTCTAGGCAGTTATCAACACTTTTCTTTTTTTGTCTCTACCTTCTTGTTTGGTTTGGAACACTTTAGAATTATTCCTGGAATACTGGCCGGCTTGGTATACGCCGGCCTAGTCTGTTGGGCGAAAAATCTTTGGCCGGCTATTTTGGCTCACGCCCTGACTAACATGAGCCTAGGCCTGTATATATTGCTTTTTAAGCAGTGGCAATTTTGGTAGACTTAGCCCTCTTCAAAACGAAACCCCTGAGCTAAGGGGTAGCGCCAGCCAAAACCAAAGGCCTTTGGAGTCACCTTTAAGCCCGGAGGGAATTGCCAGCGTTTGTATTCTGCCAAACGTAAACGCCTCAATATATCGTAAACTATCTTGGGAGGCCACCCCCGCGCCACGATCTCTGAGGCAGATAACCCCTCTTCTACAAAGGCTTTTACCACCGCATCAATGAGTCTATAGGGCGGAAGATCGTCTTCATCGGTTTGATCCGGTCGAAGCTCCGCCGAAGGAGGTTTTTTAAAAATGCTCTCTGGGATAACCTCGTCTTGATATTGACGATTTATCTCTCGGCCCAGGGCATACACCCAAGTCTTGGGGACATCAGAAAGCACCGCCAAGGCCCCACAAGTATCTCCGTATAGGGTACAATAACCCACGGCCAGTTCACTCTTGTTCCCGGTGTTTAAGACCAAGGCACCCCATTCGTTGGCCAAGGCCATAAGGATGTTGCCCCTGAGACGCGCCTGTATATTCTCTTTGGTAAGCCCCTTTAACGGGCCCACTGCCTCTTCAAGCACCTTATTCAGAGACTCAAAAGGGGCAGTGATGGGGATGGTATGGGTCTTTAGGCCCAGTTTTTTCGCCAAAAAAAGGGCATCAGTAATGCTTTGCCTGCTGGTATAAGGAGAAGGCATAAGTATGCCTATCACGTTTTCTACCCCTAGGGCCTTGGCCGCTATAGAAGCGGTAACCGATGAGTCAATCCCCCCAGATAGCCCTACTAAGGCCTTAGTAAAACCCGTCTTAAAGAAATAGTCCCTTACTCCTAGGACCAAGGCCTTAAATAGCGATTCCTCCCAACGGACAGAAACATCATGAAGAGATCCTCTTTTCTCCATTAGGTTAGCAATAATCAGATCTTCTTCGAAGTCCTTTCCTCGGGCCAGCAGTTGTCCATCGGGGCCTACAATTAGGCTTTGCCCATCAAAAATCAAGTGATCATTGGCTCCTACCTGGTTACAATAAAGGATAAAAGCATGGGTCCTTTGGGCCTGGAGCTCTAAAAGTCTGCGCCTCAGCTCACCCTTGCCCAAAAAGAACGGACTTGCAGAAATATTAATTACGACATCTACACCCTCTTGGGACAGCGCCTCAAGGGGGTCAAATTCATAGAGATGGGGTACAAAATCGGCTATATTCCATATGTCTTCACATATAGTCAGGCCCCATCGATAATTTCCCCACCTAAAGGAAACTACCTGCTTTTCCCTATGGAAGTAACGTGGTTCTTCGTAAACATCGTAAGCAGGTAATAAGGCCTTGGTATAGGAGGCCACAAGCTTACCACCAGCCAGCACTACCGCCTTATTTACTAACTTTGGACCGTATGGTTTTTCATTGTAAGCAGGACACCCCAATACGACCACAATATCCTGCACCTTCTCTCTCACCTGGTTTAAGGCTTGTTGGGCCTTAACAATAAATTCCTTGCGGGTTAGTAAATCCCTAGGAGGGTAACCACACAGGGATAATTCTGGAAAAATTATTAGATCTACCGCTTTACGGACGGCTTTGTCTATAAAATGATATATTTTTCTTACATTGCCTTCGAAATCGCCAATAATTGGGTTTATTTGAGCCAAAGCAACTCTCATAATCTTTAGCCTACGCGTATAATGTGTAAGAGTCAATTATTCTTACGAAACTTTACGGACCAAACTCACGTCCATAGCCGCCAACACCTAAGAGATTGATAAATAAAGCGTATCTTGTTTCATAGGGATTGCTACTCACCAAGAAATTGGCCTTCCAACATTGGGCTTCGTAAGATAGACTCCATTGTGAGGATATAGTTTCGCCACTAACTAGACTTTTCTTAAGGTTGAGGGAGGTAAAGAAATTCCCGTAAACATGTTTCCTTAGGCCCATACTTAATTGACGTATATGATTCTCTTTATCCCAGCGATAACCAAGCTGCCAGAATTCTCCTTGGCCATAGTGGAAACTACTGGTTACGTTCCAAGAAACAAGGCCTTGTCCGTATAGGTTATATATAGCCTGATTGCGCAGATAAAGTCTCTGAGGAAGGGAAAGATCCATATCTAAAAAGACGTTAGAAAAGTGCTGTTTGGATACGGAAAAATCATATTTCTGGTAAATCCAGATACGGGCTAAGTCAAAGTATTCTGGACCGGAAGGCCCCTTCTTCTTGGCGGTAAAATATTGTATCAGACCATAACGTATAAGATTTTGATAGGGCAAGTTATCTGCCTCAGAGAATAAAGGCTGGTCCTTTTGATTAAAAGGATAACGATAAATATACTGGAATTGAGGTCTAATGCTGTGCCGCAAGGACAAAAATCCCCCGTGAGAAAAGGGATAGACACGAAACCAGGAAAGGCCTGTTTTGGCTTCTAGTTCGTAACCTCGACGGAAGAGGGTTTCTTTCCCTTTATCCTCCCGCCAATCTAGCCTATAAAATACCGCTCGTTCTCGATAGATAAGCTCTAAATCGTAGGGAAACAAGTGGGGGCTCAGGGAAATTTCTGGCTTTAATTCAAGACGTTGTCCTCTATAGCCTTCTTTACGCCACCAATAAGTATGTCTTAGGGATAAGGCCCCGGAAAAAGGTCCCCAAAGAGGAGATAGTAACCAGGCAAAGTCTGTTCGAGAAAGCGGCATAAAAAGTTTATTTTGTTCCTGGGGATACACACTGGCATAATAAGTAAAGCTGGTCTGCAAAAAGAGACTATCTTTCCTATGGGTGAGCCAAAGACGGTTTGTTCGGTAAGGGCTATTCTCTTCGTCTAAACCTCGTCCAAAAAAATACAAATAGCTCTTGTGGCTTCCCTCAAAGCCCAGTTTGCCCCCCTGAAATTCATATAAAAAATCTTGATCGGAGAGGATATCGGCATCCAGACGCAAAATCCACTCGGGAGCTAAAGATTGATCTATTTTAGCGGTAAACCAGTAGCGATTTTGATTATTACGGACCAGACCATCGTTATGATAATCATCATCTGCGACACGATCGCGAAGATAGCGGAAGCGAAAAACACCTTTGCTCTCTTTACCTAGGGCATATCTTACTTCTAAACCACTCATTAACCCCTTTTTCTTGGTGTAGTAAGGGAAAAAAGTCAGGTCGAAACTATCGTTTACCGCCCAAAAAAAGGGGAGTTCTATACCTAAACCTTCTCTTGAGCCGTGCGTCAACCTTGGGAATAAAAAACCTGTTTTGCGTGACCTCTTTAGGGCCAAGGCAAAATAAGGCGAATAAAACAGAGGCCACTTATGTACCCGAAAAGTTACGTGGTAGGCCTTACCTTGCCCGGTAGGGGTGATTACAAGCCGCTTGGCCTGAAAACTCCACGAAGGGCTACATCTTGGACAAACCTCACAAGTGGTTATAAGGGCTTGGTGGGCCACATAGGAGCCTTCGGACTGGCGTTTTATTTGGGCAGCGATCACGTGAACTTTCTTTTTATTTAAATAGAAATGGGCATCCTCTACCTCTCCCTCTTTTTTCTTTAGGTTCAACCACCCACGGCTAGCTTCTAGATAATCTCCCCCAGAGGAAACGACCCGAAGGGGCCCCCATAGCACTATGCGGGCCTGGGCTAAATTATAGCGCAAACGAGGGCAGGAAATATAAAGTCCGTGTCCTATTAAACGGACCTTGCCTTGGGCCAAAAGCAAACCTTTAGAAGGCAAATAGATTATTTTTTGGGCTTTTATACGCCAATAAGCCTGTGCCGGAGCAAGCAAGATAAAAAATAGTAGGCTCAAAGAAAAGACCCAGAAATAAAACCTAGACACTAAGTCCCTCCCCTAGGGTATGCAAAGTTGAAAATACTAGAGACAGGAAAATTGCCAAGTATAAGAGGCTTGAGAATAATGGCGAGCTAGATTATAAAGGCTCGATGATCAATATACCCAACGCCATAACCATTTTGCGCGTAATTTTCATCCCCGTGATCGTTATCTACCTACTTCATGGTTACGACCGCATGGCTTTATGGTTTTTTTTGGCGGCAGGGATAAGTGACGCCCTAGACGGTTTTTTGGCCCGCACCCTAAGACAAAAGACTTACCTGGGGGCCATAATGGATCCTATCGCTGATAAATTACTGTTAGACTCTATATACTCGGTAGCTGCCTATCGACAGCTTATCCCTGATTGGTTGGCCGTAATCGTGGTCAGTCGTGATGTCTTTATCCTTATAGGTTTTTTGATCCTCTCTTTCTTTAAAAAGAAACTGGAAGTAAGACCTTCTCTGCCTGGTAAGTTGACCACTTTTGCCCAAATTTGCACCATAGTATTGATCCTATGGCGCCCTCAATATGCCTATGCGCCCTGGGTCTTCCTTTTTACCGCAGCCATAACCTGCCTATCAGGGCTGCATTATCTCTATATTGGTCTCCAAAGACTATCGGAAACATATATGCACAGCCCTCATTCAAAATAAAAACCGGTTTTTCTTGCCAAGACGGCAGGCTCTGTTTAAGCTAGATACGTTAAGATTGGTAGAAGGAGAGGTGAAACAATGGGCGGTCGTTCAAGAAAGTCTGCTCTGCGGCAAAAATTAGCTAAATATTATCGTGAGCGTGAAAATCCACTGGCTCTTGGTTTTTTACAGGAGGAGATAATCAAACAAAATAAGGAACGCATGGAGGTCTTGAACGAAAACCTGCGTCTCCTCCAAGAAAAAAAGCCTCAAATTACCGAAGAGGAAGAAGATAAAAGGGTTTCCCGCTTGGTAATCAAAAAGTTTGGCAGTGAACCTGATCGCAAGTTTATAAACAGGGCCTTTTACGAAGCCCTTTACCCCATAACCTTAGAATATCAATGTATCCCCATGCACGCTATTTTTATATGGTATTTACAAGCTCTAGAATTAGTTTACGGAGAAAAACTTAACCAGGCCCATTTTAATCGGCTACAGCGCTGGGTCAGGCGTTGGTTAACCAATATAACCGAAGAAGACAATATGAAACTGAAAAGCGAGATCATCACCTGGATCTTAAACAGATTTACCTAATGACCTTGAGGGAAAAACTTTTTGGACCGGGCCCGCTGATATACCTTAATGGCACAGTAATCTCCGCACATAGTGCAGGCCTTACCCTTCGAAACACCACCTTCAAGACGGTAACGGCGGGCCTTTTCTGGATCTATAGAGAGCTTTATTTGGGTCTCCCAGTCCAGTCTAGAGCGCGCCTTGGCCATCTCTATGTCTTTTTCTAGGGCCCCAGGCACCCCTTTGGCTATATCAGCAGCATGGGCAGCTATACGGGCGGCAATTACCCCCTCGCGGACATCTTCCAGAGTGGGTAACCTCAGGTGTTCGGCAGGAGTAACGTAACACAAAAAATCCGCCCCAGACGCGGCGGCCAAGGCCCCCCCTATGGCACAACCTATATGGTCATAACCTGGTGCTATATCAGTTACCAAAGGCCCGAGGACGTAAAAAGGGGCACCATGACATAAAGCCTTCTCCAATTTTACGTTGGTTACTACCTGATCAAGAGGAACATGACCTGGGCCTTCTATCATGACCTGGACCCCTGCTTCCCAAGCCCGTAAAGTGAGCTCCCCCAAAATAATTAATTCCTGAATTTGTGGTCCATCGGTTGCGTCTGCTAAACAACCCGGACGAATACCATCGCCCAAAGAAAGGGTAATTTCGTATTCCTTGGCAATGGCCAGGAGCTCATCAAAATTCTCGTAAAGGGGATTTTCCTTTTGGTTATAAACCATCCATTCTACCAAAAAGGCTCCTCCCCGCGAGACCACTCCCAAAATACGCTCTTTGCTCTCAAAACGTTCTAGAACGGTCCGGGTGACCCCGCAGTGTACGGTCATAAAGTCAACGCCGTCTTCGGCTTGTTTTTGAATAACCCGAAAGATCTCTTCTACAGTGATCTCCACTATAGGCTTTTTTTGTTGTTCTACCGCTTCCACCGCTGCCTGATAGATGGGCACAGTGCCCAAAGGGACAGGACAGTTTGCCCGGATGGCCTTTCGAATATCATCCAAAGGGCCCCCGGTAGAAAGATCCATAATGGTATCTGCTCCAGCAGCCAAGGCTATTTCTAGCTTCTTGAGCTCAGGGCCCACATCGGGCAGGTCTCGAGAAGTGCCTATGTTGGCGTTCACTTTGGTAGATAGACCAGCCCCTATGGCACAAGGACGTTTTAAATGACTCTTGCGGTTGGAGGGGATAACTACCTTACCCTCAAGGATCATATTTTTGATCTTCTCGCTGGGAATGCCCTCCCTTAGAGCACAAAGGTCTATTTCGGGAACGGGTTCACCTTTTTGAACCTTTTCTCTGATGGTCATTGGTATATCACCTTTCTAGGAAGATAAGTTTGAATTTAATTGGTAAAGACTACGTGTCAACTAAGCAGCCTGGTTCTCCCAACCGGGTATTTCCCAGAGGAGGATCTCACCGGAATGCACATGAACTAGGCCAGAATCAGTCTTTAAGAGTAAAGTACCGTCTGAGGCAGGACCCAACGCCAGTCCCTTTACAACTTCGTCTCCCCTACGTAATATCACCCGCGCTAAAAAGGCCACGTCTCTTTTTTGCCAGCGGGGTAGAAAAGCTTCAAAACCCATCTCCAAAAGGAGTTCGTAGGCCTCTTCCAGATGATTCAAAATGGTACGAAGCAATCTTGCCCGGCTTATAGCTAGCCCTGTTTCCTGGAAGATAGAAGAGGCCTTTTCTTTTATTTCTGGGGGCATCTCTTTACGCTGTAGACCTACGTTGATGCCCACCCCAACGATTATACCCCCCTTTTGAGCCTCCAGGAGGATCCCCCCTACCTTGCGACCATTAAGGAGCACATCATTGGGCCATTTTAATTGGAAAGACACACCCACTTCTTTTTCCAAGGCCTCGGCCACACCAATAGCCGTAATTAGGCCGTAGAGGGGAAGAGGCCGAAAAAGGGGCTCTTTGAGGATTAGAGAAAAATATAGTCCGCTGCCCCGAGGAGAAAACCACTTTCGAGAAAGCCTCCCTCTGCCTGCCTTTTGTCTATCGGCCCAGATTACAAGTCCCGAAGGAGTACAGGGAAAAAGCCTCCGGGCTTCATCTTGAGTAGACGCTACTTCGCGAAAAAAGATAATCCGCTGTCCTAACCACTTAGTGGCCAAACTCCTGGCAAAATGTATGTCTTTGCCTCTATTTTTATTATCTTCTCTCAAGTACAACTTGATCTACACCACTTATTTCTTTTAGACGCACGGTAACATGTTCATTGGGCAGGGTAGTAACCGTAAGGCCACAATAAGTAGGCTCAATAGGCAACTCTCGGTGGCCTCGGTCAACCAACACCGCCAGCTCTACTTTTTTAGGACGCCCAAAATCCACCAGGGCATCTAAGGCGGCCCTGACTGTACGCCCCGTAAAGATTACATCGTCAACCAGCACTATTACCAGATTATCCACGGGAAAGGGGATTTCCGTGCTACGCACCTCGGGCTGGGAAGAGGCAAGACTCCAATCATCGCGATATAAACTGATATCTAAGATCCCTAAAGGGACTTTTACCCCTTCTATTTCTCTGATTTTGTGTTGTAAACGCTCCGCCAGAGGGACCCCCCCGGTACGGATACCTATTAACGCAATATTTTTGGAACCTCGGTTCCTTTCCAAAATTTGGTGGGCTATGCGGGTAAGCGCACGATCAATCTCTGACCCACTCATGAGCACTTTTTCTTCCATAGCCCTTGTTTCTACCTTTTTTTTGGATAAAGATCAATGTTTTGGTAGTTAAACTAAACACCCTTGTGGGGTTTTAAGTGATCAAGATTTTACCGCCCCAAAATTTTTTGGTTAACCTGGCTAAAGAACTCAAAGACCAGTCTGCCATCGTAGTCTTCCCCACCCGCAGGGCCAAGCTTTATTTTTGGTACTATCTTCATCGGCTTTCTCCCCAGCCCCAAATCCCTCCACGAGTATTTAGTTTTGTAGATCTAGTGGAGGAGCTGGCGGTAAGAATTGATCCCAAACCCATCCTTTCAAAGACCGAACAGGCCTGGCTCTTGTGGCATCTTGTACGCCAAAAAACCCCTTTCGCCGAGGTGGCCCAAAGTTTCGATCGATTTTTCCCCTGGGGGCTTAGACTGGCCGAATTACTAGAAATTCTAGAAAAAGAAATGATACAGGCCCAAAACATACCTTACCCTCCCGAAGAAGACGTCCCCCAAGAAGCCCGTCTCCTTTTGGAACACATTGGTGATATCCAGCAAAAGTTTAACGAAGCCTTGCGGGAAAAAGGCTATATTACTGCTGGTCAAAGATTACGACTCTTAGCGGAAAGGGCCCCCGAATTAGACTTTCCCCCCAAACCCCTCCACTTGGCCGGTTTTTTTGTCTTGACCAAGGCCGAACAAATACTCTTTAAACACTGGCTGGATAGAGGAGCTACCCTCTGGTGGCAGGCAGACCCCACAAACTTACCCGAGGCATTACGCAAACAACAGGAATTTTTTAAGGCCCCGACGGAAACCTATACCTTTCCCTATAAAAGACCAACTTTTAAGTTCTACGAGGCCCCAGATATCCATCATGAACTGGCAACCTTAAGAAGGCTTTTACCCCAAGAAGTTAAGGCCCCTGACGAGGCCTTGATTCTCTTGTGTGCAGCGGGAAACCTGATCCCCTTGCTTTACGAATTGCCCGAAGGCCTACCGGTAAACGTGACCCTGGGCTATCCCCTTTTCCGGACCCCCCTAGCCCATTTATTGCTCTTGTTTATGGAGGTGGCCCTTTCTCTCCAGGAAGATCGCCTCCATGTCCCTGCCTATCTTAGGCTTTTAAAGCACCCCTATATGCGGGGCCTTAAAACACCAGCGGGTGAAGAGTTACACCTCTTGTTCCAAAGGCTTGAGACTACTTTGCGCGAACGGGGAAGTCCCTATCTTTGTCTGTCAGAGTTAGAGGCCTTAGCCCCTAAATCATCGGCGGCAGCCTTACGGTGGTTTCACAACCAAGTTTTAAGACCGTGGCTTAGCGTCTCCTGTACCCACAATCTGGCCTCGGCTATAAAACAAACCTTAGAGGCCGTCCTCTATCCACGGTTAAATCTCTTAAAGGGAGTCCAGAATCCCGAAGTATTAGTAGAGAGAGCCTTTTTCTATACCCTAGAGACAGAGATCTTACCGACTTTGGAACAAGCCCCCTTTGCTAAAGAGAGCTTGAAAAAAAATACCCTTTTTACCTTTTTACGCGATTTGTTACGTACGGCCCGCGCCCCTTTTGAGGGTGAACCCTTAGAGGGGCTACAGGTTATGGGCTTATTGGAAACCCGCCTCCTTACTTTTAAAAAAATTTTTATCCTGGATGCCAATGAAGGCTACTTGCCCTCTTTGGAAGAGGTAAATCCCTTAATGCCCGAAGGAATTAAACCCCTATTGGGGTTACCTTTGAGAGAAAACGAAGAAACCATCCAACGTTATCATTTCTTTAGCCTGTTAAAAGGGAGTGAAGAGGTTTTCTTGTTCTATCAAAGCGCTGTTAGCGGTAAAGGCGAGGCTATGGGCAAAAAATTGCGCAGTCGCTACCTGGAAGAACTGCTATGGGAAGAAGAAAAAAGGGCCCAAAAGCTCCTGCCCGAGTTAGTCTCTTCTATACCGCTTGTTTTACACGATAAATCTTGGCGCCGCAAAGAAGAAATACCCAAAGGGCAGGCCGAAAAAGAGGCCCTAGAAGAGATTCTATTCAAGAACCCTCGTCTTTCAGCCACCCTGTTTAATACATATCTGGAATGTCCGGTAAAATTTTATTTTCGTTACGTCTTAGGCCTCTCCGCCCCTCAAGAGGTGGCTAACTTTGACGCGGCAGAATTGGGAGACATTGTCCACCACTGCCTAGAAGAATATTTTCAGCCCTGGCAGGGTAAACTCTACCTTCCCCGTGAACACAACGATTACCAATCTCTAGAAGCGCTCTTTAAAAGACATTTTACCCAAAGCACCCTTTACCAGCGTTTGGGCCCTGAACGCCGTTTTTTTATCGAAGAAACGGCTTTATTTAGGCTAAAGCGCTACCTTAAGTTTTTGGAAGATAAGCACGCAGAAGGCTTTACTATTGTGGCCTTAGAGAAAGAAATTCAGCTATGTTGGGAAAATTTGGCCCTCTATGGTCGTCTAGACCGCCTGGAAAAACGCGCTGATCTACTCCATGTCTTAGATTATAAGACCGGCTCCTTCCTCAAGGGCTACTCCCCACGGCACATAGAAGAAAAACTACTCGCCTACGATCCCCCTAAAGGATTAGGAGCAGAAGAATTCTTCGATTTTCAAGAAAGGATGCCCGACATACAACTTTTCTTTTATCTCTTCTTAACTAAAGACTTACAAACGCAAAATGCTATTTACGTAAAACTGGCCACCGGGGGCCAGGACTTAGAAAAACCCCTGTTTAGCCCTGAACACATCCATCAGGGGATAGTTTTATCCTTTATTGAGCAACGTTTTCCCAAAATGCTAGAGTATCTGGTACGCCATATACTTTACGCACGGGCCTTTTTTGCCGTTCCGGAAGGCAAACAGTGTAAATTTTGCGATTTCAAGCTTTGCTGCGAGTGTGCAAAGTGGTAGTTAACTATAACATGGCCAATATCTTAGAAATTATCATCAGCGAGAAACAACAAGAGATCAAAAGACGCCGCGAAAGGGGGTTGTTTTTTAGACCCTTTTGGGACAGCCCCCGCGTATCCTTAAAAAAGGCCTTGTTGCGTCCCGGCTTCCACATAATTGCCGAGATAAAACGCGCTTCACCCTCCAAAGGCCTTATTGCCCACAAATTTAACCCTATCAGGCAGGCCCAAAAATATCAGGCTGGTGGAGCCAGCGCTATTTCTTGTCTTACAGACGAAAAATTCTTTAAGGGGCACCTAGAGTACCTTGCTGCCGTACGGAAGAACACAAAGCTTCCTTTATTGCGCAAGGACTTTATCCTGGACGCCTGTCAGATTGAAGAGGCCCGGGCCTATGGGGCCGATGCGATATTACTTATCGTGGCCGCTCTAAGCCCTGCCCAACTAGGCCAACTCCTTGCAATTACCCATCAAATGGGCCTTGAAGCCCTGGTAGAAGTCCATACAGAACAAGAACTAGAAATGGCCCTTGCGGCTGGGGCCCAGATTATTGGTATAAACAACCGCAACTTGCAAACTTTTGAAGTAGACCTGGCCACTAGCTTAAAACTGGCCGGTAAAGTCCCTCCCGAAATTCCTGTAGTTGCCGAAAGCGGTATAAAAAACAAAAAAGACCTTGATCTGTTGGCCAAAGGAGGTGTCAAGGCTGCTCTTATAGGGGAAACCCTCATGCGCAGCCCAGACCCTGAAGTTCTATTAAAAGAGTGGCTATCCTAGCTCGTACCTTCAGGAGCAAGGGTATTTTGACGAGGGATAAGCCGAGAAATTACTATTTCATAAACCTGATCACCGCTGCGCAACCGCCTCTGACTCACGGCCTCCTCGTATTCCTTTTCTGCCAGATACAGAAAAGGAGCCAGCGTACGCATACGTTCTTTGTCATGGGCTAGATAAATCACCCCATTAGGGGCCAAATATTGCCGAAAAATTTGAAATAACGACTCAAAATGACGCCCACTATAAACGATCTCCGAACCAATTATCATCTCAAATTGCCCCAAAGGGGGTGGTTCTTGCCAGTCGACCTTTTCTATCTTGATATTCTCTAAACCGTTGGCCGCCGCGGTAACCCGCACAAATTCTAGACATAATTCCTCTGAATCTCCAGCCACCACCTGGTGCCCAAAAGCTGCCGCTACAAGTCCTGCCACACCCAAACCAGCTCCTAATTCTAGTACGCGTCCCTTAGGAGGGATTGTAGCCAGAAAATCGGCTAAGATGAGGGAAGCTTCCCATATACGCGCCCAAAAGGGAAATTTTTCTATGTTCTGTAATTCTTCTCCCTCTAATAAGGCCTCAATGTCTTTAGGTTTTAATATTTGGATGGTCTTTCCTCTAATAGTAAGCGGAACCCACTCCAGAGAGAACTTCTGGGCCAGCTTTTCATAAAGGGGTTTTATTTCGTTAGGGATATTAACCTTCATGGGTGCAAAAATATCCTCCTTCTCAAGAAGATTTTTACCTGATGTCTGGTCCTGCCCCGGTAAACAGTTAGTAAAACGGGGGTACCGGGTTTTTGTTTCCAAATCTCGTAAAAAAACTGACGCGCTGAATGCACCGGACGACCGTTTATAGCTACAATAACATCTCCGGGGCGGTAGATAAAATTTCCAATGGACAATTCCTTTCTACCAGACCGAAGGCCCGCCCTTGCCGCAGGGCTCCCGGGAAATACTCTAGTTATCATAACACCCTGGCTCACAGGGAGATGGAGCACCTTGGCTACAGTGGGATAAAGGGTAATCACCTCCAAACCAAGCCAGGGCCACGCTGCTTCTTGTTTGTCTTTTAGGAGCTTGTAAGCCCAGTAAAGACGCTTGGCGGGGACAAAATATATCCCCCCAGGATAATGAAAGTTGGGTAGGTCTACGGCAAGCCCCAAAAGACGCCCTTGCAGGTCAAATATAGGTCCCTGTCCCACAGGGGCTATATCAATATGGGCGGCCACCATATCAGGCACCAAAAGACCCTGCTGAGAAACAAAGACGGCGCTTTCACTTACCATGCCCCTACTGACGCTAAGAGCAAATCGAGGGCGACCTATCAAAACTATCTTTTGTCCTACCTTGGGGAAACCGGAGGCAAAAAGCACCGGCTTGACCTTGGCCGAACATTTTAATTTTAATAGGGCTACCTCGCAAAAATAATCAATCCCCACAATAGATGCCCCGCATTGTTGTCCATTGGACAAAATCACGTCTATCCACTGTGCTTCGCGTACCAACGGCGCTGGAGCCAAAATGAGACCCTGCGCATCTACCACCACCCCAGAGCCTACCCCTTGGGGTACAGGGGGACAAAAAAAGTCTTGGGCGGGTAATTGTTTGCTAATGATGGTAACTATCGAAGGAGAAACTTTGGCTAATAATCTGTCTATCTCTGCACTAAAGGCCGGAGAGAGTAATAAAAACAATAAGAAATAGACGCTAAAGGTTAAAAAACTTAACCAACGCATAAATACTCCCGGCAAGCCCCACCCGATAGATTACAAAGGGATAAAAAGTATGTTGTTTCAAAAAATTCAACAACCAAGCTATTACTAGAACACCGGATATAAGGGAGCTTAAAAAGCCAACCATATAGATAGGAGAAAGTACCATACCCGTTTTTACCGCCCCTATCATTTTAAACAGCCCTGCTCCTGCAATTATAGGAGCGGAGAGCAAAAAAGAAAAGTGAGCAGCTTCGTCACGACGGAGTCCCAAAAACAGTCCTGTAGCCATGGTGATCCCACTTCGTGAGGTGCCGGGAATAATAGCCAAGGCCTGGGCCATCCCTATGCTTAAGGCCTTCCATAAACTAAGGTCCTTTATCGAATATCGCTGAGAAGATACCCATTCGGCCACCAAAAGAGGGATACTCATCAGGAGTAACATAAAAGCCACGGACAAAGGGTCACGAAATACCGTCTCTACAGCATGAGCCATCAAAACACCGGCCAAGGCCCCGGGGATAGTGGCCAAAATGATAAAAAAGAAAAGTCTCCGGGACTCTTTATCTTTCCCACTAATAGAAGCATAAAGAAAGCACCACCAATCCCGCCAAAAGTACCCTATTACCGCACACAAAGTCCCCAAATGCAAAAATACATCAAAAGTAAGACCTCCTCCCTTGATATGGAAAAAATGTTCCATCAATATGAGATGCCCTGAGCTAGATATAGGTAAAAATTCTGTAAGACCTTGCACACACCCCAAAAAGATAGCTTGGAGATAGGTCATATAAATACTCCTAAAAGGACCTAAAAGAAACGCTTCTTGACGAAGAATATGGCTACCAAAGCAGAAATAAAAAAAGATAATCCTATTACAAAAATAAAGGCATAGGGAGAATTCTGTAGAGGTAAAGGAACATTCATGCCATAAAGACTTGCTACTATCTGAGGTAAAGTAAGTACTATAGTAACAGCAGTGAGAAATTTCATAACCACATTTAGATTATTGGAAATAACGGATGCGTAAGCATCCATAGTACCACTTAAAATATCATTATAAATTTTGGCCATTTCAATAGCTTGGCGGTTTTCTATCTGTACATCTTCAAGACGTTCTAAGTCTTCTTCGGTAAGGCGTAAAAAACGTCCTGATTGAAGTCTTGTCAGGACTATATCATTAGCTCTTAATGCGGTATTGAAATAGACCAAACTCTTTTCGATATTTAGCAATTTTAGTAATTCTTCATTACGCATAGAACGGTAAAGTTCACGTTCATATTCGTTAATAAGCTTATCAATTAAACGCAAAAAGCGTAGATACATAGAAGCCATACAATAAAAGAAATGAAAGAGGAATGTTACGGGATTCTCCAGATTGAAATCTTTTACTCTATTAGTAGCCAAAAGAAATTCTTCAAAGAGGGGATTTTCTTTCAAACAAACCGTGACAATGGCCTCTTCGGTAAGAATAATACCGATGGGGATAGTCTCGTAGCGCAAGAAATCTTCTTCGGTAAGGGGATCAGGCACTCTGACTATAATCAAGAGCTGATCTTCTTCCAGTTCGATACGTGGCATTTCTTCTTCATCTAAAGGGTAACGCAAAAAATCCGGTAGGAGTTTGAGCTTTTGTTGTATGTACTGGAGCTCTTCCTCGGTGGGTGAGGTTAGACAAACCCAGCAATAACGCTCTATTTGAGGCGCCAGCGATAAGACCCCATTTTCGGAACTATATATTCGCAGCAAAACCTACCTTCTAATGAGGAATTTTTTATTTCCATTTTGGCCCATTTACCACGGTTCTGGCTAAAGGGCAATAATTATACTCGGGAAAAGGTTTCTTTTGACATTACCTTTCCTACTTGATATAAGATTTTTGATGGTTAAAAAGACAATGGAATTAGGTCTCCCAGCTCCAGAGGCATTGGCGCAGGATATATTTGATCAAACGCTCACGCTCCTTGAGCGTCTAGAGGAAATTTTGCGTGAGCGAGGGAAGGAACCAGAGAGCGAAGCCCTACAAGCGGCCCTCATTGAAACCGAACTAAGGCTCTTGCTGGGGATTAAGGAATCTTTGAGCGAGAGAGTTCCTGCCTCTGTGCTTGAAGAATACGTTAACCACGTATTTTTGGCCCTGGGACGTCTAACCTTAGAAGAACTGATCCAACAAGAACCTTCTGCCCAAGAGTGGGACTATTTTTTGACCTACTTTAGGAGCGCTTTTGAAATGCTCAAAAAAGACTTCTATGGATTAGAGCCAAATCAAGCACAAGAAACTCCTGCCCCTCCAGATGCAGAAATAGAAAGTGTGCTCCTTGAGGCCCAAAAGTACGTGGAATCTCTCCTAAGAAGACTCTTCGCGTAAATACGAAAGGTCTGCAATGCGCAAGAATAAATCTGCTATCCTTTGCAAAAGGCCTAAACGATTATTTTTTATGGTCTCGTCTTCTACCATTACAAAAACTTCGTCAAAAAACCGGTCTATAGGTTGTTTAAGCTCTATAAAATGTCTTAGTGCTTCGTAATAATCTTTTTTATCTAGTAGAGGCAGAACTTTTTGCTCTACTCTTAGGTATTGACGAAAGAGGGTCTTTTCTGCCTCTTCGAGCAAAAGGCTTTCATCAAAGGATAAAGGTTGAGAGATCCCTTTGATCATATTCATAACCCGCTTAAATCCGATAGCTAGGGCAGAAAAATCTGGCGACTCCTTGACCCTTTTTAGGGCCTCTAAACGGGCGTAAGTATCGATCAAATTATCAAATCCCACGGCCATTACCGCTTTAACCAGGTCTTCTCCGAAGCCTCTAGAGGTCAACTCTCCCGATAGTCTTTTGCCGATAAAATCATAAACTTCCTGAAAGACGACTTCTTCTGGAGTTTGGGGCATAAAAGACGCCAGTTCTTTTAGGGCTTTACGTATGAGAGCGGCCAAAGAAAAGTCAAAACCGTGGGCCAAGACAATATTGATGAAACCATAAGCGGCCCTCCGCAAACCAAAGGGATCAGCAGCTCCAGAAGGCCTTTCTCCTATGGCAAAAAAGGCACAAAGGGTGTCTATTTTGTCAGCCAAGGCCAAAATGGCCCCGGCAGTAGTCTTGGGCAGGTCCCCCCCTGCAGAAAGTGGAAGATAGTGTTCTTTAATGGCCTCTGCTACCACTTCGGGCTCTCCAGACAAGAGGGCGTACTCTTTTCCCATTATCCCTTGTAAAGAAGGGAATTCTTGGACTAATTCCGTTAAGAGATCGGCTTTGGAGAGATGGGCAGCCCGTTTGACCTCTTCTACATAATCAGGAGCCAATCTTTGGGCCAACCAGGAAGCCAGGGCCTCTAGACGTAATACCTTGTCGTACAGGCTTCCTAGCTTGGCGTGATAACCTACGGACTTAAGCCCTTCTACGCGGACATGTAAAGGAATTTTTTTGTCTCTTTCAAAGTAAAATTTGGCGTCTTCCAAACGAGCCCTCAATACCCTTTCGTGCCCGGCGATTAATAACGAAGGATCCGCAGGCTTGGTATTATTTACCGCTATAAAACGGGGCAAGAGAGCGCCCTGTTTGTCCACCACGGCAAAATAGCGCTGATGCTCCTTCATAGCCGTAATAAGTACCGGTTTGGGTAGAGACAGAAATTCGGCATCAAAACTTCCCAAAATAGCGTAAGGGAACTCCACCAGGTTGGCGTTTTCTTCTATCAATTCCTGATCTTTCCACACACTAGCCTTTATAGAAAGGGCTATATTGGTGATTTCTTCTATGGTGCGGGCCAGACGTTCTTCGGGCTCTACAATGACATAGGCCTCTCTAAGTTTGCGCACATAATCCACAAGCCCCTCTACTTCTATGGGCCCAGGGGCCATAAAACGGTGCCCATAAGTCACCCCTCCGGCCTTTATCCCGGCAAGCTCAAAGGAGACCACCTGTCGTCCGTAAAGGGCCAAAAACCAACGTATGGGCCGCGCAAAACGTAGCTTATAGGACCCCCAACGCATGGATTTGGGAAAGGAGATCCCTTTTACCAAAGAGGTCAAAATTTCCGGCAACAACTCTATGGTCTTTTGCCCTTGAAGGCATTTTTTTACGTAGACATAGGTCCCCTTAGGGGTTTCTTTAAAACGCAGCTCTTCCAAAGGGACTCCTTGTCTTTTAGCGAAACCCTCGGCGGCCTTAGTAGGATGCCCCTGGGCATCAAAGGCCACACTCTTAGGGGGGCCCATAACCTCTTCTTCTCTGTCTGGTTGGCCTTCTGCTAGTCCTCCCACGTAAAGAGTCAGCCGCCTAGGGGTACCCAAAGTCTTTATACTCTCAAAGGTCAAATTTCTCTTTTTTAATTCCTGCCGGGCCAGATCAGCCAGAGATCTCAAGCCCGGAGATATAAAATGAGCCGGTATCTCTTCTGTTCCTATTTCAAAAAGAAGGTCTTTGGCCATGGCTATTTCTCCACATCGTTACTATTTTCAAGCCAAACCTGCGCCGCACGTTTGGCCAGGGCCCGCACACGGGCTATATAAGCCGTACGTTCCGCAACCGAGAGGGCCTTGCGCGCATCCAAGAGGTTAAATAAATGAGAACATTTAATACAACAATCATAGCCTGGCAAAGCCAGACCTGCTTCAAGTAACCGAAGCCCCTCTTTCTCCCAGGAGTCAAACAGGGAACGCAACATCTGGACATCGGCTTTTTCAAAATTATAGATGGAATATTCTACCTCTCCCCGAAGGTGTATATCCCCGTAGCGGACTTTGTCGTTCCAAGCCAGTTCAAAAACGTTATCCACCCCTTGTAGATACATGGTAAGCCTTTCTAAGCCATAGGTTATTTCCACGGTTACCGGTTCACAGTCAAATCCTCCCACCTGCTGGAAATACGTAAATTGGGTAATCTCCATCCCATCGAGCCACACTTCCCAACCCAATCCCCAGGCGCCAAGAGTGGGGGACTCCCAGTCGTCTTCTACAAATCTTATGTCATGTTGCCGCAGATCCAGCCCAAAGGCCTCCAGACTCTGGAGGTAAAGGTCCTGAATATTATCTGGTGATGGTTTAATAATTACTTGATATTGATAATAGTGTTGCAAGCGATTGGGATTTTCTCCGTAACGGCCATCTGTAGGACGCCGGCACGGTTGTACATATGCCACAGACCAGGTGCGAGGACCTAAAGCCCTTAAAAAGGTAGCCGGATGAAAGGTACCTGCCCCCACTTCCATGTCGTAGGGTTGTAAAATAACACACCCTTTACTGGCCCAAAAACTATCTAACGTGGCGATAATATCTTGAAATAGCATAAGTCCCTCCTGTAATGCTTACGGCCCACACATATAACGAAAAAATCTCCGGCCATCTAGCAGAAAAAAGGAAATCTGCTAAAAATTTTAGCAAACAAAGGGAGGACGCCCATGTCTATACCCTCCATTTCTCCACAAACTTTATATGAATGGTTAAAAGACAACCGGGTTACCTTGATAGACATACGAGAAGCCTCCGAATTTATCAAGGAGCGTCTTCCAGGGGCCTATTTGTATCCTTCTGGCCAGATTGCCCCTGGAGAGTTTGCAGATCATCACCCTTCCATAGGAGTTTTTTATTGTCGTTCTGGTCACCGTACTACCTATCTGGCCCACGCACTTACCAAGGCAGGCTTTAAAGAATGTTACCAGTTGGCCGGCGGCCTTAAAGCCTGGAAAAAGGCTGGTCTCCCTTTAGTAAAAAATTCGCGTCTTGTGCCAGATCTTACTGGTCAGCTCTTGCTCCTAATCGGTATACTGACCACTTTAAGTATCTTATGGGCTTTTTTTACCCCTTTGCGTACAGGGCTATTCTTATGTGGCTTTGTAGGCTTAAGCCTTATTATAGCGGCCCTAACCGATAGCATAATTCTCAAAGCCCCTCTCCTTATCTTTCCCCGCAATAAAAATCCTCGATACATTTGGTCTAAAAAGAATAATAGGAGGCCTTAAAATGGATCAACTAAAACGCGTTCTTGCCGAAGAAGAAATCCAAAAGCGTGTAAAAGAATTGGGCAAACAAATATCTAAAGATTATCAAGGTAAATCGCTCGTCCTATTAGGTATCCTTAAAGGGGCCTTTATATTTTTGGCTGATCTTGTACGCGAAATTAACTTGCCTGACCTGGAAATAGACTTCGTTCGTCTAGCAAGCTACGGCAGAGAAGATAAAACTTCTGGTAAGGTTCAGATTACTAAAGACCTAGAAATAGCCATTAAAGATAAAGATGTACTCGTGGTGGAAGACATAATAGACACTGGTCTGACTCTAAAATATTTAGAAGACTATCTTTTCATACATCGCCCTCGCTCGGTAAAAATATGCTGTCTCATAGATAAAACAGAACGCAGAGAAATACCAATTAAAATAGACTATTATGGATTTAGAATCCCTAGAGGATTCCTGGTAGGATATGGGCTAGACTATGCCGAAAGATATCGGCACCTAAAAAGTATATACGAAATAGTGAGGTAAATATGAAATTCTTTTCCCTTTTATGGCAATATTTACGCAAAAGTCCGTGGTATATGTGGGTATTACGCTTCGCGATAGCCTATCTGATTTTTGCCAAACTAATTATCCCTCATTTAAAGGGGGGACCTTAGTCAAGAGGGGGTATCCCCCCTCTTGAGCTTATTTACCACCAACTAATTGTCTTATCTGCGTCCCATATAAGCTGAATAAGCTTATCATAGTCAGCATCTTCTTTTGCTTCGTAAAGCTTAAATTCTTCAGCTTCGTTACCTTCGTTTAATAAGTTAACTAACTTTTTTACTTCTTCGGTTGGTTCACTACGATATACATGTAGGAGTTTCATCCCGTCCTCCTTAAAGCGATTTCTACTAAATACTAATCAGCACATGCCGGCGGCGGTGCATGTTTCTGAAGGGGCATGCCATAGCCAATGATAATATCCGCCTCTTTTAATTTCTGAGCCAGCTCTTCTAAGGTAATCGCTGTTAAACCAGCCTCTTCTAAGTTGTATTTTTTGGCCTCTTCATCTTGAATAGTATCGACCACACATAAAACATCGCCTTCCATATCTCTGATCCAGTCGATATTCTCCTTAACGTACTCTGTAAGACGGGGCATCTTGTTATAGAAAATACAGGCATGAGAATAGTGGTTCTCAATAGCTTGTCCTAAAGTGGAGCGAATAGCATCAGCAATATATATGCGATTGGCAATTAAAAAATAGATCTTTAAGCTTTCAGCCATTTTTGACCTCCTTAAAGGACTAAATACTTACCGCACTCGTCCAAAATTTCACCATGAAAGGCCTGAGTGCGCATCTGTTTTGGGCTCATTCCCGCGGGGATGTCGGTATCTACGTCAAAACCTTCGCACACGTAAGAGTCCGCACAGATAGCAAGATCCTCTTCCGGTATCATTTTGACGAGTTGGGCAAAGTCAGGCTGTTTGGTCAAATGTACCGCTTTAAAAGTAAAGAAAAGCTTTACCTTTTTTCCCGCCCTCTGCGCTGCTTCTACAATCTTCATTAGGTGCGGCATATATTGAGGGGTAGTTACAAAAATTCCCAATTTGTCAGCATCCTTAGCCATAAGGCACCTCCGTTTAAATTAACCTTTTTTGATGTAAAAACGCGTAAAACCCTGATCTTCTTTAATGCCCAAAAATTCGTGGCCAGCCCTTTCACACCAGCTCGGGATATCGTTTTTAGAACCAGGATCCGTGCCAAGAACTTCCAAAATTTGGCCGCTGCTTAGCTTCTGAATAGCTTTTTTAGTCTTAAGCAAAGGCATAGGACAAGACAGGCCTTTACAATCTAAAGTTTCATCAGGCTTGATGTCGTCAGGAGCAATTTTGATATCAGACATGGTAAACCCTCCTTTAAGTATTTTATTTTTTATAATTCCATTACAAACTTATTGGTTTCTTCGTTCCAATCAATAATGATATACCAGAGCACCATTACGATGGTGATCAAAAACAGAGTCCCCCCATAGCCTAAGTAATCTGGCATATAGATAGCCTTACCTAAATAGCCATTTTCAATAACATCATATTCTGCAAAGAGATAGCGAATTACAGAATTGGTCAAACCAAATACAATGGCCACTACCCATAGTTTCAATTGTCCTTCGGCCACACGCCATAAAGAACCCGAGCCACAACCACCGGCTACCACCATTCCTAGACCGAAGATAAAACCGCCCAACAGGGCACCTATGCCAAAGGTAGGTGTCACGTACATCATTTCCGGCCTAATTTCTTGATACTTGAGAATAGCCACCCCAATCGCTCCCAAAATAATAGCCACCGAGACCGCTTTTCCCATTTCTGCCATACCCGACATAAAAGGTTCCCTAAGAGCATTCACAATACATAGACGGCTCCGGTGCATGGCAAATCCGATACCCGCGGTGATAATGAGACACCCGCCCAGGATTTCACCATTATCTAGATCACTGTGGAAGTAGGCATAGGTAGCTACTATAAGACCAACAAGCGCTAGAATGCCCAGCAAGGGATTGATCTTGGGAAAACCTATCTCTTTACCACCACCACAGGGAAGATGTTCTAACTCCCAAAAAAGATAAGAAAGCCCCAGACGCACCCCTATAACCAAACCGATCATCATGAGGAACCCACTAGCAGCCAAGTTGTGGAGAGCAACGAAGAAGCCGCCAATGTTACAGCCCATAGCCAAGGCCGACCCAATGCCCATGAGGATACCGGAGACTATAGCCTTTATAAATTCCAGCGTGGGAGGGATACGAATAGCAAATTGTTTAGCTAGGCAGGCGGCAATAAAGGCTCCCCAAATAAAACCTATATTCAAGACCGAAGAGGAAAAATAGAGCGGGTGGGGAGGGGCATCTTCGTATACCCCTATACCGTAAAAAAACCAGTCGGCCCAGTTTCTAAGACCACCTACAATCCCCCAAGGCCGATACCAAGTTTCTAAAAGTATGCAAAAGAAGGCAATCATTATGGCCCCCATCATGGGGCTCCAAGTCTTAACAAAGAGCTGCTCATAAGCCCTAACAATGGCCTGCTTGAACTCGGACATAGACCTGCCTCCTAAAAAAAGTGTCTTACCTGGTGCTTTGTAGCAAAAGGCAAAAATGCTGTCAAAGGGCGTTCATGAACCCATTTTTGAGGTATTTTGGCGAATTTTTAGGTTAATGCTATTTTTTGAAGATATTGACCAAAATGCATAATTTCGGAGCCTTTTTGTATTTTAGCAGTAAAAGTTCGTAAACATTTAATCAATTTTGATTTAAGCTTTATAAAAGAGGGAGTGTTATGCAGGAGATAGGTCGCTATACCGAACCGGTAAAAAAACACGAACTAATACTGGCCTTAATAGACATCGACAAAATCAAGATCCCTCCTTTCCAAAGGGATTTATCCGAAGGGCTCAAAAAAAATTTACTTTTGGCCATAGAAAAACTGGGCTTTTTACACCCCATAATCGTCTTTGAGCATAAGGACCACTTTTATGTTTTAGACGGACACCATCGCTTGGAAGCTTTAAAGGAACTGGGATACGAAAAAATCCCCGCTTTAATTGTCCCCGAAGACTTGGGACCTCATATTTTAGATTTCAATACGGAAAAGCCGCCTAACATAAAAGAACGCGCCCGTCAGGCCTACCGACTTTTTAGGGAATTTTGGAGTAAAGAACCAGATAAACACGAAATAGAATTGTTTTCTTATTTTAAAGATCCTTCTTATCTAACCTTTGGTTTTGTCTTGGAGGAATTTCAGCCACGTTTTCCGGCAGGTTTTTACGAGGCCTTGGTGGCTAAAATAGACCGATTTTTAGATGAACCTCTATCAGAAGCAGCCAAGGAGCGCCGACAAAGGGCCCAAAAACTGCTGGCTCTAAACAAGACCGTCAATGAAGTATATGATCGTCTGGGATTTACCAACGCCCTGTTGAAGGGAGAAATCGTTCGCAAGGCAGTACAAAAGGCCTATGGTGCCCGTGTGCGTAAAATCGAAGACGATTTTTATACCGCCCTAGACCGTATAAACAAGGCCTGTAAACAGTTAGTACCAGAAGATTTTGGGGGTATTTAGGATGGCCTACGAACCTTATTATCGGCCCAAATTACGTTACGTAGAGGCCTTTCCCATGGAGCACCAAGGGAAAAAGGGGGTCCTCCTTAGAGACCCCCTGGGCTACAGTGAGCATCTTTTGTTCCTGGCGGCCCCTCTGGCCCCGGTTCTGTCGATGATGGATGGTAGGCATACCCTTAGAGATATTCAGACAGCCATGTCGCGTATGTGGGGTCGTATCGTTGTTCTAGAAGAAATTAGCCAATTGGTGGCCTCGCTTGAGGAAAGCCTCTTGCTTGATTCACCGCGTTTTTGGGAGGCCAAGAAGCAATTAGAAGATGACTTTTTTCGTATGCCTATAAGGCCAGCAGCGCACGCGGGCCAGGCCTACCCGGCCCAAGCTAAGGAAGCTCAAAAGTTTAGGGAGGAAATTTTGCGCTCCTATACCGGTAGTTACGAAAAACGGGTCGTCCAAGCCCTCATTGCCCCCCATATAGACTTGCGCGCTGGGGCTCGATGTTTTGCGGCAGCATATAATGCTACTATATTCCCCCCAGGAGCACGGGTAGTCATATTAGGTACAGGACACTTTTTAGAGTCTGCCTTTTCTGTCTTGCCTAAGCCCTTTGAAACTCCGTGGCGGAATATTCCGGTAGACTTGGCCTTCATAGAGGACCTAAGGAAAGAGATGGGCACAGATATATACCGGCATTTCTGGGCCCATCGTCTGGAGCATTCCATAGAGTTTCAGGTATTTTTTTTAGAGCTCTTTGCCGACATCAAAATAGTGCCCATCCTTTGCGGTAGCCCTGAAACGCCCGATAATAAAAGAGAGCTGGAGAAACTGGCCAAAAGTTTAGGCAAACTGCGGGATGCACAGACCTTCTTTATAGCTGGTGTAGATTTTTGCCATCTGGGCCTACGCTATGGTGATAGCCTACCTGCCCAGAAAGCCGATAAAGAAAAGGCCCTAAATTACGACCGCATGCTTCTCCAAAAGGTTCTAGACCTTGACGCCCAGGGGTTCTACCAAACTATAATGGAGAGCAATAATAATTATCGAATTTGTGGTTTTGGTCCTCTATTTGTCTTACTAAAGGCCCTTGAAGGCCGTCCCCTAAAGGGAGAAATCCTCTATCAAGGGGTGGTAGATTTTGATGCAGGCTCTATTGTATCCGTGGCCGCCGCACGCCTCTTTGAGAGATGAAAGACACCCCTGATATCATTCTGGTAAACCCCTGGATATATGATTTTGCTGCCTTTGATCTATGGGCCCGTCCCTTGGGGCTTTTTATCCTGGGAGCCAAGCTTAGAGAGGCCGGCTACCAAATTACACTGCTAGACGCCTTAGATCCCTTTTATCCGTCCTTGCCCCGAAAGCCCCGTAGGCGAAATTTTGGCACGGGGCATTATTTCCGTCAGCCAATCCCCAAACCTAGTTTATTAGGGGATGTACCCCGCAATTTTGCCCGTTATGGCCTACCTCCTGCACTATTCCAACAAGAACTCCGCCGTATAGGTAGGCCCCAATTGATTATCATGACCTCCCTGATGACTTACTGGTATCCTGGAGTTATCGAGGCAATTAGACAGATCCGTAAGGTCTTCCCGCATACCCCCATTTTACTAGGAGGGGTATATGCTACTTTGTGCCCCGAACACGCCCGTAAATATAGTGGAGCCGATTATGTCTGGGTAGGCGAAGGAGGAGAACAACTCTTGCACCTCATCAAGACCTTGGCCCGTCCTAGAGGGACAAAATCTCCCCATCCCTTCCCTGTTTTCGATCTCCAACGGCAAATTCCTTATGTAGTCTTGACCACCAGCTACGGATGTCCCTTTTCTTGTAAATACTGTGCGTCGCGCCTCTTAAGGCCTCGTTTTAGACAACGTGACCCCGAAGAGATATTTCAAGAAATCTTATTTTGGCACCAAAAATTTGGTGTAAAAGACTTTGCCTTCTACGATGATGCCTTGTTAGTAAATTTCCAAGGCCATTTGGCCCCCCTTTTGGAAAGGATAGTCTCTTCGGGCCTAAAATTGAGATTTCATACCCCCAACGCCCTGCACTTACGCTTTCTTACTAAAGAAGTGGCTTTATGGTTAAAACAGGCCGGATTCGTCACCCTGCGGTTTGGTCTGGAAAGTATAGACCCTAAAACACACCAAAACTTAGACCGCAAAGTACAGATAGAAGAGTTCCTTCAGGCCATGGAATACCTAAAAACAGCAGGATTTTCCAGTAACCAAATAGGGGTCTATTTGTTATGGGGACTACCAGAACAAGATCTCGACGAGGTCTGGCGGTCAGCCTTATATGCCGCCCAACACGGCGCCCAACCCTTTTTGGCCGAGTATTCGCCCATTCCCGGGACCCCTTTGTTCTCTAAAGCCTGTTCTGTAGCACGCTATCCCTTAACCCAAGACCCTCTTTTTCATAACAATTCTTGTTTCCCTTGTATAAGGGAACCTGATTGGGAAAAAATTGAGCAAATAAAGCTTTCTGTCCGAAAATTGCGTACTAGGGTGTCGCAGTTAGGAACCATTTAAGGTTTAAATCCAGCGATCGATAATAAGACCTATAGAATAAAGACTACCCTGGAGGTGTAATTTATAGGCCTTTAGACCCCTTTGCCTTAGAAAACCAGATTGTTTAGACTCATCGAAAAGGACCGACTGTTTTACTGAAGAGAGAAAGGGAGTATGGAGATGACATAAGGAAGCCCTTGGGAGCCGCGGTAAGCTATAGACAAAAGACGTCCTTGCCGGAAAAATAGACAAAATTAAAGCCTCCTTATCCCCTGGCCCGAAAAGAATACTAGAAGAAAAATTAAAATTGAGCAAAAGGGCCATGAACATTTACTTACGTAATATACAAAATGTAGTGCGTGCCTACGGGCGTCAAGTGGGACGCAAGCCCCTTTTGCGTCATATGCGCGACCCGCAAGACAAAGTTACCATTTCCGAAGAAGGCAGACAGCATTTGCTTGAAGACATCGCGCGTAGGTTACAGCAGAAACGAGGCAAGATCCAAAATCAAGAAAATCGTGGCCCATTGTTATTTAAAACGGTAAACTCAGGAGGCGAAGAGGTATTAGAAGAACTTCCGCTGGATAAACAGTTTAAACTTTTAGAAAAATTTGCCGAAAAGATCTCTGAAAGAGAGGGGAAAGACCATGAAGATCAATAATTTATACAACAAATTTATTAAAAGTCCGGATGAAATAGCCACTCAGAATGGTACCCAAAAGGCTGCCCAACATCCTCAAGCTCAGGGAGAAACTCCTGTGCGAGGAGATCGGGTCGAAATTTCGCAGACCTCTCAGGACATCCGCAAGATTGAATCGGTATTAAAGACCACCCCTGACGTCCGCGCCGACAAGATACGCGCTTTAAAACAACAGATTGAAAATGGATCTTACCAGGTAGATAGTAAAAAAGTGGCCAATGCCATGTTAAAAGACCTTCTAAAAGATCTTGCCTAATAGAGCAAAGGAGGGGGCCTACCGGCCCTCCTCCTGTTTGTATCCCCCAAACTACTCTCTTTGTCATTCTGTCTTTCCCTTCCATCAAAAAGACCTTGTTTAAAGTCAAAATAGTGGCACACTATCAGGAAACCAGGATTGGGGGAGAAAAAATGCCTGTAAGGGTCCACAAACGATGGTTATTCTTTTTGGCCGGCGGTTCTTGGCTAACCGTGGGGACAGTCTTGTGCTTGGTAGCCTACCACTGGCTAAAAGCCTCCTCCATGGGGTTGAAAATTTTTTGGCCCACTCTTTTGGCCTCTGCCGGTGCAGCCTATTGGGGGCTGGTACGTATAGCCCGGCGTAATGTAAAACACATCAAAAACCGCCCTGAAAAGACCTGCGTTTTTGCTTTTCAACCCTGGCGGAGTTATTTGTTGATTGTGGTAATGATGACCTTAGGGATTACCTTGCGTCATTCTTCTTTCCCCCGCCCCTGGCTTGCTTTGATCTATACCTTTATGGGCGGGGCTTTGGCCGGCGCCAGTACCCTTTATTTTTACAGTGGTATACGTTACGCTCGAAACTGGTCTAAACTCAGCACCAGCGAATTCTCAAGTTCTTCTTAAAGGAGGCTCCCAAACGAAATTCCTCTTCCCAAAAGGGCATGATGGTTATCCCTTGAACAGTCAAATCAAAACCCTCTTCCGATTGGCTTACTGTGCGCAGGGGAAAGATATAAAAACGAGTCTTTTCGGGTACTTGTAAGCATATCTTTTTCTCTGAGGGAGTCCAAATCTCTAGCTCTTCTCCCCAAAGATCTTGCGGCGTATGGACATCTATCGGCTTGTGGTCAAGCCTTATCCCCCCTTTACCTGTTACCATAAAGGGAGGATAGAAATTAAACTCTACCCCAAAACGGCAGCGGGTACTCTCGGAAGAGCGATATTCTATATCGTAACTAATCTCCAGCAATAGGCCTGCTTCTTTTATCGCGACTTTTTTGCGCATTAAAAGGGGACGGCGTCCTGAACCAGGGGGATAAAGTCCTCCGTCACGAAAGAAAAGCAAGGTGGAACGCTGTCTGTGATATCTAAAAGGTTGATTGGCAAAATCTCCCCATTCACCAAAATTACAGGCTATAAAATCGGCCAACCCTTTAGCCGGATCAAAAAAGTGTTCCACCAAACTGTGCCTGTCGTACCAATCGTAGACCAGGGCAGCCAATACTTCGCTGGAAGGTTTCTTACGAAGGTGGTGGATACTTGAAACCCCTTCTTCAGAAGGCTCTAGGCCACCAGCGGCTTCCTTGATATTTACATGATAGGCCTCAAAACGGCGAGTAAGGGTATTTTGTAAATTATGCTTTTGGAGCAAATTGGACCATTCCACCAGGTGTGCACCATAAGAAGGTTTAAAGACCAGCACGGCTTTAGAAGAAGAATAAAAGAGCTCTTCTTTACCGTCAAAATCGGTATCTTCGCTGATAATTTGGGGTGTTTTCGGGCTTCGTAGACGTTTCTCTGCCGAGAGCAGGGCCTGCCAAACTGCCTGGCGTAGATGGGGTAAATATAAGCCGCCAAAAACTCCGTGCCAGTAGGCATCATTACATTGAGCAGCTAAAAGACTAAGGCGCGCCTCTTGGTCAAAAGGCTTGGTAGACCGAGAAAGCTGGCTTACCTGAAGCATGCGCTTGTGGAGATAATTTGCTTCAGGATATTTAACGAAGAAGTTTTTCCAGTGTCCTCCCCTAATAAAAGAGCGAAAACGGGAATGTTCTGTATTTAGGCGCTGGTGTAGTTCTTCTAACTCAAGGATGCGTTTGGCCGGCAGGGCCCATTCTTCCATTTCCATATAAGATGCCGTGGGTAGATAAGCTAATCCCTTGGGAGAAAACTCCTTTAGGGCCTCGGCAAAGGTCATAGAACGCACCAGGCCTCGTTCTGTCCATTGGCCCAGAGAAGATAAAAATTCCTTTAGCCAACCTTCTTTGTAAACCCATTTATAAGTACCAGGCCAGGCGCCAAATTTTTCTCCGTCATCGAAATAAATCGCTAACTCTGCCCCTCGTGAAATAAGATCTTTTATATAGGCCTCCAGACGATTTACCGGCCAAAAAGGAATGGCATAGCGCAGATTTTCATCTATAGGAAAAACAGCTAAACGCTTTCCCTCTGCTTCGGTAAGATAGTAGCCGTATAAGTCTTGTGTTTCAAAACCCGAAACCAAAAAATGGCGGTCGTCGACTACTACATATTGAAGGCCAAGATCTACTAAATCTTCTACTAACGACTGTTCCCAAACACGTTCTGTAAGCCACAAACCTACAGGAGAGGCCCCAAACTTTTGGCGAAGATAATCCTTGTGCCTTAAAATCTGCTCTTTGCGGTCTTCGCGGGGAATGGAGGCCAAAATGGGCTCAAAAAAACCACCACAGACCAGTTCGATCTGTTCTTGAGCGATCAATTCTCCCAACAAATCTAACATGTCAGGTCTATGTGCTTCCCACCAACGAAAGAGGACACCACTGGCATGGAAAGAAAACTTAAAATATTTATATTTCTTTACTTCTTCTAAAAAAGGTTTATAACATTCGGTTGTTAGACGTTCGATCACGTAATCAAAGTTGCCTAGGGGTTGATGGTTATGTATACCAAAAAGAAAGGGTAATGACATAACTATCCTCCTCAAACAAATCTAACTTTAGATAGCACAATCATTGACCAAAGAAAAACTCATAAAGAGTCTATAATCGGTCTTAAAATCCGCTTATCCCCGTTTATAACCTTTTAGAGATAAAAAGAGACCTTTGCAAAACATCTTTTCTTAAGGCCCAGTCAAGGATCCGTTCCTATTTTTTGTAGCGAAAAATGGGAACGGATCCCTTGCGGTTGTGCTTACAATACTGATCTCGGCAATTTTGCAAAAGTCTCACAAAATAAGAGGCTACACTCCCTTGCCATGATTCCTCCCCCGTCTCGCAAAACGAGCAAGGCCCGCCGTGACGACCTAGATCCCTCGCTACGCTCAGGACAGGGACTACTTCGCTTGCCATGACAGCTAAAAATAGCGCCCTTCGCCATGAGTATGGTACACTGCCACCGGTTTTGTGCTCCCTTATTAATGAACTTTATCGACCTAGAAAAATTTTTCAAAAGAGGCACCGAAAGACAAGGCAAATTTCACTTACACGGTCGTTATCCCGAAAAAAATATGGGGACTCTGGTGTTTTTAGTAAGGACTTTTTTTGTGGGTTCACAAAAGCCATGATTTGTGTCACTTTAAAAGGCCAAATGAACGTCTTTTTTTTCAGATTAGCATTATTAGTTTATCTGGTGGCTACCGTAGGCTATTTAGTCTACCTCCTTACCATGAAAAAAGAGGCCGCTCGGGGGGCCTATTATGTGCTCCTGGTGGCCTTCTTTTTACACACTACCAGTATCCTTGCCCGATGGATAGAAGCCAGACACACGCCTATTACTAATCTCCACGAGGCCACTTCTTTTTTGGGTTGGTCTTTGGTAGTAGGATACCTAATCTTAGAATGGCGTATCTCTTCGCAGCAAGTACTGGGCGCTTTTGTTACTCCGGTGGTCAGCCTGCTCATGATCTATTCGTCCCTTTGCCCCCACCGCATTTTACCTCTGCCGCCGGTTTTACAGAGTTTTTGGCTCCCTATCCACGCGACTATCTCTATTTTGGCCTATAGTTTTTTCATTCTTATGGCTTGTGCAGGCGTAATGTATCTCCTCCAAGAACGGCAAATAAAAAAGAAAAGACTTACCGGGCTTTTCAAACGCCTCCCTTCTTTAGAAACCTTAGACCGACTAAACGAACTGGCCCTAAAGATAGGTTTTCCCCTCCTGACCGTGGGGATTATTTCGGGTGCTATTTGGGCCGAAGAGGCCTGGGGATCATATTGGAGCTGGGATCCCAAAGAGACCTGGTCGTTAATTATGTGGCTTGTCTATGCCGCTTTATTACACGAGCGTTTAGCGGTGGGCTGGAGAGGGCGTCGAGCCGCGGTTATGTCTCTTGTAGGGTTTGGCATATGGGTGGTCTCGTTTTTTGTTGTAAATTTGTTTATTCCAGGGGCCCATACTTATGTGGAATGGCACGGCTAAAGAGCATATAGTCTTAATAGGAGTCAATCACCGTACTGCCCCGGTAGAAATACGGGAAAAGCTCTCCTTTAGCAAAAACAAGATAGATCCTGTTTCTTTATTTATGACCTCTCCCCTGGTAAGGGAAGTCCTTTTTTTGTCTACCTGTAACAGGGTCGAATTGCTTTTGGTGACCAGTAATCCCCAAGAAGCTATAGAGGATTGTCTTCGTCTCTGGGGAGAAGCCAACGGGTTGAATTTATCTACTTTCGAAAAGCACCTCTATTTTTTCCAGGATATAGAAGCGGTTATCCACCTATTCAAAGTCGGGGCAGGTTTAGATTCCATGGTCCTTGGTGAACCCCAAATATTGGGCCAATTAAAAGAGGCTTACCGCTACGCTGTAGAACGGCGAGGTACAGGGGTCATCCTGAATCGTCTTCTTCACAAGACCTTTTCGGTGGCCAAACGGATTCGTTCCGAAACAGGCATTGGCAGTCATGCGGTATCTGTAAGTTATGCAGCGGTAGAATTGGCCAAAAAAATCTTCGGTACTTTGGAAAACAAGGTGGTCATGTTGATTGGGGCGGGAGAAATGGCCGAACTAGCCGCCCAGCATTTTTTGACTTGCGGGATAGAAAAGATCATCGTGGCCAACCGTACGCTGGCCCGGGCTATAGAGCTGGCCAAACGTTTTCAAGGGGAGGCCATATCTTTAGAAGAGCTTGAAGATTACCTTATCAAAGCAGACATAGTTGTGAGTTCCACCGGGGCCCCCCACTACATCTTGACGGCCAAGCAGATAAAACAGTTAATGCGGCCACGAAAAATGAGACCGATATTTTTCATTGATATTGCGGTTCCTCGTGATATTGACCCCCAGGTAAACGAAATCGAAAACGTATATCTTTACGACATTGACGATTTAAAAGCAGTAGTAGAGGAAAATCTGGCCTTTCGACGCAAAGAAGCACGACGTGCGGAACGGATTGTCGAAGAAGAGGCCCTCAAATTTGAGGCCTGGTTAGAGGAACTAGAAGTATACCCCACCATTGTGGCTTTGAGACAAAAGGCCGAGGCTATTCGTCAACGCGAATTGGAAAAGACTTTGGCTCACCTAAAAGGACATTTAAGGCCCGAAGATATTCAAGCCATCGATATTCTCACTCGGTCCTTGGTGAACAAAATCCTCCACGACCCCATGCTGTTTTTAAAAAATCGCTATCATCAAGAGGGCAAACAGGTAATCGACTTCACCCGACGTTTGTTCAACCTAGACGGAGAAAAGCCCCTCAAACATGAACCCCCTCAAAACATATTGCCCCTTCACGAAAGAGACAAAGTGCAAAAGACTTAAAAGGGCAAATCCTCCTCTGGAGGCGGTTCTTCACTCCCTAAAGACGGGCCCAAATCCTCACCCTCGGGTGTAGAGACTGTATCTCGTCGCCCACCAAGCATCTGCATGTTTAAAGCCACTACCTCGGTTATAAACCGTTTAATGCCTTCTCTATCTTCGTAAGACCTAGTCTGGAGCCGACCCTCTACGTAGACTTGACGCCCCTTGGCCAGATACTCCCCACAAATTTCGGCCAATCGTCCAAAGGCCACCACCCGGTGCCATTCTGTACGTTCTTGCTTTTGGCCATCTTTTACCCATACTTCATTGGTGGCCAGGCGAAAAGTAGCTACTGGTTGGCCATCGGCTGTATAACGTATCTCTGGGTCGGCCCCCAGACGGCCGATCAAAATAACCTTATTTACACTCATAAAGAAATTGACCTCCTACAAAACAAAACTTAGTCGGGTATCACCTTTACATAGACTTTGCGGTTTCGCGGGCCATCATATTCCGCAAAGAAGATACGTTGCCACGTACCTAATTTGAGCTGGCCGTCTTCTACTATAACAAAAGTTCCCGGGCCCGTAAGGGTGGCCTTTATATGGGCCGGAGAATTACCCTCAAGGTGTTTATAATCAAAACGCCAGGGGATTACCTGATTGAGAACAGCTATCACATCTTGGGCCACCGCCGGATCGGCACCCTCGTTTATAATTATCCCCGCAGTGGTATGGGGGCAATAAATAAAACATATACCCGAATCTGTCCCTGAAATGGCCTCTCTAACCCTATCGGTAATGTCTACCAGCTCGGTACGATTGTTGGTCTTCACCGCAATGACTTTCATGTTTACCCCCTATTGCCATCCCCCTATGAGATGTAAATGGATGTGGAAAATAAGCTGTCCGCCTCCCTTTTCCACGTTAAAAAAGAGTTTATACCCACTTTCGGCCGTCCCTAATTGTTTGGCCAGATCTCTGGCTACCATAATCATTTCGGCTACCAAAGGGGCGTCTTCTTCCTGTAAATCGTTTACGCTACGGATATGCTTTTTGGGGACCACAAGGATATGGATGGGGGCCTGGGGATTAATATCCTTAAAAGCTACAATGCGTTCGCCCTGAAAGACAAACTCGGCCGGGATCTCTCCATTGATGATCTTACAGAAGATGCAATCTTGTGCCATAGCCACCTCCTTTTTTACCTTTTTAGCGCGTTTATCCTTTTATGCACCCCAGGGGTAATACCTTAGCCACCTTAGAGGCCAACCCTGCTCGATGAGCAGATTCGACGACCTCGGTTACGTCTTTATAGGCTTCGGGGGCCTCCTCGGCCGCACCCTTTTTAGATTTAGCCCTTACAATAATGCCCCGTCGGCGAAGGGCCTCGATCACTTCTTGACCACGCCACATTTTTAGGGCCTGATGCCGACTCATGGCTCGCCCTGCACCGTGACAGGCCGACGCAAAGGCCTTTTCTTCGCCCTCCCTGGTACCAACTAAAATATAAGAGGCCGTTCCCATCGTCCCCCCAATAAGTACTGGCTGCCCCACAGCCCTATAGCGCTCTGGCAATTCAGACCGTCCAGGTCCCCAGGCCCTGGTAGCCCCTTTACGATGTACGTAAAGACGTTTTAAAGCCCCCCCTACTCGGTGTTCTTCTATCTTACACGTGTTGTGACTTACGTCGTATAATACCCTAATATGGGCCCTGGGTATTATTTTGTCAAAAACTTCGCGTACTAAGTGAGAGATTACCTGTCTGTTGGCTAACGCACAATTTACGCCACAGACCATGGCTCGATAATACCGTTCACCTTCTGGAGAAAGAATGGGCGCGCAGACTAATTCTTTTTCTTTTACAGGAATACCATATTTTTTAGAAGCCTTTGCCAGAATTTTGATGTAATCTGTGGCAATCTGGTGCCCTAAAGCCCGTGAACCACAATGAATGGAAATTACAACTTCGTCTTTGACCAATCCAAAGGCTTCGGCCACCTTTTGATCATAAATTTCTGCCACGTATTGGATTTCTAAATAATGATTGCCCGAGCCCAACGTACCCACCTGACGGTGTTGCCGCTTCTTGGCCTCTAAAGATACACAATCAGGATCGGCCCCTGGAAGACAACCCCTTTCTTCGATGAAATCTAAATCTTGAGGGTCACCATAACCCTTACTCACCGCCCATCGAGCACCACCAACAAGGACTTCGTCTAATTGTTTTACCGAAAGGCGTATTTTCCCTTCTGCCCCTACGCCAGAGGGAATCGTAATAAAAAGTTGCTCTACAAGATCTTCCAGGACCGGTAATACTTCTTCTTTCTTAAGACCAGTGAGTAAACAGCGCACCCCACAGGAAATATCATATCCTACTCCACCAACCGAAATAATTCCCCCTTCCTCCGGGTCAAAGGCCGCTACCCCTCCTATAGGAAAACCATACCCCCAATGGGCATCAGGCATGGCCATGGAAGCCTTCACAACGCCTGGCAAACAAGCCACATTCGTAACCTGTTCGCGTACTTTTTCGTCCATCTCCTCCAGGAGTTTCCTGCTGGCAAAGATACGTCCAGGGACTCTCATTGCCCCTTTTTTGGGGATTTCCCATTCATAATCACTCCGTTTGACCAGAGATTTGACCTCCATAAAAGCCTCCTTTATGTTCTTTCATTTATATAGCAGAAAGACATCCCTGGAACCTGCTAAAAAATTAATTTCGTAGATTAAGCAGGCCACAAAAACTTTTTTTCTAGATTTAGCTCAGGTAAAACTAAAGCAAAGAGGTTAGAGCACATGATAATCGGCATAGGTATAGATATAGTAGCCATAGACCGGTTTCAACGTGTATGGGAATCTTATAGAGAGCGTTTTCTCCATAGAATTTATACCTTCAGGGAACAAGTCTTGGCCCAAAATCGTTCTAACGCATTGCTCTATTTTGCGGCCTTGTTTGCAGCTAAAGAAGCTGCTTCTAAGGCTTTAGGTACGGGGATGAGAGGCGTGGGGTGGCGGGAGATAGAAATAAGACACGAACCAAGCGGCAAACCGTTTCTCGTTTTTCACGGTAGGGCCAAGCGTCGGTTCCATGAATTGGGGGCTCAAAAGAGCCATGTTTCGCTATCGCACGAAAAAGATTATGCGGTAGCAATGGTACTATTAGAGGGGGATTAAGCCATGAGACTGGTCTACGCCGAAGAGATGCAAGCCCTTGATCGCTATACCATCGAAGAAATGGGGATACCTGGTGAAATCCTCATGGAAAATGCCGGTCGAGGAATAGCCGAGTTGATATGGTCTCGCTTGGCCCCAAAGGCCCAAAAAGGCACCCTTATTGTATGCGGGCCGGGCAATAATGGGGGCGACGGTTTTGTCATAGCCCGACACCTGGCCCAAAAGAATATACCGGTAAAGGTCATCACCCTTGTCCCGCCAGAAAAATACAAGGGGGAAGCAGCCTTAAATTTGCAAATTCTGAAACGTATAGGGCTGCCTTTAATCGAGCTTACCGAGAGCGACCTTGATTCCCTGCCCTTTTTGTTAAAACACTTTGGGTTAATTGTAGACGCCATCTTTGGTACTGGCCTTAAAAGACCGGTGAGTGGCTTTTTGGCTCGGGTCGTAGAGATATTAAATTCTTCCGACGTATTTATCTTGGCCGTTGATATGCCCTCAGGGCTTTCCGCAGACACAGGACATCCTTTGGGCTTGGCGGTAAAGGCCGATCTTACGGCTACCATGGCACTGCCCAAGGTGGGGCAGGTTATCTACCCGGGCCGACAATACGTAGGGGAACTTTGCGTGGTAGACATCTCTATGCCCCCCCAAGTCATCGCCGAAAAGGGCCCAAAACGCCTTTGGCTCACTGAAGATTGGGCCCTAAAACATATTGGCCCCCGAGAACCTGATACCCATAAGGGCACCTACGGCCACCTTCTGATTATAGCGGGCTCTCCAGGAAAGACCGGTGCCGCAATACTTGCGGCTAAAGGGGCCCTAAGGGCCGGGGCAGGTCTAGTCACTTTGGCCTCTACCAGGAGTACCAATTTAGTCTTTGAAAACTCTCTTATCGAGGCCATGACCACCCCCATAGGCGAAGAAACTGCTGAAGGTTGTCTCTCGCTGGAGGCCTTTGAAGCGCTCTCTAATATAGCTGAAGGGAAAAGGGCCGCCGTAGTAGGCCCTGGCGTAGGGTTGACCGCCTCCACCATGTCTCTGGTACAGCGTCTGGTGGCGGAACTTCCCTTGCCTATGGTGGTGGATGCCGATGCCTTAACCGCCCTCTCCGGACAGTTTTATCATCTGCGCAGGGCTCAATACCCCCGTGTGCTCACCCCTCACCCGGGAGAACTGGCCCGTCTCCTCCAGAGCCCCAAAGAAACTATCCAAAAAGACCGCTTACTAGCGGCCCGAACAGCGGCCCGAGAAACCAACACCGTAGTCGTGCTTAAAGGGGCCGCCACCGTGATTGCTTCTCCCGATGGACGAGAGGCCGTAAACAGCACAGGCAATCCTGGAATGGCCAGCGGAGGTATGGGTGACGTACTTGCGGGGATCATCGGTGCCTTTTTGGCCCAGGGCAGGGATCCCTTTGAAGCGGCTTGCCTGGGAGTATATATCCATGGTGCAGCTGGTGATTTGCTTGCCGCAGAAAAAGGTCCTTGGGGGTTTCTGGCCTCTGAGCTGGCCGAAAAAGTCCCGGTAGTCTTTAAAAAATTGGTCTTCAAGAGGACCTTATAATGGAAAAATATCTTACCAAAACCCCAGAGGAGACCAAAAAATTGGCCTCTCAGGTGGCCCAAAAACTAAAAATAGGAGACGTAGTATTGCTCAAGGGAGACCTTGGCGCCGGCAAGACCACCTTTATTCAGGGCCTGGCCCAAGGTCTTGAGGTGCCTGAGGACTATTATGTCTCAAGCCCCACCTTTGCCTTGATCAATCAGTATCCAGGACGTATAACCCTCTTTCACGTAGACCTCTACCGCTTAGAAGCAGGCGAAGTAGAAGATCTAGGTCTTGAGGACTTACTAGAAGAAGGGATATTGGCCATAGAATGGGCAGAAAGACTGCCTTATTCTCTTCCCCATAGTCTCCTGGTAGAAATACTCGTTTCCAGTCCCACAGAGCGCCAGATAACCATAAAGACCTTAAAAGGAGAGTCTAATGATCTTTAGCCCCTTTGCTTTGCTCTTTTTCTTTGGTTTTTTGATCATTCTCTTTTTTATCTTTGTCCTGTTTCATATAGGTATCATTACCATCGCCGCCACCAAACTTGGCCTTTCGGGAGACCAAATTTTGGCCTTCCTTTTGGGCTCGTTGCTGGGCAGTCACATCAATATTCCCGTAAAGACCATACATCATGGTTATGAATTTTATCCGGAAAGGGAAATAAATTTCTTTGGTATCCGTTACGTAGTACCTCCGGTCAGAAAACCACAAACTACCGTTATAGCAGTTAATTTCGGAGGCTGTATTATTCCCCTTTTGCTCTCCATATACCTTATGTTGCAACACCATTTGCTGATCACCCCCATCTTAGGGGTCACGGTGGTAAGCCTTGTATGTTATAAACTGGCCCGTCCCATCCCTGGCATTGGTATTGGCCTCCCCATGTTTATTCCTCCCCTTTTGGCCGCCTTGGTGGCCCTTTTATTAGACCCCTTACATGCTCCAGCTGTAGCTTACATCTCTGGTACTATGGGCACGTTGATCGGGGCCGATCTATTACATCTCCGCGAAATAGATCGTTTAAGGGCCCCAGTGGCCTCTATTGGTGGAGCAGGAACTTTTGACGGGATATTTCTCACCGGTATTATTGCCGTACTTCTGGCCTAAGATAAGCCCGGGCGTAAAGCCCCGCTCCCTGAAGCACGGCGTAAGGATGCCGAACGACCTTTACAGGGACCTTTTCTACAAACCAGCGCAGTCGTCCTTTGTCTAAAAAGGCCTTGAGGAAGGAATCTCTTTGTAAGAAGACAAGGATTTTGGGGGCAATACCTCCTCCTAAAAAGATCCCCCCGGTGGCCATACACCGTAAGGCCAAATTGCCCGCCTCGCGACCATAAAGGCGGACAAAAATATCCAAGGCCTCTGCGGCCAAGGACTCTCCCTGTAGGGCCAAGCGGGTAATTTCGGGAGCCGAAAGGCCAGGGCCGGTCTCTCCATGCCATTCCTGTAAAAACCGATAGATATTTTCCAACCCTGGTCCAGATAGCACGCGCTCAAGACTCACATGCCCGTATCGGGCCTTTAACCATTTATAAAGTAGCCATTCCTCTTCTCTGTCTGCCGCAAACTCGGTATGACCTCCTTCCGTAGCCACAGGGACAGCCCCTAAAGCCCCTTTCCTTATGAGCATGGCTTGCCCCAATCCCGTCCCCGCGGCAATTACCCCTATATTCCCCTGAGGCTCAGCTCTGCGTTTAAATAGCGGGAAAAACGCCTTGCTCGACAGGTGAGGGATAGCAAAGGCCAGGGACTCAAGGTCGTTTAGGATCTTCACCTTGGTGTGGAAATATCGACTCAGATCCCCTTCGGAAAATTTCCAGCCCACATTTACCATATCTACCCGGCCTTTTAGTACCGGGCCCGCTACAGCAAGACAAAGGGCCTCCAAGTCTTTGACCCCTGCCTCTTCTAAAAAAGACTCCAAAAGAGCCCTTAAACTGGTATAAGCCTTGGTAGGATAAGTGCGCAAAAAACGAGGACGCATAGGGCCCTTAAATTCGTATAGCGCCAGCTGGGTCTTGGTCCCTCCTACGTCCCCGGCTAATAGCATCAGTTTTTCTTATTTTTTTGGCCCTGGAGATATTGATTGTAGAGCTCAATAACGTGATTAGTAATATCAATTTTGGGAGAAGCCCAATATATTCCGGGCATTTTTTTCTCCAAGATGAGGTCGTAGCCTTCTTTTTGGGCCATATTTTGGACTATGTGTTGCAGATCTTTCAAAATGGGCTTTAAGGCCTCTTGTTCGGCCTGGCGCATTTCAAATTGGGCATCTTCTCTTTGGGCCTGATACTCCCTTACCATCTTTTGGTATTGTCTCTCCTGTTCCTGACGGGCCTCGGCGGACAACAAAGGGGCCTTTTTTTCTAGCTCTTGTTTGAATTGCTTTATCTTTTCTTCTTGGGCCTTGAGCTTTTTATTGAGCACATCGAATTTCTGCTGCAATTTAACCAGGGCTTGTTGTCCAGCCTGCGACTGGCGTACCACGCTCTGCATGTCTATCACAGCCACTTTTAGCCCCTGAGCCAAAAGTAAAGAGGGGCAACAGAACAGACAAATCAGGCTAAAGACGATTATTTTTCGCATACTACCTCCTTATTTGTTTACCACGACTAAATCGACGCGCCGATTTAGGGCCCAGGCCTTTTCGTTATGGCCTTTCGCCAAGGGCCTTTCCTCGCCAAAGCTTACCGTAGTTAAGCGACGGGCCTCAATGCCCAAATTCATAAGATAACGCTTCACCATAAGGGCCCTTTTTTCTCCCAAGGCCAGGTTGTACTCACTGGAACCCCTTTCGTCACAATTACCCTGTAACTGTATCTTCCAGTTAGGATGTTCCAGGAGTATACGGGCGTCTTTTTGAAGCCTGGCTTTCATATCGTCTCTTATTTCATAAGAATCAAAATTGAAAAATATGGCCTCTAAAGGGGGAGTACTCCGACCATAAAGGGCCAGGCGTTTTTCAGGGGGCAAGGCCTTGGCCTCTAAAGCTTCACTCTCAAAGGCAGGAGGTTGGGAAACAGCTTTGGTCGGGGATGCCTCCTTAGAAGGGGCCGCCGGCGCCACCTGGGCCGGAGAAGTCTCCGAGGGGCTCAAGGCCGCAGGAGGTAGACTTTCTTTCGCACAAGAGACCAAAAAAATGATTGAGACCAAAAATAATATTAAAGACCACCTCTTCTTTGCGTACATTATGTCCTCCTTAAGTGTAACCGGTTAAGTCTAATTCCATCAAAAAATCGCCTATCCACGATTCGAGGCGGTGACGGATAAGTCTTGTAATTTGATGGAGCAACATCAATTCTTCATGGAGCACCTGGGTTATATGCGCCATAACTTCTTCGGGTACCTTTTTATAGTGCCGAAGGCAAAAATAGTCTCGACACAACATAGGGCGTGCCAGGATCTTACAACCCAGAGGACCTACAAAAAAACACCGTCCAGGTACTTCGCGTTCTTTAGGAAATTTCACCCCCAGGAGAAGATTTAAAAGGAGGATGAGTACAGTACATTCGTTTTCTAGACCAATTTTGCAACAGCCCTTACCCTCTTCAACCGTACACACGAAGCATTCCTTAAAGGTGCCGGCCTCTTCCATGGCCTTATTGGAGGCTTCTACTGCCTTTTTATAAAGAGGCAATAAAGGTGCTATCTCGGGGTCTTCTTTAAGACCTGGTCCCCAAACTTCAAATAGCTCTTCAGCCAGCGCTATTTTTTCTTCAATCAGCTTTGTGGGATCAGGACGTGGCAACCGAATGTATCTCATGGTCTTCTTTTACCACTAAGTATCCCTTCTAAAAAGCCCAAACTAAAATTCTTTCTCCGGACCACAGTCTTGGATGATCTGCTTTATCCTTTTGCTAGGCCGGAAACGAATACTTTTTGAGGGAGAGATCTGTATTTTTCGGCCTGTTTTTGGATGAAATCCTAAAAAAGCCCGTCGGTTGTGGACTTCAAAGGCACCAAAGTTGCGCATTTCTACCCGTTCTCCTCGTCTCAAGGCCTCAATTATCTCCTGAAAAAAGGCCTTTACTAACCTTTCGGCCAAACGTTTACTTATACCCAAACGCTTAGCCAATTCTATAGCCAATTCTCGACGATTCATGAAAGCCGCAACCCCAAGGGCAACGATTCGCCAAAAAGCTCTGCCTTTTCGCCTTCTTTCATGGGAATGACGTTAAAAAGAGGCTTGGTGGCCTCCTTGGGAAGCCCCAGCACACACAACAAATCAGCCACCTCCTGCCGTAGTCCTTCGGATACATCGCGTACCCGATCCCCGGTCAACCGGGTCATCTTTAACAAGGCCTCGGCCACCGCCCGGGCAAGGGCCCCCTTTAATTTTTTATTTTTTACCCGCTCGATGAACTTCCTGATAAGGTCTTCTGCTTGCGAAGCAGGCACTACCTTGTCTGCCGGACCGTAAAGTAATTCCCGGGATAAAAGCCTTGCGCAAGCCAGGAGCAAACGCCGATCAAATTTTTTGAGCTCTCGCCATAAAGAGCGGGCCAATTCTGTCTTTATTTTGGGCAACAGGAGTTCCATATTGGCCACACAGAGCCAAAGCTCTATGCGCTCTGGTGGTGAAAGCTTAGGAGTGGAGGCCTTTTTTTTAGAAACCCCTTGGAGGTAGGGCCTCACCGAGGCAAAAAATTGTTCTTGTTGACCTTTACGCAAACCCCCGGCTATGCGTCTCCAGAAAATCCACCACTCACATCTTGCCCCTTTGTCCTGACGGTGCTTAAGCCCCTCAAAATAAAGCCCCCATAATTTGCGTATCCGAAAAGGGTCTAGAGGATCCCCATAGCCTGGTCTTAAAGAAAAGCCCGTTAGGTTCAACCAGCGTGCTTCGTGTAAGGCCGTTTTTTCGCGCACATCTTTTCTTTCTAGTAGGAGGTCGGCCAGGGCCCTAAGAACAGGTAAAGGCCAACGATCGCGCTCCATTTCCAGGATATTTTCTAAAGCGCGGGCCAGCTGAGGTAAGTCTTCGCGGTGGGCGAAATAATGTTCAAGGACACCCTGCAGCTTCTCGACAAGTTCTTCACTTACGGGTGTTTCAGAAGGCTCTTTGGGCTTTACCAGTATACCCTCGGGCATTTCAGAACGTTTAAGCTCCATCTCCCTCAGGGCAAACTGTAACCGCCAGCGGTGAGGTGTCTCTTTAGACCGACAATAGGTCTCTAAGACCCCCAGTTCCGAAAGACAGGTCTCTATTTCCACCGGTATTTCCCGCACAGCAGTCTTGCGCCCAAATTTCAATACGGTGGCCAGGGGCGGCAAAGCGACAAACTCTTCCTTGTTGATCTCTACCACTGCACCCAAGGCATCTTCACGCAAGGAGGAAGTATAAAGGGGAAAGCTAACCGGTCTGTTGGTAAGCACCCGGAAAGTAAGGGGCAAACAGAGTTGTTCCCCCTCTTTGGTCCCCTTAGGCACCAAGCACACGGCCTTGTTTTTCCCCTCTTCACTGGCCACCCCTAGGTAATAAGAACGGGGCAGTCCGCCACCAACCCTAATGCCAAGGCCTTGGCGTACCAAACCGTAATAAGCCGCCCCAATAGAGACGGCCAAATCCAGGGAGGCGGTTTCAAGTTCGCGGACGTCTTGTCTTTTGAACCAATTACCCACCTCTTGCCGTATTTTTTGACGTAACAATAGGGGCTTTAAGGCCCCTCCATTAAAGAGGAGCACGTCTATGTTTTTTACCTCATGTCGATAAAGAAAGGCGGCTAAATGACGGGTCACCGCTGGATCGCGAGCAAAAGGCAATCCCCATTCGGGAAGGACTCTGGGAACAGATTCTACCCTCTGGAGGGCAGGACCATATTCCACCGAGGGGAAAAATTCTTTAAGGATTAGATCCAGGACTTCCTCTTTAGAGACCTTCACCACTAAAGTGTCACCAATCAAAGATGTACCCCGACCAGGGAGACGTACAGCATCTTCTATTGGCCCCTCTTGGGCCAATAGTTTTTCTTTGAGTTCGCGACAGAGGAAAGTCAACATTTGAAAACGGGCAAAATCGAGACGCACCCCCTGAAGTTTTCGTTCTACTAAGCGGGCCAAGGCCAGATCGACATTATCGCCTCCCAACAGGATGTGTTCTCCCACGGCTATACGCTCTAACGAAAGCCCCTGAGGCCCCTGCTGTACCTCTACCAACGTGAAGTCCGAGGTGCCTCCCCCTACATCACAGACCAGAACCCGCTCGCCCTCTTTTAAGATTTCGGTCCAATTTTTTTCGTGCTGAGATAGCCAAGCATAGAGGGCAGCCACGGGCTCTTCAAGGAGAATCGCTTCCCTAAGCCCTGCCTTTTCTGCGGCCTGGCGTGTAAGTTCTCGGGCTACTTCGTCAAAAGAGGCCGGTACAGTAATAATGACCGTCTGTTTTTCTAGCCGGGACTCTGGATCATCTCTGGCCATGGTGTAATTCCAGGCCTCGCGCAGATGTTCAAGATAACGCGCCGAGGCCTCTACAGGAGAGACTTTTTCTACTTCGTCTCCTGCTCCCCACGGCAAAATAGGGGCCTGTCTGTCCACGCCTCCATGACATAACCAGCTCTTGGCAGAAGAGACCAAACGGCCTGGCACCAGGGCCCCCTGGTCACGGGCAAAGGTCCCCACAGCAAATCTACGGTTAGGATCCCAGGGTAAAGCCAGCTCTTCTGGAGCGAGCTCGTATGGTCCGGGCAAATATAAAAACGAGGGCAGGGTAGAACGCTCTCCTATTCGTCCAGGACCTACTAATTGAGGGACTAAAAAGGTCTTTATCTCTAATTGGGGCCCAGAGGTCTTAAGATCCACATAGGCCAACGCCGTATTCGTAGTACCCAAATCTATACCTATTATGTAACGTGCCATAAGAGAAAATATGCAGTACTATGGCCCATAAGTCAAAGTCAGACTAGGCAGAAATAAAAAGCCTGCTATCATTAAGGACATGCGCTATATAAGCACGCGGGGGGGAATAAACCCCATTTCGTTCAAAGAAACTGTTTTAATGGGCTTGGCCGAAGACGGAGGGCTTATACTGCCCGAAAGTATTCCCGTGGTGGAAGAAAAAAAATTAAAAAGCTGGAGGGGCCTTTCTTATCCTGAATTGGCCCTAGAGGTCTTGAGCCTGTTTGCCGACGACCTGCCCCGTTCCCACTTAAAAGAACTTATTTTTAAGGCCTATGCCTCTTTTGATCACCCAGATATCTGTCCTGTGGTAAAAAAGGGCCCTGTTTGGATCTTGGAGCTCTTCCACGGCCCGACATTGGCCTTTAAAGACGTGGCCCTTCAATTCCTCGGAAACCTGTTTGAGTATCTCCTGAGGGAGCAAGGGTTAAAAATGAACATTTTAGGGGCCACCTCTGGGGATACGGGTTCGGCGGCCATATACGGTGTTAAAGGGCGCCAAAATATAAACATCTTCATTTTGCACCCACACGGGCGCGTCTCACCTGTCCAGGCCCTACAAATGACCACGGTAACAGACCCCAACGTGTTTAATCTGGCCGTAAAAGGGACCTTTGACGACTGCCAGGCCATTGTAAAGGAAATTTTTGGAGATTTAACCTTTAAAAGGAAATATCACTTGGGGGCCATTAATTCCATCAACTGGGCCCGTGTATTAGCCCAGGTGGTCTACTATATCTGGGCCTACTTCCGCGTGACCGAGGCCGAAGGAATAGAATATGTGCGCTTTTCTGTCCCCACGGGGAATTTTGGCGATATATTTGCCGGCTATATCGCCAAGAAGATGATAGGCAAGGGTATTGAGCATCTTATCTTGGCCACCAACGAAAACGACATCTTGACTCGTTTCGTCAACCAGGGAGATTATTCTCTGGGCCAGGTAAAGTCCACTATAAGTCCCTCCATGGACATCCAAATAGCCAGCAACTTCGAACGCTATCTCTACTATCTTTATGATGAAGACCCCATGAGGGTAAAGGAGGCCATGGTCCAGTTTGCCCGCAAAGGAAAGTTGTCTTTTGAAAAGGCCGAAACCCAAAAGGTCCAAGAGGATTTCTATTCGCGTTCTGTATCCCAGGAGGAGACCCTGGCTACCATAAAACAGTTTTATGCGGAAACTGGCTATATTTTAGACCCCCATACCGCTGTAGGCGTAAGGGCAGGGCTTGCCTTTCGGAACCACTTGCCCATGATCTGTCTGGCCACGGCCCATCCCGCCAAATTTCCCGAAGCCGTAAAAAAGGCCCTGGGGATAGACCCACCGCGTCCGGCAGCCCTGGCCGAGTTGGAAAATAGACCCCAACGCTTTGAGCTCCTGCCTGCCGAGGTCAAACCAGTCAAAGATTTTGTGGCGCAACATGCTTTGACGTAAGGAGTTTCTATGAAAAGAGTGCTCTTTTTCTTCTTTTTGTTTTTTGGGGTGGCCAATTGCTTTGGGGGTTATTTGACAAAATTTTACGTTTACAACCCTGCTTCTTATCCCGTAAGGTTGACCGAATTACATAAGCCGTGAGGCGTAAGTATCCGTTTCCCGGAGGGAAAGGAAATCAAGCCCGGCTCTTCGCTCCCGGTAGAGGTCGATTTAGGGACTCACCAGGCAGCCTTTATTTCTATGTGTTTTGAGGGAAAAGGTAACAAATGGTGCCTTGAGGCCGGTCCACATCGGGGTGGACCGGTAGAAAACATAATGTTAGAGAAGGTTTCTTCTCCACAAAGGCATATGAGCCCCTGTAATTGACACACTACCCCCTTGAGGAATACCCAAAATTTTTCTAGGTTTGCACTTCTAGTGATACCCCTAATTAGGAGGATATAAGTGAACGAAGAAAGCGCGGTTTTAAAAGTACGGAAACAAAAGGCCGAAGAGCTGGAATCGTTAGGGGTTAGTCTCTTTCCTAACCGATTTAGGCCCAAAGATCACGCCGGGCCTCTTAAAGAAATTTTTGCCGAATACGACAACGAAAAGCTCATGTCCATTAAGGATAGTTTTTGTCTAGCCGGGCGCATAATGTCTCGACGCGACTTTGGCAAGGCTGTCTTCATGCATATCCAGGATGAAACGGATCAAATACAGATATTTGTTAAAAGAGACGAAATAGGCCCGGAAAATTTCAAATTATTCAAAAAATATATTGATTTAGGCGACATAATAGGGGTGGAGGGCCCCCTATTTCGTACCAAAACCGGTGAATTGACCATATTGGCCCACAAGTTGGTGCTGGTCACCAAGGCCTTTAGACCCCTTCCGGAAAAATATCATGGTCTTCAAGACGTAGAGTTGCGCTATCGACGTCGCTATTTAGATCTCATTATGAACCAGCGTGTCCGGGAAATATTTCGTACTCGCTCCCAAATTGTCCAATTTTTGAGGGAATATTTCCAGAGCCAGGGCTTTCTAGAGGTAGAAACGCCCATGATGCAGCCCATCCCGGGAGGAGCCACCGCTCGTCCCTTTAAGACCTATCACCACGCCTTAGAACGCGAGCTCTATCTCCGTATTGCTCCGGAACTATATCTAAAACGCCTTTTGGTAGGGGGTTTTGAACGTGTATTTGAGCTGAATCGAAATTTCCGTAACGAAGGTATATCCGTCCAGCACAACCCAGAATTTACCATGCTTGAATTCTATGAGGCCTACGCCACTTATGAAGATCTTATGGTGCGCACAGAAGAGATCTTTTCTTCCCTGGCGCGGGAAATCACCGGCCACACCTGTATTACCTATCAAGGACACAAGATAGATTTGACTCCGCCGTGGAAACGCATTGGGTTTAAAGAAGCCCTGATTCAGATAGGGAAAGTACCCCCTGAGGTCCTTGAGAGCAGAGAAAAGACCCTATCTTGGGCCAAAGAGCACAATATCAAGGTAGACGAAAAAGAAAAGATACTGGGCAAACTATGGGCCAAACTATTTGATGCCTTGGTGGAACCACAACTCATTCAACCCACCTTTGTGGTGGCCTTTCCGGTAGATATCTCTCCCCTGGCGCGACGCAATGAAGAAGATCCTTCTGTAGCCGACCGGTTCGAACTCTTTATCGCAGGGCGCGAAATAGCAAACGCCTTTTCCGAACTCAATGATCCGCGGGATCAAAGGGCCCGTTTTGAAGAACAAATTCGTCGACGATTGGCCGATGACCCTGAAATCCATCCGGAAATAGACGAAGATTTTATAAGGGCCCTGGAATACGGTATGCCTCCGGCAGCAGGAGAAGGTATAGGTATTGATCGATTAGTCATGTTATTTACTGATGCCCCTTCTATTAGAGAGGTGATCCTGTTTCCCCATCTCCGTCCGGAAGGACAAAGGGGTTAGAGCAAGGCAAAGATGAGACGTTTTGAGTGGTATATCGCCACTAGATACATAGTTGCTCCCAAACGACAGCGTTTTACCTCTTTTATCTCTTGTATGGCCGTATTGGGAATAACCATAGGAGTAATGGCTCTAATAGTAGTAATAGCCGTAATGGACGGGTTCCAAAAGGAGTTGCAAGACCGTCTCATCGGTATAAACGCCCATATAATAGTCCAACGCCTGGGAGGAGAAATTCAAAACTATCCGGCTTTGGTAAAAAAGCTAGAGGGTGTTACTTTGTACAAGCATGGCCTTTCAGGCCTGTGGGCCCGCGTAAGAGGCCAGGGTAAGGTGCGCGTCACCGCTGTTTTGCCCTGTATCAATCTCCAGGGCCTAATTTCTTCTGGCCAGGGACAATCAGGAGTAGTAATAAGGGGCGTTGACCCTCAAATAGCCCTTAAGGTCTTTAAAAATCTGCGCTTTAAAGGAGGAGGGTTTTCGCAACTTTCTGACTCTTTTCCCCCAGGCATTATCTTGGGTAAACGACTGGCTGCTAATCTTGGGGTATCCTTGGGAGACAAGGTACGTCTCATAGTCCCGGAAGGTCAAATAACCCCCTTTGGACTTTTGCCCAAAATAAAGACCTTCAAAGTAGTAGGCCTCTTTGAGACAGGTCTTTACGAATTCGATGCCAGTCTTGCCTTTATAGCCCTTGCCACGGCCCAGCAATTACTTAGCCTGCGCCAGGCGGTAACCATGCTTGAGGTACGCATCAGTGACCCTTTTTACGCCGAAGAGTTTAGCAAGGCCTTATCTCAAAAACTCGGTTTTCCTTACTGGACCATCGATTGGAAACGCATGAACGCAAGCCTATTTTCCGCCCTCCGCCTAGAAAAAACGGCCATGTTTGTCATTTTGACCCTGATAGTCTTGGTGGCAGCCTTTAATATCGTAGCCGCCCTCATTATGCTTGTCTCGGAAAAACGAGAAGACATCGCCATATTAAAGTCCATGGGCACAAGCAACGCCAGTATCTTGCGCATATTTATGCTTACGGGCTTCTTATTAGGGGCGGTAGGGGTAGCCTTGGGTATCATCGGAGGCCTGGGACTGTGTGCCTTTTTGGCCCATTATCCCCTGATAAAGCTCCCTACCGATGTGTATTATGTAGATCACCTCCCCGTGCTTATCCAGGCCTTAGACGTAATTGTCATTTCTGTTTCGGCCCTGATACTGGCCTTGTTGGCTACCATTTACCCGGCTCGTCAAGCCTCCCAACTCCCTCCAGCGGAGGTATTACGCTATGGGTAAAGTGGCTCTGGCCGCTAAAGGGCTGGTCAAAGTATTTAAATCAGGGCATACCCAACTAACGGTACTAAAGGGTATCGATCTCTGTATTAGCGCAGGGGAAAAGATTGCCATTGTAGGGGCCTCTGGGGCGGGCAAAACCACTTTATTACATATCTTAGGCACCTTAGACCGTCCCACATCGGGAAAGGTTTTTTACTTTGACATTGACGTATTTTCCCTTATAGAGCCCGCGCTGGCCCGTTTTAGGAACCAAAAACTCGGTTTTATCTTTCAGTTTCATCATCTCCTGCCTGAATTCAATACCCTTGAAAACGTTATGCTGCCGGCCCTTATAGCCGGATGGACCACCTCTAGGGCCCAAGAAGCTGCCGCTCAAGCGCTCAAACTGGTAGGTCTTCAACATCGTCTTACCCACAAGATGGGCGAACTTTCGGGGGGAGAAAGACAAAGGGTAGCTATAGCCCGAGCCATTGCCCTCAAACCCCCAATAATATTGGCCGATGAACCAACAGGAAACTTGGACATGCGTACTGCCCAAGACATCACCCGTTTGCTGTTAGACCTAAATAAAAATCACGGGATCACTTTAGTGGTAGTGACCCATAATCCGGAACTGGCCACCCAAATGGACCGCATTTTTGGTCTGGTAAACGGTAGCCTCAAAGAACTTCCTAAAGATAGACCTTGGCCATGGAGTACCCAGTGAGAAAATTTCGTCTTCTGTTTTTCATCATCATCTTCTGTATTGGTCTACTAGCTAAGGCCGACGCCTCCTCGGTAGACCATTTTAAAAGCCCTCAGGTAGTGTTACTACCGCTAAAGGTGGTCTCTTTATCCCCTTGTCCCCTTTTAAAGATGCGCTTAGAGGGGTTAGTGAAGGCCAAACTCAAGGCCGCAGACGTCATAATAATCCCCCCGGCTAAAGTACTAGACTTACTGGGCAACGTGCCTTCTGAACCCACTATCCAAGAAGTAAAAGAGATATGCGCGGGGTTAAATCCGGACGTGGTAATTTGGGGCACCTTGGTACGCCTAAAAGATTCTTTGAGCATAGATTGGCGTCTTTGGCGTTGTTCCACCGGCCAGATTGAATACGCCTCGGCTTCGGGCTCTTCAACAAGCTCTACCTTTGAGATACAGGCGGCACAGACTCTCTTGGCCGCCCTTTTCCAACGAGAAAAGGTATGGCGCGTAGAGGTCAAAGGTAATATCCGTATGGATAGTGACGCAATCCTGGCGGTAACGTCTCTCAAACCCGGAGATTATTATGATCCCCAAAAAATAAGACAAGACCTTAAAGCTATTTACAAATTAGGCTATTTCGATGATATCAAAGCCGACGTAAAAAAAGAGCAAAAAGGGTTAGTAATAACCTATATAGTAAAAGAAAAGCCCGTCATAAAGCGCATAATATATGAAGGCAATAAACACATTAAGACTAATGATTTAGAAAAAATAACTGAACTAAAACCTTATACTATCTTAAATTTAGACAAAATAAATTTGGCACTAGAACGAATTGAATTTTTGTATAAAGAGAAGGGCTACTACGATACTAAAGTCGATTTTACAATAAAACCCATTTCAAAGAATGAAGTAGAAGTAATTTTTCACATAAAAGAAGGAGAAAAGGTTTATATTAAAAAGATTGAATTTGTAGGGAACAAGGCCTTTTCCGATGAACAGTTAAAAAAATTGCTATCTATTAGCGAAAAAGGACATTTTTCCTGGCTAAAAAAGATAAAAACATTTTTTACGGGAGGGATAGAGCCTGGTGTATATAGCATGGGAGCCCTCTACAGAGACTTAGGGAAAATAATTTCTTTCTATCATAATCACGGCTATATAGACGCAAGAGTAGGAGACCCAGAAATAGAACAAAAAGGGAAATGGATATACATAAAGATCCCTGTAGAAGAGGGGCCACAATACAAAGTCGGAAAAGTAAGTATAGAGCAAGACCTTTTCACGGATAGCTCATGGCTTCTAAAAAAGCTAGAAATTAATAAAGAGAAATTTTTCGATCGCGAAACCTTAAGAAAAGATATTTTGCACCTTACTGAAATATTTGCGGATAAAGGTTATGCTTATGCAGAGATCGATCCTATTATAAAAAAACGTCCTAAAGAGCATATTGTCGATATAGTCCTTAAAATAAATAAAGGTCCTCTTGTCTATATAAATAGGATAGAAATATCTGGAAATACTCGCACTAGAGACAAGGTTATTAGAAGAGAACTACTCATAGTTGAACAATGGCCCTTTAGCGCCACGCGTTACAGGAAGAGCCAGGATAGATTACGACGACTCGGATATTTTGACGATGTGAACTTTTCTATGGAAAAAGGCATTCAAAAAAACCAAATGGATGTTCACATAAAGGTCAAAGAACGACCCACAGGAACTTTCAGCATAGGTGCTGGCTATAGCTCGGTAGATAAATTTATATTTATGGGCCAAATTTCGCAAAGGAATCTATTTGGTAAGGGACAAACACTTTCTTTCAATGGTACCTTTGGGGCGCGCACTACACGTTATTCTTTGTCTTTCTCTGATCCTTATTTTCGAGATACTAGAGTATCCTTGGGCCTTAGCCTCTATAACTGGAGTAGAGAATACGAAGATTATACGAGAGATAGTAAAGGAGGAAGTATCCGTTTTGGCTATTTGCTAACATCTAACCTCAAAGGATATATAGGATATCGTTATGATGACTCAAATTTAACAGATTATACATACTATCAATCTTCTATTATACGCGAATCGGCAGACATACATATTACTAGCGCTATAGAAATGGGCTTAATCAGAGATACGCGAAATAGCTTCTTCTCTCCTACCAAGGGGATGCGCACTACTTTTAGCTACGAACATGCTGGCGGATTTTTAGGAGGCGATAGCGCCTTTGAAAAATTTGTGTTCACGGACAGTTGGTATTTCCCGTTATTGTGGCATACTACCGGACACTTGCGCTTTGGCTTAGGAGCTATATTGCCTGCCGCAGGGGGGAAACTACCGGTTTACGAAAAATTTTATCTGGGTGGTCTAGACTCTGTCCGTGGGTATCGCTATGGAGACATCAGTCCCATTGATCCTCAGACAGGAGAGCGCATTGGTGGCGAACGTATGGCTTACGTACAAATAGAAAACATAATCCCTCTGGTAAAAAATATGGGGCTTAACGGAGTTTTATTCTTTGATATGGGAAACGTATGGCGGGCTGGTGGACCCTACAAGCTTTCTGATATCCGCAAGAGTGTGGGGTTTGGTATCCGTTGGCTTTCTCCTATGGGGCCGTTGCGCATAGAATGGGGGTACAATATCGATGCCCATGCTGGAGAGGAAAAGAGCAACTGGAACTTCCGTATAGGGGGACAATTTTAGTCCATTTGATGCCTAAAGATGTCTAAGGATATAGTCTCCCAAAAGATACGATTAAATCGCTTCATAGCCGAGGCTGGAGTCTGTTCACGCCGCAAGGCCGATGAGCTCATTTTCCAAGGCAAGGTAGCGGTAGACGGTAAGATTGTTTTGGAGCCAGGGCTTAGGATAGACCCGAACCAAAATAAAGTCACCGTAAACGGGCGCCTGATAATTCCCGCGGCCAAGGTCTATTACGTATTTTATAAACCAAGGGGATACCTTACCGCCCTTTATGACCCTCATGGCCGACCAACGATAAAAGAATTTTTGCAAGACTTACCGGTAAGGGTCTTTCCTGTGGGACGTCTAGACAAAGATACCGAAGGCTTACTATTGCTAACCAACGACGGTCTTTTGGCCCAGAGGCTTCTGCACCCTCGCTACGGGATAAACCGGGTGTATGAAGCCAAGGTCAAGGGGCATCCCTGCCCGGAAAAGATATACGCCCTTGAACGTAAAGGGATCGAAGTAGAAGGGCGCCGTGTATACCCCAAGGCCCTAAGGGTGCGCCGAAGAGATAAAAGCTCTACAACTTTTGAAGTAATAGTAGGTGAAGGACGCAAAAGAGAAGTGCGCAAGCTGTTTGCCTCTATTGGGCACCCAGTGCTCCGGTTGAAACGGACCCAATTTGGTCCTTTAAGCCTAAAAGGACTAAGACCGGGAGAAATAAGGCCCCTTACCCCCAAAGAAAGGCGCCAACTACTTAAGCTGATTAAAACTTGATTATCTCCTCTTTTGCCAGGCCTCGTACAGACGTAAATATACCTCTTCGGGGACCAAGAGGTTGCCTTTTCCTGAGCCAAGGGCGATTTCTGGTTTATTATCCCCGTGGAAATCACTACCCCCAGAGACCAAAAGCCCTAATTTTTGGGCGAGGTCCAGCAAAAAACGGGTATATTCCGGAGAATGATCGGTATAATAGGCCTCTATAGCGTCCAATCCTAGCTCCTTTAGGTGGATAATATACGCGGTAAGCTCTTCTGGAGCGAGTTTCAGATAATAGGGGTGGGCCAAGGAAGTTAACCCCCCGGCCTGATGGATTACTTTAAAGGCCTCTTCGGGGGTCAAGCGGGCCTTAGGCACATAAGCAGAGGCGCCCTTGGCCAAATATTTCTCAAAGGCCTCGTCTATATCCTTTACTAATCCTTTTTTTACCAAAATACGGGCCAAGTGAGGACGGCCGATTTCTCCCCCCCCAGAAACAGCAACCACCTCTTCCCATTGAATGTCTATACCAAGGGCTTGAAGCTTTTTAAGCATAAGCTGGTTGCGGCAAGCCCGCGCTTCTTTTAGTTTGGTAAGGGTTTCCACCAAAGCAGGATGGCGATAGTCAATAAAGTATCCCAACAGATGAAAGTGACCAGGGCCCTCAAACTTAACACTTATCTCCACCCCTGGGACAAAAGATATTTGTAATTTCTGGGCCTCTTGTTCCGCCTCTGCAAGGCCCTCTACGGTATCGTGGTCTGTAAGGGCTAAGGCAGCTAGACCCACCTCTTGCGCTAAACGAACAAGCTGTTTTGGCGAAAAACTCCCGTCCGAGGCCGTAGAATGGGTGTGTAGATCAATTTTTCTAGTCATTAAACGCCCCCAATTCTCTTGACTTGTTTATCTACTAAATAGTACAAAGTATGAACGACAATTTAACATAGGAGGATCTTATGGCCGAGATCAAAAATATCCTTTTTCCTGTAGATTTCACTAGCGCTTCGAAAAAAGTGCTTCCGTATGTACGTTATTTTGTAGAGAAGTTAGAGGCAAAACTGGTAGTAATCTTTGTAGTGGAAGAGTTATCAAAATACGCCAATTTCTATGTACCCCACAGTGCCTTAGATAATTTAGAAGAAGAAATGATAGCCGCGGCGGAGAAAAAAATGGCCAATTTTGTTGATGAATATATGGAAGACCTTTCGGACGTGGAGACCATTGTCAAGCGGGGTGAAGTAGCGGAAGAAATCGTAAAGACCGCGGAGGAAAAGAATATTGACTTAATCGTTATGGGGACCCACGGACGAAAAGGGTTAGAAAAAATTCTTTTGGGTAGTGTAGCAGAACAAGTAATAAAACGTGCTCCTTGTCCAGTAATGACGGTAAATCCTCACTATCAAAAATAACTAAAATAAACTTTAAACTAAAATCTTCGGTGCCGGATGGGGTAAAACCCATCCGGAAAAAGGTTTCTAAGAGGGAGGTCTATGGAAAAAACAAAGATTGCTATTATTGGGGCAGGACCAGCAGGTATAGCTACAGCAGTAGAGGCCAAAAGCGCAGGCCTTGAACCTGTAATTATCTTAGAAAAAAGCAACCAACCGTGTGAAACTATACACAAATTTTATCATCCTGGCAAGAGGGTAGATCCCGTTTACCGCAAGAGGAAAATAGAACCAGAGGGGATTTGTCGTTTTGATACCTGCACTAAGGAAGAATTTCTGGCCCTAATAGACGATTACATTCAAAGATATGAACTTGATATACGCTTCAAGCAAGAAGTACGTAATATCAAAAAGGAAAACGATTGTTTTGTGGTGGAGACCAATCAGGGCTTAGTTGTAAAGGCCCCCGTAGTAGTAATAGCCATAGGGATATTTGGTCGTCCGGTAAAGCCTTCTTATAAGATCCCCAAAGAAATCAAAGATAGGGTCTTTTTTGGTACCCAGGCCCATCTAGACTCTTCGTTTCGTAAAGTTTTAGTGGTAGGAGGCGGGGATTCTGCAGCAGAAACAGCCTGCTTTTTAGCTAAAAAAGCCCAGGTATTTCTTTCTTACAGACGTCCGCAGTTCTTTCGGATTAATCCTACCAACATGGCCCACCTAGAAAAACTCGTCCAGGAAGGAAAGATCACCCTGTTAATGAATACGGATATCCAACGTTTAGAACCAGACCCGCAAGGTATAAAAGTGATCTTTAAAGACCACGACCCCCTAGTGGTGGAAGCTGTTTATTATTGTCTTGGCGGTAGCACTCCGGAAAATTTCTTAAAGAGTATTGGTGTCAAAATGGAAGGCAAACGGGCTGTAGTGAATGAATACGGAGAGACCAATATCCCCGGTCTATTTTTGGCTGGAGACCTAGCTGTAGAGAAGGGAAGCATCATGAGTGCTTTTAATTCTGCTCATCGTGTGGTAGAAGGAATAAAAAGACATCACTTAGCGAGACTGGAACGTGAGTGTTAATAGTAAAAATGGACTTAAAGGGGACCCTTCTATCACCAAGGCTGATCTTAGTAAAGACATTCTAGAAGGCATCATCCAGTCCGCCACCGACGCCATTATAGTTATAGATCAATCTCACCGTATTATTCTCTTTAATCGTTCGGCAGAAAGGATATTTGGCTGGCAAGCCCATGAAGTTTTGGGTAAAGATCTGGACCTTATTCTTGCTCCTGAACTGCGCGGCAGACACAAAAAATTTATAGAACAATTCCTGCAAACCGGAAGGTCACCTGTCCTAGGGCAGGTCCTTTCTGGTACAGGCTATCGACGAAACGGGCAACGTTTTCCTTTGCGCATCTCGCGTTCTGCCTCACGGTGCAAAGACAGCTGGATCTTTACCGCCATATTGCGCGACATCACTAAACGTAAAGAAATGGAAAGGCAGCTGGTGGAGAGTCAAAAACTGGCTGCTGTAGGAATGGCTGTATCGCGTATTGTACACGACATAAAAAACCCCCTCATTGCCATTGGTGGTTTGGTCTCCAATCTTTATCGCAAGGAAGAAGACCCACGTAAAAAAGAAAAACTGGCGCTCATCCTTCGCGAAGTAGAAAGGCTCCAAAAGCTTTTGCAAGACATAAACCAGTTTGGGAGGACGCTAAAGTTAGATCTAAAAGAAATAGACCTCCGCGAGCTTTGCCAAGAGGCCCTAAAAATTTACCAGGCTCGTTTCAAGGAAAAAGGAATTCACGTACGCTTTAAGGCACCAGATTACCCCCTAAAGCTCCACCTGGATGAAATGCGCTTTAAAGAAGTACTCTTTAATCTTATGCAAAATGCCCTGGAAGCCATGCCTCAGGGGGGAGAGCTAGAACTAGAGATAAGGCCTCAAGAAAAAGAAGTCTATATCTTTATTCGTGATACAGGTCCAGGTCTATCTGAAGAGGTCTTAAAACATTTATTTACACCGTTTTTTACCACCAAGAAAAAGGGAACAGGCTTAGGGCTTTCTATATCACGACGTATAGTAGAAGCCCACGGAGGAGAAATAAAGGGACGAAATTACCAAAAAGGGGCAGAATTCGTCATTATTTTGCCCTTAACGCGTTAGCCTGGAAGGCTTCTTCCACCTTCTTTCGGGCCTGTTGTACTTGGTGAGGGAAGAGTTTTTGGGCCAAAGACTGGGCCTCGTTTGTAGGTAAAAGCCTGATAAAACGGTCCAAACGCTTACAGTCCTCGTAGGATAAAAAATTGACAAATATGCGCCAAATCAACTCGTGGTAGAGGTGGGGAAACTTCTTCTGGGCGCTGGGGAACATTTCTTCTTTTTCGATGAGCTTTATGTAGACCAGACTGCGCGCGGCCAATAGGTCTTCGGACACATGGCGGTGGCGTTTACCTAACAGATAATAAGAAGTCAAACCATCGCCTGGGGAGGGCCAAAAAGAAGACAAACCGTGGGTACGCGTGGCCTCAAGGAGCAAGTTACGTACACAAAGCCGCCACGCCCCTTTGTTACGGGCCAAATAATAAATCAGGCGCAGGTGGATATAGCCGGCTTCAATAAAGATCGGCATGGGTAAGTGAGATAGAAGCTTTCGTATGGCCCTGGCCCTCAGCTGATCTCGAAAATCAAGGCGCTGGGCATCGGCCCGGGCAAAGGCCTTTAATTTGCTCAAGACCTCTTCAAAAGGGGCGCCCATGGCGGCATAAAAATCTAAGAGGGCCCCGGTGGCCTGGTGTTCGTATTTATAGACCTCTGCCAGAAACGGCAGTCGGGAAATATCTTGGGGCGAACACCCTTCTTCCTCTATCAATTTGTGGATTACAAAAACCCCTTCCAAATAGGGTTCTACCTGACAAATTTTTAGCCCTTGATCATGAAATACTTTCAGGTGCCTATAAGCTGCCTTGGTGTATTCAGGAAAACCCGCCTCCAAGTCTTCTAATATTTCTTCGATAGATACACGGCCTTTTAAAAAAGAACTTAGTCCTTCATGAGGGGGCTCTTCCAGGACAATGCTCTTATGTTGGGCCATTAAGGCCGTCATAGCGGGCAGGAATTCTAGTCGATGGGGTGTAAGACCTATGGTGAAGAAACGTTTTTGGGACATGTTGGTCCCCACCAAGGACAATGTCTCAGCCTTCCCGAATAAAAATAGGCCCGTATTGTTTTATGTCCTCCTAGAAGTTTCTTTTCCCAAGCCCCTAAAAATTTTACCGGGCACAAGCACTGGTTTAGAGTACTCTTGTTTAGAGGGCCTTTGGTAACCACCAGGGCCCTCCGGCCAATCTTATTCCCCAGGCCATCCCATATATCGTATTGGCTACGGTAACTTCCTTCCCACAGGGTATAGGTATACGGATGACCAGGCAGATAAAAGGCCAACTCTGCTGCATAATCGCGGCTTCCAGCAATAATTACGGCCCCTGGGGGACACTTTTTGGTGGTCACCTGGGCAAGTTCCGGCCAACCATCAAACTTGTATAACAACCCCCTTACGGCCGGAGGGAATTTCTGCGGCATTACCGGGAGTTTGTACAACATAATGGTTATTATAAACCCCAAAAGCACTCCCATAAGGAAAGATCGCTTTACCCACACCCCCCGCTTTTGAGGCCATTTTGTACGCAGACACAGCACAGCAACGAGCAAAAACGCACTGGTATAAAAGGGGGCAGGCCAATTGGCGTTTACTTTACGCAAAAAAGCCAGAGGCAACACAAGGCCCAGGGGTAAGGCAGAAAGGAAAAACAGATAGGTCACCTGACGTATTTTGCGCAACTTTTCCCTGGTTATTACCAGGTAAAAGCCTAGGAGCATCAAGACAAAAGTAATAGGAGTAATAACCCCGGCTTGTTCCACCAGAAAAAAAAGGGGGCCGTCTAGCCGAAAGGCCTGTTCCTTGAAATGGGTGGAGGTGTGTTTAAACATAATCCAGTGGTGTTGGGCATTCCACCATAGGGTAGGTACACACATAATAAAGGCCAGCAGAACCGCCAAATACGGACCTGGTTTGCGTAAAAGCTTGCGGGATTCCGGGTGGTAATATAACCACAGAAAATAAAACACCGGAAAGGCCACCATAGTCTGTTTACTGAGTAGGCCTAACCCGATAACAAGGCCCAAGAGGGCAAAGCGGCCCAAACTGGGCGTTTCGGCAGCAAGCCAGCCCACCCACAAGGCCAGAGCCCAAAACATCAAAAGCGGAGGATCAATGGTCATGACAAAGCTATAAACAGCCATTATGGGGGTGGCGGCAGCGGCCAAGATAGACCACAACCCCACCTGCTCGTCAAAGAGCCGTAAGCTGAAAAAGTATAGAAAGACAAGATAAAGACCACCGCATAACCAGGCTGGAATACGAACACTATATTCACTAATGCCCAAAAAGTGGGTCGAAAGGGCTATTAGCCAAGCCACCATGGGGGGCTTACTATAGTAGCCCCAGGCCAGATGCCTCCCCCAATCCCAATAATAGGCTTCATCAGGGCTTAGAGGTAGTTTTATCTGTTGTAAAAAGACCAGCCTGGCCGAGACAATTACCAAAATGAACAATCCTGCTGGAGAAAACAGGGCATTTATATAACGTTTCACCGTTTAGACCTCAGTAAATCTATTAGTCGAAAACCCATTATTCCCATCACTAGACCTACTAGCAGACCCGCCAAGACATCTAAAGGGTAATGAACTCCCAAATAGAGACGCGAATACATCACCGCGGCGACAAAAGACCACAAAACCGGGGCTAGTTCCGGGGCGAAACAGGTAAAAATAGTAGCTACACAGGAGACATTACTGGCGTGACAAGAGGGGAAAGAGCGCCCTCGAGGCAAGGGTTTTAAAGGGTGAAGAAGTTTTTGCCAGTGATGATGTTGATAAATATAAACAGGGCTTACCTTCCTAAAAGGCCTTGGTCGACCAACTAGAGGTTTTAATATTTGTCCACAGACGAAATCGGTAGCCAACATAAAAATTAAGGCTCCACAGGCTACGATCAAAGTATTTTTGCCCTTCCGCCACAGTAATACAGCAGCTATGGAGATAAAAAAAAGATAGATAAAACGGGGTTCACTAAAAATGGGCATTAGTTGGTCCAGTAAAGGGATACGTCTTTGATTAAAGAACAAAAAGAGTTGGTGGTCTAACTTCAATATTTCGGTAAGCATGGTCCCAATTTAGCATCTGGCCTTTAAAGTACAAGCTCTATCTAAAAACGCCGGCCAAAGCCCCTAATAAAGAGTACAGTGACCATTAAAATACCTATGCTTGAACCTATTAGCAAAGTGGTTTGGACGCCAAAGTGTTGGGCCAAAAAGCCAGAAAGCAAGCTCCCAAAAGGGAAGAGCCCCAAAAAACTGAGGCTAAAGAGACTCAACACCCGTCCCCGAAGTTCATCAGAGGAATTTATTTGGAGATGGGCATTGGCAAAGGTAAAGGTACAAACCATGTGGAAGCCCGCGGCTAGTAGACCAATGGAGGCCACAGAGAACCGATGCGTAAGAGCCGTAAGCCCCAAAAAGAAACTCAAAGCCAAAAGATGGGCCAATATAGACTTTCTGCGGGGCAACCGCTGTCCCACACTAGCCATAAAAAGGGCACCACATAACGCCCCTAACCCATTTATAGCCATGAGAAAACTAAAGCCCTGAGCCCCCACCCCGTAAACCTTGCGGGCCAAAACAGGCAATAGTATGGCATAGGGAAGGAGAAAGACACTCGTGGTGGCTATGAGTAAAAGCGTGGCCTTAATAGACGGGTTGTCTTTTACAAAGGTAAAGACCTCTTGAATCCCTTCCCAGGGCCTTTTGGCCGAAGTGGTCCCCTGATTAATATTCATCGAGGCCAGGATACACAGCAGAGGCACATAAGAGAAGGCATTGAAAAAGAAACAGGTAGCTATGCCGAAGGTCCCCATCAAGAAACCAGCCAAGGCCGGTCCGCTAAAGCGAGCCAGATTAAAGGCCGTAGAATGGAGGGAAAGGGCCGCTATTAAAGGCTCTTTGCCTACCAGCTCGTATATAAAAGAGTGACGCACAGGGAACTCAAGGGCAACGCTAGTCCCTAGCACAAAGGCCAAAGCAAAGATATGCCAAGGTTTTACCACGTGTTCGAGCACCAACATACCCAAAATAAAAGCTTGAGAAGCCGCTATGGTTTGGGCCAGCAGGAGCAACTTCCTTTTGGGGAGGCGGTCGGCCAGATAGCCTGCAGGAAGCGAGAACAACAAAATGGGAAGAGACCCAATGGCCCCCAGAACCCCCAAAGAGATAGCAGAATTGGTAAGCTCAAAGAGTAGCCATCGTTGAGCCGTGGTATGCACCCAGGTACCCAAAAGAGAAAGGCTTTGCCCCACAAAAAAAAGCCGAAAATTACGTTTACGTAAGGGCAAAAGGGCACTATGCGCTATGGCTTCTATCACAGACATATTAAGCAAAATATTGTCGAAAAAGATCCAGAAGAGCTTTTATATCTGTTAAAGAGGTGAAGCGTCCGAGAGAAAGACGTATGGTAGACTGGGCAACTTCTGGACGCACCCCCATGGCAGCCAGTACATGAGAGACCTTTACCCGCCGATCGTGACAAGCAGCACCAGTGGAAGCACATAGTTCAGGTAGGGCCTTAAGGATCTCTTCTCCCTGATGTCCAGGGAAGGCAACACTCAAGGTATTAGGCAGACAATATTCTGGCCTGCCGTGGCGGACAATGTGGGGAAAGATCTCTTTTAGGCCCTCGAATAAATATTCTCGCAAAGATTGTTGCCGTTGGGCTTCGGCCTGTAAATCTCTTTGGGCGAGGGCACAGGCCTTCCCCAAACCCGCCGCCAGGGCCACAGGCTCTGTGCCGGGCCGGAGCCCTCTTTCCTGAGCAGCTCCAAAAAGAATAGGAGCCAAAGACACCCCCTTACGTATATAAATAGCACCAATGCCTTTAGGGGCATAAAGCTTGTGGCCGGCCATAGTAAGTAAATCACAGCCCAATTCGGCCACCGAGATGGGCACTTTACCCACGGCTTGGGCCGCGTCTGTGTGGAATAAAACCCCCTTTTCCCGACATATATATGCTATTTCTTGCACGGGCTGAAGGACACCGGTTTCGTTGTTGGCCAGCATCACACTGACCATCAGGGTATCTGAACGTATTTGCCTGGCTACCTCTTGAGGATCTACCCGACAAAAGGGGTCTACCTCTACAAAGGATACATCAAAACCCCTTTCCAAAAGATGGATACACGGATTCAGTACGGAGGGATGTTCGATCCTGGTGGTGATAATATGCTTTTTTTTCTTTTGCGCTAAAGCAGCACCTAAAAGGGCCAAATTATTGGCTTCGGTACCCCCACTTACAAAATAGATCTCCTCAGGGCTTGCCCCTATCAAACGGGCTACTTGTCCCCGGGCACCTTCAAGCCCTTTTTGGGCCTCTTGTCCCATAAGGTGTGCACAGGAAGGGTTGCCAAAACATTCGGTCAAATAGAACAATACTTCTTGGGCTACCTCAGGAAGCACTGGAGTAGTAGCGTTATAATCAAAATAGAGCAATTTTTTAGGTGCCATGTTCCCAAGCATTAACAGGATTTTGCCTTGTTCTCAATCTTGTACCTGGCATTTTTGGGGAAGTGCGATACCTTAAAAACATGTTTGTCAAAAAGCTTAACTATACAGAGGATTTAAATCCCGCCCAACGGGAAGCAGTAGAAACCCTGGGGGGACCGGTGTTAGTCATTGCGGGAGCCGGTTCGGGGAAGACCCGCACCTTGGTATACCGCGTAGCACGTTTACTGGAAGAGGGTGTAGAACCAGAAAATATCCTCTTGCTCACCTTTACCCGCAAGGCCGCCAGAGAAATGCTCAGACGTGCGGCATTGCTGTCTGACGAACGTTGTGAACAAGTGGCTGGCGGAACCTTTCACTCCCTGGCCAACTTGATGCTACGAGAGTTTGGTCCTTTGCTTGGCTATACTCGAAACTTCGTGATTCTCGACCGCGGGGACGCCGAAGACGCCATTAACCTGCTTCGTACAGGTCTGGGCCTGGCCGAAAAAGGACGACGCTTCCCCAAAAAAGACACCATCGCCAACATCTTTAGTAAGGCCATAAACCTACGCAAATCTTTAGCCGAGGTCGTAGAGGAACATTTTCCCCACTTTTTAAACGAACTGGAGGATCTGGCCCGTCTTTTTGAGCATTATGTCCGGTATAAGCAAGAGCACCAGCTTATGGATTACGATGACCTGCTTGTGAATTGGTACCGAGTGCTTAAGGAATTTCCCGAGGTACGAAGGGCCGTGGGCACACGTTTTCAGTACATTATGGTGGATGAATATCAAGACACCAATGCCCTTCAGGCCGAAATCGTGTATTTAATGGCCGAAAGGCACCAAAACGTAATGGTAGTAGGTGATGATTCCCAATCCATATACGCCTTTAGGGGGGCCAATTTTCGTAACATCTTGGAGTTTCCCCAACTTTTTCCAGGCACAAAGATTATCAAGCTAGAAGAAAACTATCGTAGCACCCAGCCCATTTTGGACTTGGCCAATGCCGTAATGGCTAGGGCCAAAGAAAAATATACCAAGTGCCTGTTTACCCGGAAACAAGGGGGAGAAAAACCCATTTTGTATAAGGCCAAAGACGAAGCCGACCAAAGCAGGTTTATAGCCGAACGGATCCTTGCGCTGCGTGAAGAAGGTGTCCCCTTAAACGAAATAGCCGTCTTATTCCGCTCGGCCTTTCACTCTTTTGATCTAGAATTAGAACTGGCCAAACGCAACCTACCCTTTTTGAAGTACGGGGGGCTAAAACTCATCGAAACCGCCCATATCAAAGACGTAGTGGCCCATTTGAGGCTTCTGCTTAATCCCTATGACATGCTTGCCTGGAACAGGGTTTTGCTACTTATCGAGGGGATCGGGCCAAAGACCTCAAGACGCATTATGGATTTTTTGCGCACCAGTAACGATCCCCTTGCCGCCCTAAAAGAATATCCCTCGCGCCCCTCTTTCGCCAAAGGGCTCCAAAAGTTAACAAAACTCTTCTCGGCTTTACGCGCCGACCTCAGCCCTGAAGAACGGCTTCTGCTCATTGAAGAATATTACGACCCTATCCTTACACGTGTGTATTATGACGACCACCCTAAACGGGCTAAAGATCTAGACCAACTTCGGGCCATTGCCCATAAATATTCTTCTTTAGAGGAATTTTTAGCGGACTTGGCCCTGGAACCCCCTGAGGCCTCTGTATCGGAAGTAACACCTCCAGACAGTGACGAAGAAAAGCTCACCTTATCTACTGTGCACTCGGCTAAAGGGTTGGAATGGCACACGGTTTTTGTAATTTCTCTGGCCGAGGGACGCTTCCCTTCTAGTTACGCCATGGGGCGTCAGGAGGACCTCGAAGAAGAACGCAGGCTGTTTTACGTAGCTGTAACCAGGGCCAGAGAAAATCTATTTCTGACCTTCCCAGCTACTTATTATGCGCCGGGGGAAGGCCGTATATTCAGCAAACCCTCCCGTTTTATTGAAGAAGTACGCCAAGATTATCTCCGCAACTGGGTCCCTTCTCCACGCTTCTTAAGCTTGGAGACCACCGAAGAAGATATAGAAACCAAGCCTAACTCCTCTCGTTTTCGACCAGGGGAGCTGGTGTGGCACCCGGTCTTTGGCGAAGGCCAGGTAAAACATATGGCAGACAACGAGAAGGTAATAGTGAAGTTTGTCTCAGCCGGAGAAAAAACCTTGCACTTAAAATACGCCCGCTTAGAACGAATCTAAGCCCAAACGAGTCTCTAATCTTTTTGATATAGATGGACGTCCCGCTGAGGGAAGGGAATGGTAATACCTTCTTTTTCAAACCGTTGGTGGATGCGCTTGATAAGGGCGTGGGTTACTACCCCTTTAAAACGGGGATCATCTACCCAACAGAGGAGTTCGAGATCTACCGAAGAGTCTCCAAAACGCCTGTAGCGGACACGGGCTTGGGGATCTGTTACCACGTGGGGCACCTGATAGACCTCCTCTAACAATACTTCTTCTACCCTTTTTAGATCTGACCCGTAGGCTACCCCTACGGGCAGACGCAATCTAAAGCGAGGTTCTGGTGCACTTTCGTTTATGATTTTGGAATTAGCCATTATGGAGTTGGGAATAGTGATAATGACGTCGTCGCGGGTACGGATGCGCGTCGATCTAATCCCTACATCAATAACTTCACCCCGTTCTCCAGAATCTAAAATAATGTAGTCGCTTACCTTATAGGTGCGGTCTAAAAATATAGATATACCGCCAAAGAAATTAGACAATGTTTCTCTGGCGGCTAGGGCCACCGCTACACCAGCAATACCTGCCGAGGCCAAAAACGGGGTTAGATCAATGTGCCAGGTACTTAGTAAGCATATTACGCCGGTGACGGTAACCAAAATGTAGGCCAGATTTTTGAGCAATACGACAACATCGCCCCCCAGATCCCCAAAACGTTCGATTAGATAGGCCTTACGTTTGGCTACAAGACGGATTAGACGAAAGGCCGTTATCCACCAAATCAGGATGATAAGACTTTTGATAATGTTGGAGGAGAGGGAGACCACAAAGGGGCTCAGTTTGATGGTATAGATTACGTGTAAAGGCCCTAGTAAAATAATGTTTATTATAATAGGCCAGTGCAGGAATTGGACGATATAATCATCAAGGGTGATATGGGTAACTTTGGTCAAGCGACGAAATACGCGCTGGAACAAAATATCTACTACCTTGGCCAAAATGAGATATATTAAGATAGTAAGAATAGGACCCAACAGGTGGTGATGAGAAAGTAGCGTCCAAAATTTTTGTAATTCATTGACACTCATGCTGGGTCGTATTATAAAGCCGGCTACAAAAAATGGAAGGAGGGAGTAGACTTGCCTCAACATAAATCTGCGGCTAAGGCGTGGAGACAAAGCTTAAACCGTCGGATGCGCAACAAGGCCATGAAAACGCGCATCAAAAATACGGTAAAAAAATTCTTGGCCACTTTGGAGACCGGTACGGTAGAAGAAGCAGAGGCTGCTTTTCGTCAGGCCCAAAGCATTATACAGCGCGCTGTTTCTAAAGGTACCCTCCACTGGCGCACGGCAGCGCGTAAAATATCTCGTCTTTCCACAAGGTTAGAGGCCAAGAAGTCTGCTGGAAAAGAGGCTTAATATAGTTTAAGCTTTTTAAAAAGGGGATGTAGCTCAGTTGGGAGAGCGCCACGTTCGCAACGTGGAGGCCGGGGGTTCGAATCCCCCCATCTCCACCAAACTAATCCACTCCTAGTGCCTGTATAGGATCTATCGGCTAAAATTAGGGCCCTACTTTGCCTCTGTATAGTTTTTTGAGGAACATTTGTTGCTACCCTTTTGCGCACCTGTTAATCAAAGAGGAAAAACTTTTGTTGTGTCTGGAAAATGGTTTTTGGGGATAGGGAGGCATTTTAATGGTTAAGGCCGTAAGGGGTTTTAAGGATATCCTTCCTGGAGAGGCGGAAAAGTGGTGTTATTTGGAGCGCTTGGCTTGTAAATACTTTAGGGCCTACAGCTTTCAAGAAATTCGCATACCTATTCTCGAAAAAACAGAACTTTTTGCCCGCAGTATTGGTCAGGCCACCGATATAGTGGAAAAAGAAATGTATACCTTTTTAGACCGCAATAAAGAAAGCCTGACCTTAAGGCCTGAAGCCACTGCGGGGATATGTCGGGCCCTTATTGAGCACGGCCTTTACGCCAAGGCAAAGGTTATCAAGCTTTATACCATAGGGCCCATGTTCCGACATGAACGTCCTCAAAAGGGACGGTTGCGCCAGTTTCATCAAATAGACGCCGAGGTGTTTGGCAGCCATAGTGCAGGGACCGATGCGGAGATCATCCTCTTGGCGTGGGAGATACTAACGGCAGGAGGAGCTAAGGGCCTGAGGATGGAGATAAATTCTTTAGGTTGTCCTCAATGTCGTCCCCGCTTTAGAGATGCTCTACAGGAATTTCTGGAACAATCTAAGGCCAAGCTTTGTGAGGATTGTCAACGCCGGACCCAAAAAAATCCTCTAAGGGCCCTGGATTGTAAAAACGAAAACTGTCAAAAGTTATACGAGAAAGCCCCCCTGATAGAAGACTTTTGGTGCTCGGCTTGTAGAGAACATTTCCTTGAGGTCCAGCAATATCTGAAACAATGGAACCTGGTATACGAAATCAACCCCCGCCTAGTGCGGGGGTTAGACTACTATGTGCGTACCACTTTCGAAATAAAGGCTCCCCAACTGGGCGCTCAGGACACCGTGGCGGCAGGAGGACGTTACGATGGATTGGTTAAGGCCCTGGGAGGTCCTGACATACCGGGAATAGGCTTTGCCATTGGGATAGAACGTTTTCTCCTGGTGGCCCAATTACCTGATCTTACTCCTAGACTAGATCTTTACGCCATACCTTTAGGCAAAAGGGCCTATATGACCCTTCTGCCCGTGGTGCAAAACCTCCGCCAAGAAGGCCTTATGGTAGAGCTTGATCATGAGGGAAGGAGCCTTAAGGCCTTATTGAAGCAAGCCAATAAACTTAAGGCTAAAGCAGCCCTAATTTTAGGGGACAATGAATTAGACCAGGGGATAGTCTTGTTGCGCAATATGGAAACCGGTCGCCAAAAGGAACTCCCTCTGGAACCCCAAAAAGAGCTCTTAAAAAGACTCCAACAAGAATTGGGGGCTCCGTGCGATTCATAGCCCGCTGGATAGCTTTGGGAGGAGGTATTGGTCTCTTACCTAAGGCCCCAGGAACCTGGGGAGCCCTTCTGGGCCTAAGTATCTGGGCCCTTTTTTTGGCCAGGTGGCCTCTAATTTACCAAGTAGCTACCGCTATCTCTTTAACAGTACTCGGGGCCTTTGGAGCAGGGCTAGTCGCAAAAGAAGAAGCCCAAGAAGACCCTTCTAAAGTGGTAGGCGACGAAATAGTTGGTCAGATGGTAGCCCTTATGGGGCATACCCCCTCGTTTTTGACCCTAAGTCTTGGTTTTTTTCTCTTCAGGGCCCTGGATATCTTTAAGCCCTTTCCTATACGTCACGCAGAAAAGATCCCGGGAGGATGGGGAATTATGGCCGATGACTTGGTGGCTGGTATTTTGGCCAATATTCTTATCTATCTTCTAGCCCCACTCTTCCACCACAAGACCCTGAGCTAGAAGTAAGGCCGCGGTAACGCCCAGTTTAGGGGTAAGCCCACAAGAAGGGCTACGACTCTTTAAAATGGCCTTTTTTATCCCTAGGAGACGTACAATGCGCCAGACCTCTTTAGCGCCTTGCTTAAACTGCCTGGTGACTTCTTTACCGGCTCGATTTAAGACCTGGGCTTGGTCTTGCCATACGGCTAGACCATCACCCCCTACTATTTCCGCCGGCAAACGAGGAGTGGGTAATCCCCCTAACTGCTCCGGGCATAGGGGTAAAAAAAATTTTTGCGGCCAGAGAGCACATAAAAACGGATCAGGCTTACTTTGGCCGTCGTAGCGTGTACGCATCCCTAAGAGACAGGCAGAGACCAAAATAATTTCCCTCAATCTTCAATCACCACCGCAGGCGCGTTTTGTTCTTTTTTGGCCTCTATATGCCCTATATTAAAGGCCTTTTCCTGCAGACCTTGAAGTAAGAGATAGGCGTCTTGGAGATCGCTCTCGGGTATGATCAAAATCATACCTATACCGCAATTAAACGTACGGAACATCTCTTCTTCTGGGATCTGACCTTTTTCCTGGAGAAAGGTAAAAATTTCCGGTATGGACCAGGAACCTTTTTTAATTACTGCCTGACAACCTCGTGGTAATACACGGGCTATGTTGTCGTAAAACCCCCCTCCGGTAATGTGGGCTATACCCTTTATAGTTATTCCCTGCCTAAGGAGATTAAGAACCGTACGGACATATATTTTGGTGGGTTTAAGGAGCTCTTGGGCCAACGGAGAAGAAAGACCTTGAGGTTGATCCTCAAGCGTTAATCTAAGCTCTTCAAAGATTATTTTACGCACCAGGGAAAAACCATTGCTATGTAAACCATTAGAAGCAAGTCCAATAATTTGGTCCCCCACGGAAATTTCAGACCCATCTAATACAGAATTCCTCTCTACTACTCCTACAGTAAAACCAACACAGTCGTATTCACCAGGACCGTACATCCCGGGCATCTCTGCGGTCTCGCCACCAATAAGAGAACATTCGGCTTGTTTGCAACCCTCGGTAATGCCTTCTAGGAGCTGGAGAGCTATATTTTCGTCAAGTTTACCAAAGGCCAAATAATCTAAAAAGAAAAGTGGCGTGGCCCCGGTGACGATTATGTCATTGACACACATGGCCACCAAATCAATACCAATATTTTTATGCTCTCCCACCATAGAGGCTATTTTTATCTTCGTCCCTACCCCGTCGGTGGAAGCCACTAAAATAGGTTCTTTGAAACGGCTAATATCCAAGGCAAAAAGGCCAGCAAAACCACCAATACTAGAAATAACGCCACGCTTAAAAGTAGAGGCCGCCAAGGCCTTGATTTGTTCTACCAAACGATTGGCCCGATCAATGTCTACCCCTGCTTCGGCGTAACGACTCTTAGTAGGCATAAAGTTTTCCGTATGGTCTATGAGTTTGGGGTCTTATCTTGAAAAATTTTTCGTCTATTATTTCCTGCAGGTCAAGTCCAAAATCTTGACAATAATCTACAAGATAGCCTTCTAAAATAGCTTCATCTTCTTTATTTATAGGTTCCAAACTTAATCCTTTGCCCAAATGATAAGAAGGGATCTCTCCCCGAAGGTAGATAACCCCACCATGCATTCCTGTACCCAAAAAAAGGCCTGCTAAGGGGCGGTGCTCGTACCGAGAGTTTATCCCCAGTAAGACTATCATACCTCCAGCCATATATTCACCCAAAAAGTCTCCGGCCTTGCCTCCAATAATAATAACCGGGACTTTATCCATATAGGCCTTCATATGTATACCCACCCGGTAGCCCACGTCGGAGGCTACGTGTATCTTGCCTCCCCGCATGGCGTAACCCACTACGTCACCAGCCATGCCGTGGACGACTATCTTGCCTTCATCCATGGTATTGCCGGCACCGTCTTGAGTATTGCCGTGGACGACAATGTTTGGCCCGCGCATGAAGGCCCCTAGATCAAGCCCCGGGGTGCCGTAAACATCAATTTTTACCTCTGAAGAAATGCCTGCCGCCAGATAACGCTGACCGTTGACATTTTTGAGGACAATTTCGCGGGCACCCTGATCAATAGCCTCACGTATTAGCTCATTAACCTGCCGATAATGGATATCTTTGGCGTCTATTTCAAAAGCCATAGCCCTATTCTTCCTCCTCTTCGGCTGGGAACCGACAGATAGGGGTGGAAAGATCAAAAATTTGGCCGTGTAGATAACTTCTTTGATTGGGAATAGTGTTGGGTTCCATTTCAATAATAACGGGTTCTCCGGCCTTGGGACACCAGACTTCATCTGGGTCAGGACAGATAGCCCTAATAGCGGCCTCTTCACTGGCCATATAATAAAATTCTCCCTTTTTGGCCGTGACCAAGGGACGTAATTTTACGCGATCGTTCAGACCTACTAGACCACCGTTGTAGGCAAATAAAATAGCAAAGGGGCCATTTAACATGGCCGCCCCATAAACAGCCCTGACACTGGTATAAAGGGTTTTTTCTGGTTCAGGCATAAGGTCTATTTCAGACCAAAAAGGTGGGGCCAAGGCGGTACAGGCCACTTCCATGGGTAAACGATGGCGTCTAATAAGGAGGTCCAATAGGTAGGCCACCACTTCGGTATCGGTAAGTAGCGTGCAGTGATACCCAAACATTTCTAAATAGCGTCGGTTGGTCCCGTAACTGGAGATCTCCCCGTTATGTACAATGGACCAGTCTAAAATAGTAAACGGATGGGCCCCTCCCCACCATCCAGGAGTATTAGTGGGGAAACGGTTATGGGCTGTCCAAATATAAGCGGAATACTCTTCTAGCCGAAAGAAATTGGCGATTTGATCTGGGAACCCCACCCCCTTAAAGGCCCCCATATTGCGGCCCGAAGATATTACGTAAGCCCCGTCTATGTGTGTATTAATGTGCATTACCAGATTTACCATATAATCATCTTCGTCGGGAGTACCCTCACAGAGGTCACGTACCTCCCCTTCGTAACGGGGTTTTACAAAATAACGGCGAAACCTGGGGGCCGAAGAAATGCCAGGGGTAGGCCGAGTGGGAATTTCCTCTTGATGAGCCATATAACAATGATGGTTCAGGAGTTCTTCTACCTCTTTCAGAGCCTTTTTACTATCTGCCATAATGTGCAAACAGTAATGTTCTTGAAACTCCGGATAGATGCCGTAGGCGGCAAAACCTGCTCCTAAGCCGTTTCCCCGTTCCATCTGGCAGCAGATAGACTCAATAATGAGCTCTCCTTTAACGAGCTCTCCCTGGCGGTTAATAATACCCGAAAGTCCACAACCGGAGATTTCTTTGTTTGGTATAAAGATATCCATAGTTTATTCTCCCGCGTGTTTTACACCCAGGATACGCAATTCAGTCTCGTTAAGCCCTACAGCGCGGAGTTTGTCTCTATTGCCCCGCAAGCTCTCCAAAGAGTTGAGCCCCATAGCCCCTAAAAGCTCCTGTATTTCGTGGGCCCATCCGTGGACCAGATTATAAATACGTTCAAAGGCCGTATCTGGGTCAAGACGTTTTAGCAATTTGGGATTATTGGTAGCAATCCCCCAAGGGCATTTTCCTGTAAAACAGCGCTGACACATAGTACACCCACAAGCGATAAGAGCCGGCGTACCGATATAAACCGCATCTGCCCCCAGGGCAATAGCCTTTACCACGTCAGCACTACATCGGATACCCCCTGAGATAACCAGTGAGGCCCAGTTTCGTATACCTTCTTCACGTAGGCGCTGATCTACCGCCGCCAAGGCCAGCTCAACGGGTATACCTACATAGTCTCTAAACATGGTAGGCGCCGCCCCTGTCCCACCTCTCAACCCATCAAGGACTACTACGTCTGCCCCTGCACGAACGATACCCGAGGCTATGGCCGGGGCATTATGTACCGCGGCTATCTTGACAAAGACCAGCTTTTTATATTCGGTGGCCTCTTTTAAGGCGTAAATTAGGCCCCGCAAGTCTTCTATAGAATAGATATCGTGGTGGGGGGCTGGAGAAAGGGCGTCTGAACCTACAGGAATCATCCTGGTCTTAGAGATCTCTTCGGTAACTTTTTCTCCAGGTAAGTGCCCTCCTATGCCCGGCTTGGCCCCTTGGCCTATTTTGATCTCTATGGCTACCCCTGCTTTTAGGTAATCTACGTGTAGTCCAAAACGACCAGAAGCACATTGAACAATGGTATTAGAACCATACTCGTAAAGCGAAGCGTGTAGCCCTCCTTCACCGGTATTGTAGAGGGTCCCCAGTTCCTTGGCGGCCCGGGCCAGGCCTTGATGTACGTGGAGACTTATGGCCCCATAGGACATGGCGGCAAACATGATCGGCACTTCAAGCTTTATCCAGGGACCAACCTTGGTCTTGAGGTAAAAACGCCCCTCATCATCGAGCTCCACTTGGAGGGCGTCTGGTTTCGGGCCCAAGAAGGTCCTTAATTCCATGGGTTCCCGAAGGGGGTCAATGGGAGGATTCGTTACCTGACAGGCATCCAGGACTAAGTGGTCCCAATAGTTGCGAAAGGGTACCGCACAACCTGTAGCAGACAGGAGCACCCCCCCTGTATCGGCTTGTTTGTACACGTTTTTAATGAACCAAGGTTTCCAGGTATCGTGTTCTCTAAAGGCCGAAGGATTTTTGGTTATTACAATAGCACCAGTAGGACACATGGCTTCACAGCGATGACAGCCTACACATTTGGCGTGGTCTTCCGTCAGGATTTCCCGTTTTTCGTCCCACCCGTGGGCTTCATAAGTACATTCGCGGATACATATCTTGCACTTAATACACTTTTCTAAATCGCGTTGGATAATAAAATCCGGGTAGAGTTTGCTTAGTAATCTTTTCTTCCTTACTTTTTTTTTGGGTTCTTGAGCAGAGCTATTTTCTTTTTGAGACGCCACAATCCTCCTCCAACTCTTCCGATAGTTTGCGAAACTTAATTAAATTTTTACAAAAATCAAGGATTTAACCCGGCATAGAGATACCATATTTTTCTATTTTATAGCGTAATACGCGCTCAGAGATCCCTAACAGTTCTGCCGCGCGCGCCTTAATCCATTTAGAACGCTTTAAGGCTTCAATTATACGATTTTTTTCCAGCAAGGCCACCGCTTCCGGCAGAGGCAAAGTCTCTAATAGGTCGGGCATTTCTTTAAGAGCCATCGGGCCCTGGGCTACCGGCGGGAAATCCTCTTTGGTTATATAGTCTTCTTCAGCCAGAATAACCGCCCGTTCGATCATATTTTCAAGCTCGCGTACGTTTCCTGGAAAGTGATACGAAAGTAATACCTCTAAGGCCTCTTTGCTAAAACCTTTGATATCTTCTTTACCGTGCTTTTGGACAAAACGCTTGAGAAAATAACGGGCCAGGGGAATAATGTCTTCTCGTCGCTCTCTTAGGGGCGGAAGGTGAAGATTTACTACATTGAGACGCCAAAAGAGGTCTTCACGGAACTTGCCGTCTTTACATAAACTTTCCAGGTCTTGATTGGTAGCAGCAATTACCCGCACGTCTACTTTTAGCTCTTTGATACCCCCGACACGTCTAAATGTCCCTTCCTGTAAGACCCTTAACAACTTGGCCTGCAGGGCAAAGGGCATATCGCCTATCTCGTCAAGGAAGATAGTACCCCCATGGGCCAGCTCGAAAAGACCTTGTTTTAGACGATCGGCCCCGGTAAAGGCCCCTTTTTCGTGACCAAAAAGCTCACTTTCCAAGAGCCCTTCAGGAATAGCAGCACAGTTTATTTTTAAAAAAGGCTTGTGGGCCCGAGGACTGAGTCGATAAATAAGATTGGCCAATACTTCTTTTCCTGTACCGGACTCACCAGAGATAAGAACCGTCGCCTGAGACTTGGCAACTTTACTCGCCAAGGTAAGCAGCTCTTTCATCTTCGGGCTTTCGGCAACAATATCGGGCGGAGGGGAAGAAACGACACTCTCTAACTGCTTACGTAGCTCTTTTACTTCGCGTTCGAGTTTTAAAGATCTCAGGGCCCTTTCGATAACTAATAATAATTCTTCTAAATTAAGAGGTTTAGTTAGATAATGATAAGCTCCCTTTTTCATGGCCTCTACAGCACGCTCTACGGTAGCAAAGGCCGTGATAATTATGATGGGGCTCAGAGGTAGGACTTCTCTTAATTTGGGTAACAGCGAAAGGCCATCAGTGTCAGGCAGCTTCCAATCCAGGAGAACCAGATCTGGATGATGACGTTGGGCCTGAGCCAAAGCCTCTTGCCCACTTTCTGCACCAAAAGGCGTAAAACCTTTGTGTCGCAAAAAATCTACCAGGATATTCCTTTGGGTATCTTCGTCTTCTACCACCAAAATTTTGGCCTTTTTAGACTGTTTCATAGTAGATAGAGATTTAACAAACTTGGCCCTATTTTAAAACCAATATCTATGGGCCTTCCGATAAAAAGCCTTGTCATTTTTTTATCAGAGCTTACTCATTATGACAGAAATTTAAAAACCTAAAAAGGGAGGAACAAAAATGAATAATATTCTGCTATTAGGGCAACCTTTACGTATATGTATAGGTCGCATCTCCCCCGAGGAGAAGGGCTCTCTATTACTAAAAGGGGAAATTTACCTGGAAGAAGGGATAGGGAATAAAAGTGTGACCGAAATTAATGATTATTTAGAAGAATATGGGATAATTTTAGACACCTTAGACATAGAAGCGCCCGGTAGGGTAGACCTAGAGATAGAAAGCCTTAGGAAAAGGGCTATCAAACTCAATCTCTCCCCTCCGAAGGGGGACTATCTTATCGTAGAGCGCTTTTTTCTCTCAGGAGATGAATTTGCTGCTAAAGTGGTATTGCCGCTTTCTCTGAAAGATTTAGAGCCTCAAGCCTTGGTCCCCTTGGTCCTTGAAGGGGAAAGCCTCTGTGATGATCAGGACTTGTTGGTGGGATTTTTCTATTTACATGAAGACCCTACCCGGTTGTTACCTTGGCTAGAGAAAAACTTAAGGAGTCTTTTACCCCGGGAGCAGAAAGATTTTTTACGCGAAATAGAGACTTTCCTTATGGAAGGCAAGTTACCTAATGGCACGCCTTTGCCCGCTAAAATTACCTTTCACGAATTGATCCCTTTAGAGGTCGATTTTCAGGAACGTTATCAAGTCTATGTAATGGAGGTTACCGACGAGGGCCAGGAATGTGTATCTTTAGAGATACAAGAGCGGGTATTTCTTGAATAAAGTCTTTATGTTCGTAGATTAAGTGGTATCAATAAAGACCTTATCAGAATATACATCTGGTCGATAAGGGTAAGGAACGACCATTTTAGATCCAGAGGGTTTGGGTATGAATCGATTATCACGTTTAGCCATCAACGAGGAAGGCTTTATCTTTGATCCGATAACAGGCAATAGTTTTACCACTAATCAGGTCGGGCTCTGGATACTGGAACGTTTAAAGAAGGGAAAGAAAGAAGAAGAGATTTTGGCGGAAATGCTCGAATATTTTGAAGTAGATCCAGAGACTGCCGAAAGGGACCTGACCGATTTTATAGAGCAGTTAAGGAATTACAAGCTTATATAAGGGGCAAAATCATGGCCGAAACTCTGGTGGTAGCGGTATCAGGGATAAATGCCGTAGACAATCCAGGCCCCGGGCTTGGTGTTATAAGGAGCCTAAAAGAAGACCCCGAACTTGAAGTAAGAGCTATTGGTCTTGCCTACGATGCCATGGAACCAGGGATCTTTCTCGATTGGCTGGTAGATAGATCTTTCATTATGCCTTATCCTTCCAGCGCCGAAGAAGACTACTTAGCTCGTCTAGCTTATGTGCAGCAAGTTACCGGGCTCCAAGTCGTAGTTCCTACCCTAGATGCTGAATTACCCATATTTATCAAAGGTGAGAAACAACTCGAGGCCCAGGGGATTAAGACCTTTTTGCCCACGTGGGAACAATTCGAGTTGCGCTCTAAACAGCGTCTCTTAGAGCTTGCTCCCAGGCTGGGACTATCTCTTCCACCTACAGAGGCCGTCTCTTCTTACCAAGATTTAATAAAGGCCTTAGATCGCCTTGGGTTCCCAGCCATGATAAAAGGTCTGTTTTACAAGGCTTATCGGGTGCACACCTTCGCCGAGGCCGAAGGGGCCTTTCAGAAAATCGTAAAGGAGTGGGGGTATCCGGTTCTAGTCCAAAAGGTAGTGCACGGAGAAGAGGTAAACGTGGTAGGAGTAGGCGACGGCCAAGGCGGATCTTTGGGACTAATGGCTATAAAAAAGCTTTGGATTACCTCTTTAGGGAAGATCTGGACCGGCGTCACCATAAAAAACCAAGACCTTATACAGGCTACAGAGAGGTTCCTCGAAGAGATAGGGTGGCGAGGGGCCTTTGAACTGGAATGTATCGCCACCGACGATCGGATTTACCTCATAGAGATAAATCCTCGTTTCCCCGCCTGGATCTACTTTGCCACCGGGGCGGGGATAAATTTGCCTGCCCGTTTGGTGCGAGCAGCTTTAGACTTGCCGGTGGAGAAAGACGCAGAATATGAAGCAGGCCGTCTTTATATCCGTTATACATACGATTTGGTAACATCTATGGATACTTTTCAGCGTATAGTTACTAAAGGAGAAACTTAGTTTAAAGGAGATCTGCCGTGAAGGTTCCATACGAAAAGCCTGTTATTAGAAAAGTTCAAATTGGTCTTAGTAATAAATTTGGTTCTCTTTATGGTCGCCATATAAGACCTGAAATAGACGGGGTACCTGTTTCTGATTTGGTTACCCGTTTCGGTTCCCCTCTCTTTGTCTTTTCTGAAAGGAGGTTGCGAGAAAAATATCGACAGCTCTATCAACTCTTTTCTACCCGTTATCCAAACGTTCAATTTTCCTGGTCTTACAAAACAAATTATTTAGACGCTATTTGTGCTATCCTTCATCAGGAAGGAGAAACCGCCGAAGTAGTTTCGGAATTTGAGTATGAAAAGGCGCGGCGCTTAGGGGTAAAGGGAGAAGAGATCATATTTAACGGGCCCTATAAACCCCTTTCGGCCCTTAAAAGGGCTGCCGAAGAAGGAGCCTTGATAAATATAGACCATTTTGATGAAATATATGACCTGGAAGAGGTGGCTGAAGAGTTGGGACGGCCCATTAAGGTGGGTATTCGTCTCAATATGGATACCGGGATCAGTCCTCAATGGACCCGCTTTGGCTTTAATCTAGAATCAGGGCAGGCCTTTGATGCCGCCAAACGTTTAGTATCTGGAGAGAAGCTTATTTTGTGCGGGCTTCATTGTCATTTAGGTACTTTCCTATTGGAGCCTAGGGCCTACGCCAAGGCTGTAGAGAAAATGGTCGATTTTGCCTACCAGCTTCAAGAAGCCTTTGACCTCCAAATTGAGTATCTGGATCTAGGCGGAGGTTTTCCCTCTCGTAACCGTTTAAAGGGCATATATCTTCCCCCAGAGATTGCCGTTCCGCCCCTAGAAGACTTCGCCGAGGCCATCTGTGACACGTTGCTTTCCAAATTACGGCCTAATGACTTTCCCAAACTGATATTGGAGACCGGACGGGCTATTGTAGATGAAGCAGGTTTCCTCATTACCACCGTCCAAGCCAGCAAACGTCTTCCTGATGGTACGCGTTCTTATGTGCTTGATGCCGGAGTGAATATCCTCTTTACTGCTTTTTGGTATAATTTTCGCGTAGAGCTTGAAGAAGATGTCCCTGGGCCAGCAGAACCTTGTATCTTGTATGGTCCTTTGTGTATGAATATAGACGTAGTGGCCGATCAGGTACAACTCCCCCCTCTGCCCAGAGGAGCAAGACTAATATTTTCGCCTGTAGGTGCTTATAACGTCACCCAGTGGATGCAGTTCATACGATATCGTCCTGCTGTAGTGCTTATAGATCCTAACGGGCAAGTAGAATTAATTCGCGAAGCAGAAAATTTAGAAGATATCTTGGCCCGAGAGAGGCTCCCTGAACGCCTAAAATTATAGACCCTTTTGTGGTTAATACTATGACCCATATCCTTGAGAAGGCTCGGGGTTATTTACGTACCATTGTAAATAGCTATTCTGAAATTTTCTTTTTTGAAAATCTCTGGCTTGGTTCTTTCCTTTTACTTGCCACTTTTTTAAACCCCAACGTGGGCTTTGCTGGTCTTCTATGTGTACTTTCTGCCTATGAATTTGCACGTTTTTTGAATCTCCAAAAGACTTTTTATGGATCAGGATTTTATACTTATAACCCCCTTCTAGTAGGCCTTTCTATAGGCTATATTTTTAAATTGACCTTATTTACTTCTTTTTTAATAGTAGCAGCTGGTATCTTTACTTTTATAGTCACTTTTTCTTTATCAAATATTTTCTATCAATTTTTCAAACTTCCCGTTATCAACATTCCTTTTGTTTTAGTCAGCACTGTACTTTATTTGGCTGCTTACAAATATTCCAATCTATTGGTAAGCGAATATTATCCATCTTGGATTAATTTAAGCAATTTAGAACTCCATTTACCTATCTGGCTTTTAGGATTAACTCGCTCTTTGGGTGCCCTTTTATTTTGCCCCCATTTTTTGGGTGGGCTCATCTTTTTAATCGTTATCTTTTTAGCTTCGCGCATCTTATTTTTGTTAGCAGTATGTGGATATTTTTTAGGCATAGCTATCTTAACCTGTATGGAAGGTTCTATTTATCAAGCAGCCAGCAATCTAGGGGCCTTTAATTTTAGTCTTATTGCCATGGCTATTGGAGGGGTTTTTCTTATTCCTGGGCCACGCAGTTATCTTTTGGCGGCCATTTCCGTAGCCATTTCTCCTTTTTTACTAGACGCAGCTTCGTTTTTCTGGGCCCACTATGGTATTCCCACCTTTACACTTCCTTTTAATTTAGTAGTTCTTTCTTTGATTTATGCTTTAGGGCTGGCTGGCTATTCTTTTCTTACTACTTATTATCGTGGAAGTCCCGAAAGGACTTTAGATTATTACCTCTCCTATCAGGCACGTTTTAAAGGTACATATCGGACATTAACTCTACCTTTTGCCGGTATTTGGACAGTTTGGCAAGGTTTTGATGGCCAGTGGACTCATCAAGGCATATGGCGTTATGCTGTAGATTTTGTAATTAAAGATAAACATAAAAAGACTTATACTGGAGAAGGTCTTCAATTAGAAGATTATTATTGCTTTGGTAAGCCTATACTTTCTCCAGTACGTGGTCGAGTAGTTAGTTTAGTTAATGATGTACCAGACAATACGCCCGGTACAGTAAACGAAACCCAAAATTGGGGCAATTATGTATTAATTTACGATGAGCGAGGATTCTACGTCCTGTTGGCCCATTTCCAAAGGGGATCTATCAAGGTAAAAACAGGACAGTGGGTAGAACAAGGTCAACTAATAGGTCTTTGTGGAAATTCTGGATATTCTCCGCAACCACATCTTCACGTGCAGATCCAATTAACCCCTGAACTAGGAGCTCCCACCCAACCGTTTAGTTTTGTTCATTATGCTGTACATGGAGAAGGAAGACTCGTCTATCACGCCAACGACGTACCACAAGAAGAAGACGTTGTGCAGGCCCTTTATCCCGAAAAAGCTTTAGAAAGCACTATGTCTTTGACCTTAGATCAAGAGATGGTCTTTCTAGTAGAGATAGACGGAAAGGCCAAGAGGGAACATTCTTTAAAGGTAAAAATGGCTCCTGACGGCAGTTATTATCTTTCTTCGGCTGATAATGCCCTTTATTTTAGCAAGTTTGAAGGTACTTTTTATTTTTTGCGTCACGATGGAGGCGCTATATGGTTAAAGGCCCTGTTTCTTGCCCTTCCGCGTATGCCCCTTGTATATCAAAAAGGCCTTTATTGGGAAGATTTTCTCCCCTTAGAGGCGTTTTATGGCCCCTTTAAAAGGGCCCTTTATATCTTCTTGGCTTCTTTCAAACATAATTGGGCCTTAATCAAAGGAAACTATTGGTTTGTAGGACCAAACGAGATAAAAGGACAAATAAGACAAGGAGACATCCTCATCGAAACTAGAATAGTGCTTGATCCAGTCAAAAAATTTATTAATGAAGTTTATTGTAGCAGAAATGGCCAAAAAATTTATTTAAGGAGGGTATCATGAAAAAGCTATTAATTCCCTTACTTTTCTTTTTTCTAATTAGTGGCCTTGTGCAAGCAGCAGAATGGAATGCTTATTCTAATTTATATGCCACTTATATGGATTTTCAAAATTCAAAAGTGAAAGACAACGGTTGGGCCCTAACGGGATACTTGGCCTTTAAAGATAATTATCATCATTCATTAGAATTTGGTTTATCTCAAACGCATGTCAATTATAAAAACGAGGGAACTCTAACGCAAATAAAAAAGAAACGCGTTGTGTTATTGCAGCAATCTGTTTCCGATATAGATCAAACAGACTTTAACTTTGTTTATACAAATATAAATCAAATACTATCTAATCATATTTTTAAAATCGGTTTTCACTACATAAATAGCGATGACGAATTAACAGACCAGGGAAAAATTTTCTACTTTCAGGGAAGTTATTATGTTCCTTATTTATGGAATGCTGGCCTAGAATTTGCCTACTCTAGATATGACAATAGTCCGCTAAAAATAAATGTCTTTCAGGTCCGTCCTCATATTGGTTTCTATTTTAACATTTTAGAGAAACGCATATATGGTGAAACGAGATTTTATTATATACATGCTGATAAAGTTATAGGCTCTTCCATAAAAAACTGCTATTCTTTAGAGCAAATGGTTAGCACCTATATAGGACGTTTAGATTTTATGCTTTCTGGCTGGCTTGGACAACAAATTTTTGCTGTAAAAAATGAAAGTTTTGTTGTATATAATTTGGCAGATAAATATCTTGGAGGCTTAGAATTTGAACTAGGATATAAGATTACAGACAACCTTAGAGCTTCTTTTGACATTAATCAACAATGGCTAGAACACGTAGAATATAATGACAAAGCTTCTCAGTCTATATTTACTATTAGTATTGGCGGCTCATTTTAGGTTTAAGGAGGTGTCCTGAATGCGTTTAAAGATTATTTCTATACTTTTCGTTTTGGTATGGGTTGTATTTGTACCGAAAAACTCCTTTTCTGCTAATATTGGGCAATCTTTTAAAGATTCTTATCGTTATGAAAAGATGGGGGCCTATAAAGACGCTATTCGTTGTTTATTACCTATCCAAAAAGAATATCCCAAATTTTATTTAGTAAATCTTCGACTAGGGTGGTTATACTATCTTTATGGCAAATATGCTAATAGTATTTCATATTATGAAAAAGCTTTACAGCTACGTCCCAATTCATTCGAAGCATTATTGGGACTTTCTCTACCATTAATGGCTCAAAAAAGATGGTCACGGGTTGAAAGTCTCATGAATAGACTAATCAGTATGGACCCTTATAATTATTATGGCAATTTGCGGTTAGCAATCTCTTTGAGGTTACAAAACAAGGCCAATCTTGCCGAGAAAGTAATGCGTAAAATGCTATTAAGATATCCTAGCAGTGTATTGTTTTGGGTTGAATTAGGGCGTGATTTATGGTGGCAAGGAAAAAACGAACAGGCACGTAATGTTTTTAAAAAAGTCCTTTTATTAGATCCCGAAAATGTTGTAGCACGTGGAATGTTGCAGAAGCTATAAAAGGCGGGCGCTAGCCCGCCCTGGCAATCTTCCCTAAACCATCTCGCGAGGCGGCGTAGTCACCGTAGGGATCTCCTGAGATTGCTTCACGACGCTCACCATAACAAAAAAGACGTCCGCTCGCGATGACAATGGTCAAAGGGGCGTCTATTTTGTGCCCCCAAGGGTATTACGTTGTTGGCCCCTGTTGGGGTAAACTTATAATAAATGTACTTCCTTTATTGATTGCGCTTTTTACTTTAATTTCTCCTCCATGAGCTTCTATTACTTGTTTTACTATAAAAAGACCTATACCAAAACCTTCTTTTTTTGTAGAAAAAAATGGTTCAAATATCTTTTTTTGGTGTGCAGGATTTATACCTGGCCCATCGTCTTCTATTTCAAAAACAATTTTTTGCGACACTCTTTTTACCCTTATCCATATATGTCCGTTACTACCTATTGCTTCAATAGCATTGCGTATAATATTTTCTATAGCCCTTAAAAACCAACGTCTATCTACATTTATTTTAAATTCTTCATCAATCGCTATATCTATATGGACATTTATCCCCCTTCTTATTGCCTTTGGCACTAAACGATTTTTTATTTCCGTTAACAACTCACTTATCTCAACCGGACAGGGATTCAATTTTAACCCATGAGAAAAAGAAAGCAATTCGTCAGTTAGCTCTGTAAGACGACTTAATTCTGTTTGTATATTTTTGATTATATCATTATTTAACTCTCCCACCGCTTGCATATACTGCAAACCCATCGTAAGAGCATTTAGTGGATTTCTGATTTCGTGCGCTACCATAGCAGAAAGCTTCCCCATAGTTGCCAATCGTTCTGATGCTTCTAATTTATTTGTCAATTCTTTTTCTTTTATAATTAACCTATCTATATAGATTCCTAATATAAGAAGCAATATACTGGACATCATAAATATTAATAGACATAAAAATAACCCTTGCCTCCATATATGTTGTTTTATAGAAGTATCTAGCCCAATTAATATAAATAAATTCTTATTAGGTAAAGGCGTTGTCTCCCTACACAAATAGAACACATTACCATTTTCTACACCCTTCCAACAACTTTGCAATATCTTACTATTAGGCGAAATACCTTCTGGAAAGGTATTCAATAACACTTTATTTTTTTCGATTACAATTACGCCTATTAGAAATGGTTGCCCTTGTAGTTCGTCAGTCAACCAAGCTAAATTTTGGAGATAATCAGGAGGTTTTGGGATAAATTTGAGTATTTCTAAGTGCCCAGCTATTCTGTTTTGAATAAAATTTAGGCTAGATAAAGCGTCAAGATATTCGTGTAAATTTAGTACCCGGTAAAGTATAAATAGCTCTCCTATAGAGGCAAAAAATAATACAACTAAGGCCCCGGTAATAAGAAATCTGTGTTTATAACCGCGCCATTTAGGTCTCAATTATTTTTCTGTTTTCTGAGAATTTCGAACACCTCGTTGGGTGTTTTTCCGTTTTGTTTGGCTATCTGGCCCATAGTTTCTTGGGGCGAAGATACCTTAATGTTTGCTTGTCGCAAGATCTTAAGAGCTTCTTGAGGATGGAGGCCCAACAGGCGGGCCACCCTCCCCAAAGGCATGGCCTCAGCATGGGGTATAGGAGGAGGGGGTACGGGCCAACTATTCTTGATGATTTGTTGCCAGTCTATAACGTAACGAAAAGGAACCCGGTAGGTCACTGTACCCCAAAAAACAAATAGGCTTATAAAGATTACTACACCCAATACCACGGGTTTTTTTAAACCCCAAGAAAGGGGGCGCCAGTTCAAAAAGAGGTGCCATATGGAAAATATCAGGAACAAAAAACCAAAGATCGTGTGTAGAGCGTCCCACTGGTGTTTATCAAGACCAAGCAAATGCCAATTAGTCCAGTAAGCGATTCTCCCTGGTGGTTCGATATAGAGTACTATTCCCGTTACGAAAAGGACCAGAAGCGACGCAAATAAAAACATACTTACCCAGGTACGCATGGCCTTCTCCTATCTATTCTCTCTGTTAGCGAAGGCCCCTTCTTAGCGGGCGATGCCAAGGAGCAAATCTCCTACGGAATCCTCTGCCCCATCCTGCACCCCTGCGCCATAGAGGGATACCTCGACGGTCTCTTAGTCTAAGAGTGCCGTTTTCCGTTTTTATAATTCGAGGAAAGATCAAATCTCCGCTCTTAAATCCGTTAACTTCTACCCATTCACCAGGCTGAAGGGTGTAATTTTTTTCGGTCCAAAACCACCACGGCCCCAAACGCATACGATATATCTTTCCGTCTTCGGTCTTTAATGTAGCTACAGGGAAAGCTAAGTCTACTATTTCACCGTAAAGAGTAATCTCTGTAAGCCCTCCAATCTGTTGACAGGGGGGCACAGCGGGCCCTTGGGCCTTACTCGTGGGAGGGAGGGCGACCCAAAGGGCTCCTATTGCAAACATTATATAGAAAATAATAATCCACCTGGGCATCGTGTTATTTTATTATCGAGCATTATCTGGGTAAATCAAAATATTCTTGAGCCCCGTTATTTTTTGGGCTAGGAGCTTGTTGAATTCCTGTTTGGTTAGGTCTTTGGCTCCAAGTATAACGCCCTTGACGTGGTATATTTGTATTAGGCCTTATTGGCCGTCCCAAAGTATTTGGGGCATAAAAATATCTATTATATCTATTTTGATTGGAATAAAATCTATTCCTATATCGATTGGCCTGATTTTTATAGTAGTAACTATTGTTATAATATAGAGGAGGTCTTCTATAACTATACCTATTTTGCATAACGTTTGGCACCATATTATTTGGATATGCAAATCCTGTTGTATAGTTATAGTTTAAATTCCGGTAGGCAAAATTTCGCAAACAATACCTCTGGCGCAAACGTGCTCTTCGATATAGACGTCTATACTTTCGATATAGCAGCCTATGATACTGGTATTGTTGTTTATGGTAGGTCATAAGTTTATAGTATCTTTGACACTGAATATTGTTATTTATACTTTTACCCCAAACCGTAGCGCTCCAAGCGAATATCAAGCCTATTAAAATACAAAAAGTCTTTACAAAACGCATATTCTACCTCCTTTATAGGCGTTTTACGGAGTTTGGTCCAGCTGGGGATCCAGTTCCCTTTTGGGCACTGAATCCCCAATGCCTTTTGCCCAAAGTTAAGCCTTAGATCCTCTAACGCTTAAACCACAAGGGGTAGCAGGTCTGCGGGTCGCGCAACTGAACGGTATTTCCGTCTTGGGTAGTCACTTTCATGGCCACTATGGTAGTACTACCATCAGGCAGGCTTATTTCGTAACCATCCACGGTGATGTTTTCTCCTATACGTGGTTTGGCCACCCCTATTCGTCTCCAGTACCAAATAGGCCCCATACCACATACGGTGACGTTTTCGCCTCCACTCTGAATCACATAACCGCGTCCTGGATATACACCAATAATCTGTCCGGTTATGGTGACCGGAGTACCACTACAAATCACATTAGCCAAAATGGACGCACACCCTCCTCGAGGCGGAGTCCAGGCCCATACCGATGAAACACCCATTAATAAGACGGCAAATAACAACGGAACAATGTTTCTTTTCCTCATGTCCTTCCTCCTTCTAAGATTTATTTTTTCCTGCTACCGTTAGCTGTACAAAATCTGTGCCACATTTCGGTAGCCCCCTATGTACCTACTCCTATGCCCACCATTTTTGATCACCAAAGTCCGTTTAAACGACAATTTTGTTGGTGGGGATACAAAAACGTCTTCAGTTTAGGGAAAAGATATTTACGCATAGAAGACCATTCAATCTTTCAAAAAGCAACGATAAAATCAGCAGATATGGAGGGCTATCTTAGCATGGCATGTCTATTGCTTTCCCTTCTTAAGGAAAGGTTAAAGGAGGATAGAGCTATGACACAGGTAAGACGAGAGTTTACCACCTTAGGTTTTCTTCTTTTGCTATTCATATTGCTATTAGTAAGTGGTTGTGCCACCACCACTTCCGAAAATGCCTCGGCCCAAGGTGCTGGTCTTGGGGCAGTGGTAGGAGCGGCTACCGGTGCCCTTCTTGACCATCACAACCCCTGGCGTGGGGCGGTGATTGGGGCCACCGCGGGAGCTATATTGGGCGGCGGATTAACCGAAATAAGTCAACAAGCCAGTGCCCAAGCAGCCCAGACGAATCAGCCCGTGGTTTACCGTCAGGGGAATACCGTAGTGGAAGCCACGCCCATGGCCTATAATCAACAGACACATTGCCATAAAATCCACAAACGGATATGGGAAAATGGACGTTTAGTGGCCGATCGTATTGAAGAAGTGTGTGAAGGGACCAAAACCACTAATACATACTAAGTCCCCTTTGCTCCTGCCCCTCCCAACACGTTATGGCCGGCTTTATGCCGGCTTTTTTTTTGTTTATCTTTTGGGTTATAATGCAAAACCATAAAAATGGTAGGAGTGGCATATGCAGGGACTTCTGGTATCTCTTATTTCCGAAGAGCTTTTATCTATTTTGGCCTGTCCGAAATGCAAGGGAGAAGTGGAATTGGACGAAAAAATGGGGGGTTTAGTGTGTAAAAATTGTGCCTTACTCTATGAGATCAGAGATGGCATACCCATAATGTTAATTGAAGAAGCAAAACCCCTAACTAAAGAGCAAAAGAACGCAGATGAGTAGACCGCAACCGGCCTCTCCGGCCAAACTTTTAGTAAGTATATTTGCCCGCGAGGAAGTCTTCATTGAAAAGGCCGCAAATAGGCTTGCAAACGTATTAGGCCCCATCGACTTTTATAGTCCCGTCTTACCCTTTGACAAAACAAACTATTACGAACCTGAGTTTGGTCCCCAATTGGTGCGCCGTTTTATATCTTTTTCTCGTTTAATTCCCCAGGAATCCATCGTGGCTATTAAACACTTGGCCTGGAAGATAGAAAAGGATTTCTCTTTAGAGGGCAAGCGACAGGTCAATATTGACCCGGGTTATATCCTCTTGGAACGTTTGGTCTTGGTTACTTTTAAAAACTACACGCACCGGATTTATCTTGGGCAGGGTGTATATGCCGAAGTAACCCTCCTTTTCCAACGGCATAGATTTGTCCCTCTACCATGGACTTATCCCGATTATGCCGATCCCAAAGCCCTAGAGTTTTTTTTGTCTCTTAGGCAACGCTTTAAAGAGCAACTAAAGGAGTGGCAAAGAAGACATGCTGAAAGATAAATTTGGTCGACATATAGACTATATGCGGGTTTCTGTCACCGATCGGTGCAATTTACGTTGTATATATTGTAGTCAAAAAGATGCCTTTTCGTGGATACCCCATGGGGAAATCCTCTCTTACGAAGAGCTCTTTGAGATATTGGACCAGGCGGTAAAATTAGGAATTAGGCGTATACGTCTAACCGGAGGGGAACCTCTGGTCAGAAAAGGACTTATATCCTTCATTAGGCAAATCTCAAAAGCCTGGGGCCTGAAAGACTTATCACTTACTACTAACGGAACACTTTTGGCCGAAGTAGCCGCCGAACTCAAAGAATCTGGCCTTACCCGAGTGAATATTAGTTTAGATACGTTAAGACCCGAACGTTTCAAGGAAATTACTGGGTTTGACTACTGGCACCGAGTGTGGGCAGGCATTGAGGCCGCTTTGGCCACCAAACTCGCCCCGGTCAAAATAAACGTAGTGGTCTTAAGGGGAATTAATGACGATGAAATTTTAGACCTAGCCCGTCTTACCCTCCATTATCCTCTAGAAGTACGGTTTATAGAGTTTATGCCGGTGGGCAAAGGTGCGGCGTGGGAAAAAAAGTATTTTTATTCCACCAAAGAGGTAATAGAACGCTTACGACCTTTAGGGCCTTTAGTCCCTGTAGTTACCCAGGGTGGAGGACCAGCCCATACCTTCTGCATTTCAGGTGCTTTAGGTAAAATAGGTTTCATAAGTGCGATGACACACCATTTTTGTGCTACTTGTAACAGAATTCGTCTTACCGCAGACGGACGCTTGCGTCCGTGTCTCTTTTCTGATTACGAAATCAACATCAAATCTCTACTTCGACGTCCTCATAGAACCGAAGAGATTAGGGCTTATATAAAACAAGCGGTGGATGCTAAACCCAGAGACAGGTTGCAAGGCCGGCCTCAAAGACTTATGCGTTCTATTGGAGGTTAAAAATACTCTTGCTAAATGATCGATCTTCCGATAATCCCAGAGAGAACTTCATAGGGGAGGGAACATTATGCGCATTCCAGAAGACCGCTACTATAGTGAGCATCACTTATGGGTCAAACGTCTGCGTGGGAACAAAGCCCTTATTGGACTAACCGAGGTAGGGCAACTTACTTTAGGGGAAATCTTGGATTTAGAGCTACCTGAAGAGGGTGATGAGCTAGAAAGAGAGGAGGCCTTTGGGAGTGTAGAATCTTCGCGGGGTGTAGTAGATCTTATATCACCCATTACCGGCAAAGTAATAGCCATTAACGAAGAAATCTTAGATTCTCCAGACATTATCAACGAAGATCCATACGATGAAGGCTGGCTTTTAAAGGTCGCCCTTGATGATCCAGAGGAACTCGAAGAACTGCTTTCACCAGACGATTATGAAGATATCGTGGCGGATATAGAGATCCCCGTGGAAGAAGAATTCGAATTAGAAGAAATTGAGGAATAAACGATGAAGAGAGCTGTTGTCTTCCCGGGACAGGGGTCACAATACGTAGGTATGGGTAGGGCCGTTTTGGAATCTTCGCCCCAAGCCCAAAAGGTTTTTTCTATAGGCGAAAAGATCTCTGGTCTACCCTTAAAAAGGCTTTGCCTAGAAGGTCCTCTTTCTGAACTTACTCGTACCTACCACCTTCAACCGGCCCTTACGGCGGTAAATATCGCCGTTTGGGAGGCTTTGCGGGAAAAGGGCCTTGAGGCAGATATGGTAGCCGGGCACAGCTTGGGAGAATATAGTGCCTTGTATGCCGCGGGCGTTTTGAGCCTAGAAGACCTATTTCGAGTAGTGCTTAAGCGTGGAGAGCTTATGGAACAAGCAGCTCAAAGACACCCTGGTGCCATGTACGCTATTATAGGACTAGAGCGTCCTATATTGGAAAAGCTAGCCCAAGAGGCCCAAAACAAAGGGATAGTGGCCTTGGCCAACCATAACTCTCCCGAACAAATTGTTATAACCGGCGAGGAAGAAGCCACCTCATTCTTGGCTGAATTAGCCAAAGCACAAGGGGCACGGGTAGTGCGCCTCAAAGTAAGCGGTGCTTACCATAGCCCGCTCATGCATGAAGCCGCCCGCGAATTTGCCCTGTTTTTGGAATCAATCCCCTTTGCCCCCCCTAGAATTACTATCTTTTTTAACGTTTCAGCTTCTTCTTTGGCTAATCCCGCAGAGATTAAAGACATAATGGGGCAACAAATGGAACGCCCTGTAAGGTGGGTCGAGGAAGCCGAAGCTATGTATGAGGCGGGGGGAAGAGAATTTATAGAAGTGGGCCCCAAAAACGTATTGGCCAATCTTTTAAAGAAGATTTTTAAAGGCAGGGAGGTGGAAATCAAAGCCGTAGAAGACCCTACTATTTTTTAAAAAAATTTTTTCTTTTATGTCCCTAAAAGACCGAAAAATTAAATTATGGACATTTTAAAAAATGAAGTTTGCCCCAAAATTTGTGCCCATTTACCAGAGTATGTGTTTCTCTTATCTCCCGATTTTGAAATCCTCTGGGCTAACGAGGCCTTTTGTCAAGCGGTGGGGTTTGTCCCCCAAGAGATAAAAGGAAAATATTGCTATCAATTGGTACATGGCCAACCTCATCCTCCCCCTGGTTGTCCCGCACTCAAGGCCTTACGTACCAAGTCTCCGGCCGAAAACGCCATGCTTAGTGAATGCCTCAATCAGGAGTTTTTGGTTAAAGTTACGCCTGTTACAAGTAAAGACGGTAAAATTGATTGTCTTTGGCATCTTGCTATATCTACCACCCACCTAGTAAATTTTGCCAAATCGCTTTTCCGTACGCAAAAGTGCGAAATAGTAGGTAAATTATGCCTGGGTGTTATGCATGATTTAAAAAATATCCTAACGTTTTTTAACGGACAAATTGAATTGTTGAATCTTACTATAAGTGAAGACCGCGTAAAAAGACGCTTAGAAAAGATGAAATCTATCGTAGAAAAAATGGCCAATTTAAGTGAAAAATTATGCCGTTTGGGAAATTTCAATCCCCAACATGCTAATTATATAGAAGTAAATAAAACCTTGAAAAGCTTAGAGTCTCTTTTTGAGATTTTACTTCCCAAATCAATAGAGTTATCTATATCTTTTTCCCCTCAGGAAAGTTCTATCTATATAGACTTGGTCACCTTTGAACAAATTATTTTAAATTTAGTCTTGAATGCGGTAGATGCTTTAAATGGTAAGGGGAAAATTAATATCTACACACTTAGAGAGCGTGACAATCAAAGAGATTATGTCAAAATTATTGTTGAAGATAATGGACCAGGCATGTCTAAATCTCTAATAGATAGGATTTTTATGCCCTTCTTTACCACAAAGGAATCAGGTACTGGCTTAGGGCTATCTATGGTTAAACAATATATGGAAGATGTAGGAGGAGACATACGGGTTCTGTCTAAAGAAGGAGAAGGAACAAGATTTGAGCTGATATTCCCCTTGGCCAAGCCGTCTATTTTAGATGTTTAAGAAAGGAAATTACCGCTTTGTGCCAAAGTTTATAAAAGTTTTCGCTTCCCCCTAAAGCTCGGCGTCCAAACACATAATTGATCTCGTTAAATAACAATTTTTTATCCTCAACTAAGAAATCTACCGCGGCCAAATTAATCTGTGTTTTCTCTATTAATAGCCTTATCAGGGCCAGGCCTTGGGCTTCTAATTCTTTATCAGGACACGGAATTAACTGCCCGCCTTGGGCTAAGTTTGCCTTAAAGTCATCGCTGTTTTCCCGCCAAACGGGTATAAGATCAGTCCCACAGATTATTACCCTGAGTTCATAGGGTGCTGGCAGATATTCTTGGAGTATGAAGCCAAAAAACCCCTCTCTTTCCTGCATTTTAAAATATTTTAACGCCTCTTCCCAATGTTCTTTCTCTGTAATTAAGAAAACTTCTTGTCCTTCATGTCCGTAATTTCCTTTGACTATAAAGGGAAATTTCGGCATGCTAAGCTTTTTAGTTTGCGGATGTTGCCCCAGACTAGCTATTTTAGGTATACAAATGGTCTTGGGCGTGGGGAGCCTCAGGGCTTTAAACATAAGAGTCTGTCCAATCTTACCCGAAAAACGAAAACGCCAGTCGTAGTTGGGAAACACTGGTATATTTAAAGTGCGACAATAGGCGTATAGTTCAGGGGTTATTATTTGGGGTAACAATATAGCCTTGGCCTGAGCTATAGTTTCTAAAACCTCTTCGTCTAACCCGGTAGTGCCCCAGAGATTGATATCGGCTTCAAAAATAGGAGTTAGAGAGACAATTTTTTTCGTCATAATAATGCTTATATTCTCCTAAAAACTTCTCTAAGGAGGAAAAATGCAAGCCGTTATTCTGGCTGCTGGATTGGGACACCGACTTTATCCTTTTACTAAATTTTGCCCCAAAGGTCTGCTTAAGGTAGCCGGAAGAGAACTCCTGTTTCGTCATTTATATCTCCTGACAAAAGAAGGCATAGAAGATTTTGTTCTAGTCGTCAATACGCACAATAAAAAGGCCTTTGAAGATTTTTTGCGCAAGCATCCTTTCCCGGTCCGGTTAGTAGTCAATCCTTTCCCAGAGTTGGGAAATGGTTATTCCCTTTTGGTGGCCAAAGACCTTGTAACGGAGACTTTTATCCTTACTATGTCTGATCATATCTATGAACCCGCTTTTGTAAAAGAGGCCGTGAGGGGCCAAGGGCTGATTTATGACCCTAAGGCACGTTTTGTAGACCCTGGTGAGGCCACAAAAGTCTTGTGTCAAAACGGTCGGGTAAAAAATATTGGCAAACATATTTCAAACTACAGTGGTTTTGATACAGGTTTCTTTGTGCTAACGCCAGAAATCTTTCTGGTGGCCGAAGAGCTTGCCCGCAAAAAGGAACCTTTTAGTCTTTCTACGGTGGTGCAACAGGCAGCTCTCCCTTGCACCCCTATTGAGGGTTATTTTTGGATGGACATAGACACCCCTGAAGACCTCAAAAAAGCCACAAGAAACTTGTTATCTTGTTCGGTAAAAGGCAGGGGAGATGGCCTTGTATCTCGGCTACTCAACCGTAGAGTATCTACTTGGTGTTCGGCTCGGTTAATTAACATCCTCTCGCCGAACCAAGCCACCTTATTTACCTTTTTATTGGGGCTTTTAGCGGCTTTAGTGACCTACTGGTGGCCGCGATGGGGCATAGCCCTCTATCAACTCAGCTCCATGCTCGATGGTATGGATGGGGAAATAGCGCGAGCCTCTTTGCGCACCACGGCCTTTGGTGGCTGGCTCGATTCAGTACTAGATCGCGTAGTAGATTTTGCTTTTCTATTTTTCTTGAGTTTTCATGTACCCTGGAGTGATCCCAAGGTCTTTGTAGCCATTTGTTGGGCAATTTTTGGGTCTCTCATGGTGAGCTACACCACGGAACGTTTTCGTGGGGCCTTTGGCCAAGATGCCTATACTTTATTACATCCCCTTCGTTTCTGGCCGGGGAAGAGAGATGAACGTGTATTCCTATGCTTCGTCTTAGGATGGTGGGGAAAGTTTATCTGGATTTTTGTTCTGTTGGCCTTTATTACCAACTTGCGGGTATTATTCACTTTGGTCTTGGTCTGGCGCACTCATGGTAAAGTCTAAAACTGAACCAGTATACCTGCCCAACCCTCTAGAGTTAATTCTTTTAACAAAGTCCCTCTCCCCAGGGCCTCTAGGACCTGGGGCATTTGGGCCCTGGTAAAACCCGAAAGTATGGCTAGCCCTTGAGGTCTTAGGAGCGAAGCAAAATCGCGGGCCAGGGTGGTTATTACCCCGATAGTGAGATTGGCCATAAGGAGATCAAAGGTTTTAAGCGGTGCACATTCTAACGACCCACAAGCAACGAGAATATTCTTCGTAGCACGATTCAAGCGTGTGTTTTTAAGCGCTTCGCGGCAGGCCCGGAGGTCGATATCAACGGCCAGAATTTTTTCGGCTCCCAAGGCATGGGCCGCCAAGGCTAAAATGCCGCTTCCGGTCCCTAAATCAAATACCCGTTGGATCTTGGTCTTATCAAACACAAAAGAGAGAAGCTTTAGAGAAATTTCTGTGGTGGGATGATAACCGCTGCCAAAGGAAAAATTGCTCTTTAAAAAAATTTCGCCCTCTCTGGGAGTCTCTCCTGGTTGGGGGGGAACAATGGTAAGCCCACCAGGAATAGCACGTCTGTGCCCTTGAGGAGTTAATTCAGGACGAAGCCCTACCTCCACTATGTCTGCCTCTGGGTAGGCATCTAAGAGGTGGCGCAAAACATTATTTATGTCTCTAGCAGGCAAGGTGAAGGTAAACAGCCCCTCTTCTTGGTCATAAAAAAAGGCCAAGGCCTCCATTTTTTGGGCACGAGTGGCCCAAAGATGAGGATTATCTGTACGGAGGGTTATCTGTAAATATGGTGTTTCTCTGTGGGGTTGAAACTCCATTAAAACCTCTTGCGACTATCTAGGAGTATGGTCACCGGGCCATCATTGATAAGACCGACCTCCATACGGGCCTGAAAGATTCCCCTTTTCACCGGCACCTCTTCCTGCTCTAGTTCGGCACAGAAATCTTCGTAAAGACCTTTTGCTTGTTCCACAGGGGCTGCCTTGTCAAAAGAGGGCCGTCTGCCCTTTCGACAATCCCCACAGATGGTAAAATTAGACACCACTAAAAATTCGCCTTTTACGTCTCTTACCGAGAGATTCATCCGGTTATCAGAGTCTTCGAATATACGTAAACCTACCAATTTTTTGACCAACCAAGAGACGTCTGTATGATTATCGTCTTTTTCGATACCCAATAAGACCAATAACCCCTTTGCAATACGGGCCCTTTCTTCTTGATCGACATTGACCCAGGCCTCTTTTACTCTCTGGACTACCGCACGCATATGTAGCAAACTTAATGCAAGTTTTTAAAAAGGCCAAGGACATGAAAAAACAGATATATGTAGGTCCTTGCGGTCAGGTAGTGGCCTGGAAGAAATTACCAGAGCTCTTTTCCGCCATTGAGATAAACACCACCTTTTATAAATTTCCAACGGATAAACAGATTGTTAATTGGCAGAAGGCCTTGGCTCAAGGACGCCAGGGACGCACCTTTAAGGTGAGCATAAAAGCCTTTCAGGGCCTTACACATACCCTGCGTTCTCCTACCTGGAAACGCGCTGGCCTTTCACCAAATTTACTCTCTAGGCTAAAGGACAAGGTAGGGTGTTTACGTCTAAACGAGACAACCCTTTCCTTTTGGCAACAGACAGAAGCCCTGGCCCAAACCCTGGGAGCAGAATACATTCTCTTTCAACTTCCCAAGCACTGCCAAAAAGAAGAGGACCTTATAGAAGGCTTTTTTTCGCAAGTCAAGCCCAAGGCCCTGCGTTTGGCCTTGGAAATACGTTGGCCTGGCGAAGATCTATTAACGCGGATATGGTTAAAACATAAAGTTATACCGGTCTTTGACCCCTTTTTGGAGCCAGCCCTGTGGCAACGTTTTGCCCCCTTATTACCCCGGCTCTATTTACGACTACACGGCCAAAAAGACGCTCGAGGACGTCTAGTCTATCAGCATCAATATACCGAGGAGGAACTTGATTTGCTCCAAGAGAAGCTAATGTCGGCCCGGGCTCAAGAAATACTGGTCTTTTTTAACAATGTTTATATGAAACAAGACGCCTTACGCTTTATTCAACGCCTCTTAGACAGCCATAAATCTAGCCCCAGACGCTTCCAAAGCTGATCTATTTTAGACTTGATCTGGGGGTCCATTTCGATTACGTCGGGCCAGTCTCTACCAAACCCTTCTTCTGGCCATTTGCGCGTGGCGTCTATGGCCATCTTACTTCCGTAATAGGCTTGGGGAGAGGCATGATCTAGGGCGTCTACAGGGCCTTGGACAAAAAATATGTCTCGCTCAGGGTCTATGTTGTTCCCAAGACGCCATAAACACTCAGAGACGTCTTGGACGTTTACCTCGGCATCAAAGATTACGATGATCTTACAAAACATCATTTGTCCCAAGCCCCAAAGGGCACAGGCAACTTTACGTGCATGACCAGGATAACGTTTGTCAATGGAGACAAAGGCCAAATTATGAAAGACCCCTTCCATGGGTAAATTTATATCTACGATTTCCGGAAGGGTCTTTTTGATCAGGGGTAAAAAGAGGCGTTCTGTGGCCTTGGCCATATAGCAATCCTCTTGAGGGGGCCGACCAACTATAGTGGCAGGGTAGATAGCATCTCGCCTCATGGTAATACAGGTCACGTGAAATACAGGATAATAGTCTGGCAAGGAATAATAGCCCGTATGGTCCCCAAAGGGACCTTCTAACCGGCGCTCTCCTGGATCCACATATCCTTCAAGGACAATCTGGCTGGTAGCTGGTACCTCAAGATCCACCGTAATACACTTGACCATCTCCACGGGTTTTCCACGTAAAAAGCCGGCAAATATTATTTCGTCTACATCGTCAGGAAGGGGTGCCGTGGCGGCATAAGTTACCGCCGGGTCTGGCCCAAGGGCTACAGCAACCGGTAACCTTTGGCCTAGTCTTTCTGCCACACGATAATGGTGTGCTCCCCCTTTATGGAGATGCCAATGCATACCGGTGGTACGTTTGTCAAAAACTTGCATCCGGTACATCCCCACGTTTCGTGTGCCGGTCTCGGGATGTCTGGTGATCACTACAGGCAAAGTGATAAAAGGGCCTCCATCTTGAGGCCAACAGTGGAGTACAGGCAATTTCAAGAGATCTACTTTATCTTCGCCAAGGACGATCTCTTGACAAGGGGCCTTTTTGACTTTCTTGGGAAAGATATTGGCCAATCTTTTTATTTTAGGCACCAGATTTAATTTTTTAATGATAGAGTCTGGGGCTTCTATCTCCAGAAATTGCAGTATGTCCTCGGCCAGGGCCTCGAAGTTTTCAACCCCCAAGGCCAGACTCATCCTACGGAAACTACCAAAGGCATTGGTTAACACAGGCATCCGATAACCAGCGACATTTTCAAATAAAAGGGCCGGACCATAAAGCTTGCAGACGCGGTCCGTAACCTCGGGTATTTCAAGTTTAGGCGATAGGGGCTCCTTAATGCGTACTAGTTCCCCCTCCGCTTCAAGGCGTGCTATAAATTCCTGAAGGTCTGTATAAGCTATCATGGGTACTCCTTTTTTCTTTTTTAGGGTATAATTGGGAAAAAGCTTAACAAAAACTTGTGCCCTAAACCAGATATAAACCTTGACAGGCCAGAAGGAAATGCTATTTTGCGCCACACAGTTTTTTTTGCGGAGGTGGAAGACGTGTACGCGGTAATTAAAACCGGTGGCAAACAGTATAAAGTTCGCCCGGGAGAAAGGATAACCGTAGAGAAGATCTCTGGGGAACCAGGTACCGAAATAGAGTTGAATGAAGTCCTTTTGGTGGGCGAAGGAGAAGAGGTAAAAGTTGGTCAACCTTTGGTTTCTGAGGCCAAGGTAATAGCCAAGATCCTTGAGCAAGGTCGGAGTCGCAAAATTCTGGTATTTAAGAAAAAGCGGCGTAAGAATTATAAAAAGAAGCAAGGGCATCGGCAGTATTATACAGTTCTTGAAATCCAAGAAATCAAGGCTTAGGAAAGGAGGCCGTTTATGGCGCATAAAAAATCTGGTGGTTCATCGCGTAATGGACGCGATAGCAAGAGCAAACGCCTGGGCGTCAAACGTTACGGGGGACAATTTGTCAAGGCGGGCAACATAATAGTGCGTCAGCGAGGTACCAAAATTCACCCAGGTTTTAATGTAGGTCTTGGTAAAGACTATACTATTTTTGCCAAAATCGACGGCATAGTAAAATTTGAGACTCGTCACGGACGAAAAGTAGTTAGCGTATATCCCCTGGAGCAGGTAGCTGCCCAGGCGGCCTAAGAAGCAGGCGTTAAACAAGAGGGTATTGACAGGAACCCTAGGGAAAGATAATTTTGTCTTGCATTCCCCGGTAGCTCAATCGGCAGAGCGGCGGGCTGTTAACCCGTAGGTTGCAGGTTCGAGTCCTGCCCGGGGAGCCAAATGATACGCTCAGCAAAACTCTCCCCCCCGAAGAAATTAGGTCCGATATCCCACAATTCGAGTCTAATTTTGGTCGCTTCTTGGCCAACGCCCCTTGTGCGGCCTCTCTTTGGTGTATTTTCCGTCCAAAGGTAATCTCTCGCCAATCCCGTTCGTCTGAGGATTCTTGGCCTTGGGGAGCAGGTCGAAAGGCCTTTTCGACTCCTTCGGAGACGCGATTTTTAAGATTGGGCTTGCGCCGGGATTTTTCATAAAGGGCTTCAATGCCTCCTTGTTCATAGGCCCTTTTAAAGCGATAGAAAGTGTCTCGGCTGTAGCCCATAACACGGCAGGCACGAGAGACGTTCTTCAAGTAAGCAGCAAGCTCTAGCAAGCCCAATTTGTTTTTGATAAGTTTTTCTTGAGTGATCATGGCTACTCCTCCTATTTAGTGATTTTGGTGGATCTCTTGGGAGGACAGCCTGGACCACTCCTTATTTGAAAGGGCCCCCTGTCAGATTAAGTCTGAGCTAATGCAAATAATTTCAATAATATCCTGGTATAGGATAATCCAATTATTTGCAAAGCAAATTGCCCACGCATATAAAATGATAAAAGAATCAAGCAATGTATAACGAATCAGGTAAAGATTTCATAGTTGCTGATTTAAGTCTATTTACCTTTGAAAATGTGTTCAACTTTGAATCTCTAATTACACAGCTTAATAGCTCTAATATTGATTCGAGAGCTTTGCAAAATTTACTTGATTCATAATATTTCTCATGATAATCATAAATAAAAACTATAGGAGTCTAGTCTATGTTTAAAAAGGGAGTGTACACCCAGAGCGCCAGCACACCGGGAAGATGGACTACAGGAAGATCCTCCTCACGATCAAATTCGTAAAGCTGCCTCACTTTTTGTAAATGCTCCCACAGAGGATCGACGAGTTTTTCCGGAAGGATGGTTACACGATCTTTGTCCCCCTTCCCCGCCCGGACGATTATTTGTCGTTTTTCGAAATTCACGTCTTTTACACGCAGATTCAAAGCCTCGGTTAGGCGTAGCCCTGCGCCGTACATCAAACCGGCAATTAAATGGTATGGATAAGACATGTGTTGCAGTACCCGTTTCACCTCTTCCCTTTCGAGCACCACCGGCAAACGTCGTCTTTCCCTGGCCCTTACGGCGTCAATCGCTGCGGTGATATCCTGGCCGCCTCCGCAGGTTCTTCGGAAGATTTTTGCGAGATAGAAAAGAAGTAGTTGTAAAGTTTTATCGCCTCTTCAGCCTGGGCGACTTGCCAGGGCTCATAGCGTGTCTCAAGAAATTTGATAAAACATTTTTTGTTATTTTCCGAAATAAGTCTTAGAAGGGGTTGATAGGCATCTTTTGGGCTCGACTCCCACGAAAGGTGCTTTTCTAATCCAGTAGACATAAAAAAAGCCGGGCTTTTTTGGGAATGGGTAAATCTTTCAGATGATTTTTGAAACGATGTCAGAAGTTTTGCATATTGAAAATCAGATTAACTTTTCAGCAGTATGGTTTATGTAGCTTGGGTAAGTTGTTTTGATATCGAATAAGATGCATGGTACGGTCCTTAATTAGGAGGAGGTAATAAATCAATTCCTAAACTCATCACCGCCGCTCAAAATGAAACATTAGGGCATACTAAAATTAAGGAAATCGCTGTGAAATTAGCAGAGCATATACAAAAGTTGCGGAACGATTTAAAAGAAGGAAAGGGGAGTGTCCACCCAATTGTGTAAATTTAAAATGACCAAATTAAGGAGGGTGGACACATGACCAAAATCAAAAAAGCTCCTCAACCCGAAGAAGTGCAGAACACCATCAAAAAGCTTGTCCAGAAAACTTTGAGGGAAGCT